>JAWWDX010000071.1:0-12081 GCA_033719695.1 Putridiphycobacter sp.
CGCAGACTTGAAAAGAAAATAGAAATACTTAACCAACAAGAGAAAAAGATAAAAGAATTAGAGATTGAGATAATCAAGATAAAAAAAGACTTGCAATATTTAGATAAATAGTTGTAACTTTACAATAAATATTATTTACAATAAAAATTATTATTATGATTTACAAAGAGAAGTTATACGATGATAATCCTAAGCCAGTACAGCCTCAGGATGATGATGAACCAGAAGATGGGCATCCAGAAACACCACCTACAAATCATTAAATGAAAGCGAAATTACTAATACCATTATGTTTATTTATAGCTATGCAAGCTATATATGATCTATTTGGGAAGATTCAAAATACAATTATTTTAAGTACTCGTCTAAAAATAGTGGTTTTTAAATTAAGACCTGATTCGATTTACACCAAAAAGGCCATAATAAAATGTCTTTACTCACTCAAAAAGCTTTTTTCCTCACTTGGCACTACGGTAAACTAAATTTACCCTTTTTTTTTGAGGCGTGTAACATTTACTAATTTTATCATACTAACCATAAAAAACGGTTAATTGAAAACGGAACAAGCTTTTCTTAAACACATCAAAGCGCACCAAGGAATTCTGATTAAGGTTTCTAAAATATATATGGATAATGCCATTGATCAGGAGGATTTGAGGCAAGAGATCATTTACCAGTTGTGGAAAGCGTATCCAAAATTTAAAGGTGAAAGTAGTTTTACAACGTGGATGTATAGAGTGGCGGTAAACACAGCAATTACATTTTTTAAAAAAGAGAAAAAGCGCCATCTCTTTGAACGATTTTCCGACAAAGTAAATGTGAAACAAGTTGAAATGAACGAAACTATAGACGAGCAACTTGCAGTTTTTTATAAGGCCGTTCACCAATTAAATAAAATTGAAAAAGCATTGATTTTATATACCATTGAGGGGTACGCACAAAAAGAAATTGCCCAACAACTTGGACTGAGCGAAGTGAATACAAGGGTAAAATTAAAGCGAACAAAAGATAAAATAAAAGCGCTCATTAAAAAACAAGGATATGAATTTTAAATCGATTAAATCAGCCATGGATGCTGAAGGAATTCCTGCAAATCAAAAGGATGTAAAAATTGAGATGGCAAAGGGAAACCCAGTAGCCATTATTCGTAAAAAGATTTGGTTTGAATTGTTAACCACCTTATTAGGTGCGATATTGTTTTTAATGGTTCCATTCATTTATGACATAGAAAAGCGGGTAGGAAGTATTTATTTAATTTTTATGGCTATCACGGTTTTTATGCTACTTGGCAATGTCATTAAATTCTCACTTTTCTTAAGTCAAACCCCGACCAATGAAACAAATACATGGTCGACCATTCAGGCTTTTATTTATAACATCAAAACAACTTTAGCCGTTTATAAATCCTACAGCATTTCTAGTGCATTATTGGTTCCAATACCAATTTTTGCACTTATTTTGGGGCATAAAAGTAGTGAATTCTACAATCCCGATATTTTTCTAAAATTTTTGTTTTTAGATTTGAATTTGAGTGAAATACTTACCATGCTATTCATTTATTTAGGCATAGCGCTAGTGTTCTATCTTCTCATTGTATTGTGGATTCGCTACTACTATAATAAGCATATCATACAATTAGAAGACCTGTTAGTGAGTATGCAAGATTAGCAATTTAAGTCAACTCAAATTTATATTCATAAATAACGTTGAAACATTAGCATCACGAGGTTATAGACCGTCACATAATTGGTAAATAGCTATACCACTACATTTACAATTTTACCAGGTACCACAATTAATTTTTTAGGGGTTTTGCCATCTAACCATTTTTGTGATTGCTCCGCTTCCAACACTGCTTTTTCAACCTCATCTTTTGGCATATTGGTTGGCAACTCTAATTTAAAACGCATTTTGCCATTAAACGACACTGGATAAGCATAATTTGCTTCTACTAAAAAGTCGGGGTTAAACGTTGGAAATTCTGCATAAGATAAGCTTCCGGCTTCATTACCTAATTTTACCCATAATTCTTCACAAATATGGGGAGCGTAAGGAGAAATTAATACAACCAAATCAGACAAAACAGCCTTGTTATTGCATTTTTGGTCCGTTAATTCATTCACGGCAATCATAAAATTCGACACACCTGTATTGAATGAAAAACGGTTTAAATCGTCTTCAATTTTTTTAATGGTTTTGTGTAAAGTCTTCAATGCTTTTTTATCTGCCTCCCCTTCTGAAACAGAAAATTCATTGGCATCATTATGAAAAAGACGCCAAAACTTACGCAAGAAGTTATGTACCCCATTAATGCCTTTGGTGTCCCACGGTTTAGCTTGTTCCAATGGCCCTAAAAACATTTCATAGCAACGCAAAGTATCTGCCCCAAATTTTTCTACTAACTCATCTGGGGTTTGCACATTGTATTTCGACTTTGACATTTTCTCTACTTCGCTCCCGCAAATATAAGTGCCATCATCCTCTAAAATAAATTCTGCATTAGCATATTCTGGCAACCAATTTTTAAAACCTTCCACATCTAATTTGTCATTGTCAACCAATGAAATATCGACGTGTAAACGGGCATTAAATTCTAAAGAAAGTTCAAGAACCTTAATATTGAACGTGTCTTCTAATTCTTTCTTTTTTACTTTTAAAACATCATTAAATTTTTCTTTTATATTTTTTAATTTATGAATATCAAAAGATACATAAAGTGGATTTGACTTTAAAAAAGATAAAACTTCTTCATTTATATTGCCATCAATAACAGGAAGAATAGTGTATCGATACACAAAACTCGACCTACCCAAAATCATCCCTTGGTTAATCATTTTTTTGAATGGTTCGTCGAATGAAATGAATCCTTTATCGCATAGAAATTTGGTCCAAAAACGCGCATATAGTAAGTGACCAGTAGCGTGTTCAGACCCGCCAATGTATAAATCTACTTGGTTCCAATAATCTGCTTTTTCTTTAGACACAAATTCCGCTTCATTTTTAGGATCCATGTATCTTAAAAAGTACCAAGACGACCCTGCCCAACCTGGCATGGTGTTGTACTCCATTCTATCGCCTTCAAACACATTCCAAGCCTCTTTATTAGCTCTGGCCAACGGTGGTTCCCCGTCTTCGGTAGGCAAATAGGCATCTACTTCTGGCAATGTTACTGGTAACTGTTCGTCTTCAATTAAATAAGGCAAATCGTTTTTATAATATACAGGAAATGGCTCTCCCCAATAACGTTGACGAGAGAAAACGGCATCTCTTAACCTATAAGTTGTTTTTCCAGTACCAATCCCCTTTTTTTCCATCTCATAAATGGCCAATTTCATGGCTTTTTTCACGGTTAACCCATTTAAAAAATCAGAATTGGTTAGTTTTCCTTCTTTTTCGGTGTAAGCGCCTTCAGAAATATCAACCCCTTCAAATATATTTTTAATCTCAATATTAAAGTGCTTTGCAAAATCCCAATCGCGCTGATCGCCAGCTGGAACGGCCATCACAGCTCCAGTTC
The DNA here is from genome assembly GCA_033719695.1 of Putridiphycobacter sp. Taxonomy (GTDB): domain Bacteria; phylum Bacteroidota; class Bacteroidia; order Flavobacteriales_D; family Crocinitomicaceae; genus Putridiphycobacter. Next base: position 3,518 of record JAWWDX010000071.1, read on the forward strand.
CATATCCAGCCAACACATAATCGCCGATCCAAATTTGCACTTTTTCTCCAGAAAAAGGATGTAAAGCATAAGCACCTGTAAACTGACCTGTAATGTTTTTCACATCTGCTTGTCGGTCACGCTCCGTTTTTAAATTGGCTTGTTTTTGATATGCTGCAACCGCTTCTTTTTGGACAGCTGTGGTTATTTTATTCACCAATGCATGTTCTGGTGCCAACACCAAAAAGTTTACCCCAAAAATGGTATCTGGTCGGGTAGTAAATACTTCTATTTTATCTTCCCCTTTTTCCAATTTGAAAAATACAGATGCCCCAACCGACTTTCCAATCCAATTTCTTTGTTGTTCTTTAATAGAGTCTGACCAATCAATCGTTTCTAAACCGTTAAGTAAACGCTCAGCGTAGGCAGTAATACGCATACTCCATTGGCGCATCAATTTTTGCTCAACAAGGTGGCCACCTCTTTCAGAAACCCCATCTTTAATTTCGTCGTTGGCTAAAACTGTTCCAAGAGCTGGACACCAATTTACCATGGAGTCCGCCAAATAAGTCAAGCGGTAATTCATTAGAATCTTTTGTTGTTCAGCCTCCGAAAATGAATTCCATTCTTCGGCTGTAAAAACCTCAACCTGGTCTGTTACAGCTTTCACCGTATTATTTCCTTCATTTTCAAAAATCACTTCCAAATTGGCAATGTCATCCGCTTTATCAGCCGCTACATTGTACCAACTATTATACAGTTGCTTGAATATCCATTGCGTCCATTTATAATATTCCGGACTAGAAGTTTGTACTTCACGGTCCCAATCGAAAGAAAAACCAATTTTATCTAATTGTTCTCTATATCGAGCCAGATTTTTCTCGGTAGTGATGGCAGGGTGTTGTCCAGTTTGTATGGCGTATTGCTCGGCAGGCAAACCAAAAGAATCATATCCCATTGGGTGCAATACATTAAAGCCTTTTAACCTCTTAAATCGTGCATAAATATCTGATGCAATATAACCTAGCGGATGACCTACATGTAGGCCTGCACCAGAAGGATAAGGAAACATATCTAATCCATAAAACTTGGGCTTATCAGAACTGTCTTCAGCCTTAAAAGTTTTGTTTTCCGCCCAAAACTGCCGCCATTTATTTTCAATTTCCTTAAAATTATATTCCATCTTTTGTACCGCTTAAAAACGGCAAAGATAAAAAATTAGGAGGGCTATTTAACTTTTACCTATTGACTTTTTATTTTTTCTAGAAGTGAGAATTATTCAATTAATTCAAACTGATTCTAATCACAAATTTTCATGCCAATCATAATCTCATGGGTACCGGTGGACACACCTGTAATGTTACTACTACCAAATTCATAGCTATAACCAAACCTGTAATCTTCAAGGAAGTTAAATTCAATCATACCAGACAAGCCATAAGTACTTCGATACATCACCCCAAAGCCGAAAAAGTCATTCCACATAGCATTCACTGACAAATCGATTTGATGAACACTATAATCTGAATTTCGGTATAGAATTGATGGTGTAATACGCCAATTATCTTCATCATACACATCATAAGAAACGTAAAAATTCATGTGATCAACCAATCGATATTTACTGGAGGTTTCTCCATAGTCTACTATTAAACCAGCCGCAATTATTTGTGGCACTGCTAAACCGATAGTCAATTTATCCCAATGATACATTAAGCCAATGTCAGAAGTAAAACCTATATCTGATTGCACTCCATTAGTTAATAAATCATCTGTATAATCACTAGCAATAGCTTGGTCTGCCAAAAATTTTTGTTGGATAATTCCCAGCGAAATACCACCTGATAAAAATGAGTTTTCCGTTAATTTTAAATGGTAGGCGTAAGTGCCTTTAAGATTAAAATTATTGATAAGCCCGCTTCTAAGATTCCTTAGGTCTAACCCCACCCCGTGGTTTTTACCTATTCGATTATCGACTACAAAAGTGTTTATTCTGGGTGATCCGTCAATACCTGTCCATTGATTTCGGTGGTTTAGATTCACGGCAATACAGTCATCAAATCCTGCCGCAGCTGGATTAATTAGGTATATATTTTGATTATACAAGGTAGATAAACCCAATTGCTGCCCCAATACAGAAGTTGTCGAAACAAAACCTCCTAATATGATGCTTAATAAAAATGCTTTTTTCATAGTTTCCATGTTTTATCTAATTAAGGTGATACTTCCAGTTGTAGGCTTATCGCTTCCACATGAAATCACGTAATAATAATTTCCCGCTGGTAATTCTGATCCTCTGAAAGTGCCGTTCCAAGAGTTATCATATCCTTCTGATTCGTATACAAGATTGCCCCATGGTGAATAGATATTAATGGTGCATTCATCCAATAAGTAATTCCCTTTAACAATCCAGGTATCGTTTTTACCATCTCCATTTGGACTCATAAAGTTGTTTGCTTCAATCACTAAATTTACCGTTATATATAGCGTATCAACTGCTTCACACTCATCATCAGAAATGACACGCACTATATACTCAGTAGAGAACATTGGGTTCGCTTCTGGATCTTCTATCCCGCTGTTATCTAGACCGTCTATTGGTGACCATTCATATAAATTCACATTTGTTCCTGTAGCATCAATGACAACGCTTTTACCAGCATCAATTGTCAAGTCGGGTCCAGCATCAATGACAGGTAGAGCAAATCGGGTTATTTCTACTTCACAAGTTGCTTGATTACCATTGGCATCTGTTACCGTATACAAATTAACCGTTGTTCCAACAGGAAAAATGCTTTCACTTGGCAGGCCACTTGTTAGTTCAAAAACGGGATTTGGACAGTTGTCATTAATTTCTGGTTCATTAACTGTCAAAATGGAATCACATGATTCAAAACTTTCGCTGCAAACAATGGTAGGTAATTCAGCGTCCAGCACCTCTACATCAAAACTACACGTGGCCAAATTTCCGGTTAAATCTGCTACCTCATATGAATTGGTGGTGATGCCAATTGGGAATTCTACTCCTGAAACTAAACCTGCCGTTTGTGTTGTAACCGATCCTGAACAATTATCTAATCCAACTGGTGCTGCAAAACTGAAGATAGCCCCACATAACCCAATATTATTATTAATGGTCGTATCGTTCGGGCATAAGATGGTTGGCAATTCTGCATCTGTAATCACTACATCAAAACTACAGGTAATGCTATTACCCGAAGCATCTGTTACTTCAAAAGTATTTGTAGTAGTGCCAACTGGAAATAAATCACCACTCGCGAGTCCTGCAGTTTGAGTTGTTACAGATCCTGTACAATTATCTAATCCAATTGGTGTTGTATAGGTCACAACTGCGCCGCATTGGCCAATATCATTATCTTGTGCTATATCTATAGGACATGATATGGTTGGGAATTCAGTATCAGAAATCACCACGTCAAAACTACAACTAACAGTATTACCAGCTGCATCTGTTACTTCAAAAGTATTTGTTGTTGTTCCCACCGGAAATAAGCTTCCACTAGCCAAACCTGCCGTTTGAGCGGTTACGGCGCCTAGACAATTATCAAGTCCAACAGGAGCTGTATAAGTAACAATTGCGCCACATTGTCCAATATCATTATTCTGAGCAATATCAGCTGAGCACGTAATTGTTGGTAGCTCAGCATCACTAATCACAACATCAAAGCTGCAGGTGGCTGTATTACCTGCTGCATCTGTCACTTCAAACGTATTTGTTGTCGTTCCCACAGGAAAAACGCTTCCACTAGAAAGGCCGCCTGTTTGAATTGTGATAGCTCCTGGACAATTATCGGCGCCAACTGGTGCTACATAAGTTACTACCGCACTACATTGACCAGGATCGTTATTTTGTGCAATATCAGCCAAACAAGTAATGATTGGCAATTCTGCGTCGCTAATGACAACATCAAAACTACAAGTTGTTGTATTCCCCGAAGCATCAGTTACTTCAAAAGTATTTGTAGTAGTGCCTACTGGAAACAAACTTCCACTAGCTAAACCTGCTATTTGAATTGTTGTAGCACCCGAGCAATTATCTATACCTATTGGCGTTGTATATGTTACCACTGCCCCACACATACCTAAATCATTATCTTGTGCTACATCAGAAGGACAAATAAGTGTTGGAAATTCAGTATCTAAAATAGTCACGTTGAAACTACAAGTCGACACATTTCCAGAAGCGTCAGTCACTTCAAATGTATTTATAGTTGTTCCAATTGGAAATAAAGCCCCACTTGCCAAACCGGCAATTTGAACTGTTGTTGAACCTGGACAATTATCAAGCCCTGATGGTGCCGTGTAACTTACAACAGCTCCGCATGCCCCAACATCATTATTTTGTGAGATATCGACAGGACAATTAATACTTGGCAGTTCTGTATCAGTAATAACCACGTTAAAGCTGCACGTATCTGTATTACCTGCTGCGTCAGTCACTTCAAATAGATTATTTGTAGTACCCACCGGAAACAAACTTCCGCTAGCTAATCCTGAAATTTGAACCGTTGTTGCACCTGAGCAATTATCAGTTCCAACTGGTGGCGTATATGTGACAATTGCGCCACATTGCCCAAAGTCGTTGTTTTGAGCAATATCTCCCATACATGTTATTACTGGTGATTCAGCATCAAATACGGTCACATCAAAACTACATGTTGTGACGTTACCTGCTGCATCAGTCACTTGAAATGTGTTCGTAGTTGTGCCAACCGGAAATACGCTCCCATCAGGTAAACCAGCTGTTTGAATAGTTACATCTCCAAGGCAATTATCTGTTCCAATGGGTTCACTATAATTAACAACTGCACCACATGCTCCTGGATCATTCGCTTGTGAAATATTAGATGGACACGAGATGGTTGGGAATTCCGCATCTATCACAGTCACCGTAAAGCTACATGAAGTTGAATTTCCTTCAAAATCTTGTACAGTATATGTATTTGTTGTTGTACCTACTGGAAATATATTTCCGGGCGATATTCCAGATGCTAGAAAAGTTGAACCGGCACTTAATGTGCAATTATCAGTACCTACGGGTTCGGTATAATTCACAATTGCACCACAATCACCGGCATCATTATTTTGAGTAATGTTTGCTGGGCAAGAAATACTTGGTGCTTCCGCATCTATCACTGTAACATCAAAACTACAAGTTGCTGTGTTGTTTGCAGCATCTGTAACTAGGTATGTGTTAGTAGTCGTTCCCACAGGAAATGTTGCATTACTTGCTAGTCCTGCGGTAAGTGTTGTTACAGCTCCAGGACAATTATCAATGCCTACTGGCATAGAATACGAAACATCTGCAGAGCATTGACCGAAATCATTGTTCTGCGTAATATTAGATGGACAAGAAATAGTTGGCAATTCACTATCTAATATTACGACATCAAAACTGCAACTATCAACATTTCCAGAAGCATCTGTCACCACAAACGTATTGGTTGTTACGCCCACTGGAAACAAACTACCTGATGCTAATCCAGCAGTTTGTACTGTTGTTGGGCTTGGACAATTATCTAAACCCGTTGGGGCCGCATAAGTAATAATAGCTCCGCAGTCACCCAAATCACTATTTTGCGAAATATCGGCTATGCAAGTAATGGTTGGTAATTCTGTATCAGTAATGACCACATCAAAACTGCACACCGTTACATTCCCAGAGGCATCAGTCACCTCAAATGTATTGGTTGTTGTACCAATAGGAAACAAACTACCTGATGCTAACCCAGAAGTTTGAACCGTCGTTGGGCTTGGGCAGTTATCTGATCCGACTGGCGCAATATAATTAACAATGGCGCCACAGGAACCCAAATCATTAGTTTGTATAATATCTGATGGACATGTGATAGTAGGAAATTCGGCATCTATAACTGTAATATTATGACTACAGGTACCTGTCAATCCTGCATTATCGGTCACAACATAAGTATTAGTAGTTGTACCGATTGGATATAAACTTCCACTTGGTAACCCAGTGGTTTGTATAATTGATGCTACCCCACAATTATCAAATCCTGAAGGCGGGGAAAAACTAATTGTTCCACCACATTGTCCAAAATTATTGTTAAGTGTCAAATCAGAAGGACATGAAATAGTTGGTGGAATAGTATCTTGCGTATTCACTATGTTATTATATGTTCTTGATCTAACACAGCCGTTTACATCTTCAATTGTTAGAGTTACATCAAACGTATCGGATGTTGTATAAGTATGACTAACATCACCTATAGTTGAGGATGTGTTGCCATTTCCAAAATCCCAAAGGTACGATAATGCTGTGAAAGTCAAAGTCGAGTTATCAGTGAAAACGGCTGTCAAAGGTTCGCACCCTGACGCATTTGTAACCATAAAATCAGGCTCAGGACCTGTAATTTGAACAAAATTTGGTTTTGTGATGACATCAGAGCATCCATTTGAAAGTGTAATGGTTAGAGAAACATCATACGACGTATTAGAAGCACTAGTATAAACATGAGTTGGGTTCTGAGCGTTTGAGGTATTACCATCTCCAAAATCCCATGCCCAACCAGTAATAACTTCACCTGTTGAGCCCTGTAACGTAGAAGCATCTTGAAAATTAACAGTTAATGGCTCACATCCTGATACTCCTCCTACGGAACCACTAGATTCGGTAAATTCTGGAGTTGGAATAGCCACTGACACCAATGCTTCTTGGGAACCTGAACAGCCAAAAATTGTGTCGGTTACCACCAAGCTAACCGTATAATCGCCAGCTGCCGTATAATTATGCACAGGATTTTGTAAAGTAGAAGTGTTCCCATCACCAAAATCCCAAAACCAAGTATCTGGTAAAGTCGATTGGTCTGTGAAAAATACAGTATGCGGAAGCGAACAGCCCACAGATGGATTTAAAACAAAATCAGCGACAGGCGGTCTAACAGTTACTGTTCTTGACAAGGTACCCGAACATCCCCCACCGGTTGACTGCAGTGTAATGGTATACGTTCCTGTATCTGCATAAACCTGACTATTAAATTGGAAATTAGAAGTGTTACCATCTCCAAAATCCCATTGCCATGAATTTGCGGCCGGGTTAGAAGCATCCAATACCCCAATATCAGTATTTGCACAAATATTAAGAGATGGAAGGGTAAAATTTGTCATAACCCTCAGTGTTGTAGCTAATTGATCAACCAGATCAGGATCTCCAGAAATAGGTGTATTAATTCTAACTACAAAATTATAATCTTGAGCCGCCGCTAAACTCACTGACTGCGAAAACGTGAAGGTTTCAGTATCACCGTTATTAGAGAGTGACGTTGCAATAAAAAATTCAGGTGTTGAAAAACTCGTCCCCCCGTTAGTTGAAAATGCAAGGCCAACGGGAATGTTGTTTAAATCTGAACTTCCATTGTTAATCAACTCAACTGTAACAGTGTAGGATCCAGGATTACTAATACAAGGAACAGGAGATATAATTTGATTAATATCGATATCCTGAGATTGCAACGTTAGAGAAGCGCTTGTAAACACTATCGCTAATGCAGCTTTCATCCTGTTAGTTTTGATAAATCCTTTAAACTTAGATTTTGAAATAATTAAAATTTTGTTAAATAAATTACGCATAATCAGTGACTTATTATTTTTTCAAAAGACATGGCAACAACCATAACGCTTTCAATAGGGTTTTCAAAACATGAAAAGTATACAATTATGTAACGCTATTATTTCCCAATTTTAAAAAGAATGAGCATTCAAATGTTTAAATCTTCCATTTTTAGCATGAAAATCATTAGCTATGAAAGGTAACATTTCGCTTTCGATCAACTCATGCATACTTTTTAACATTATTGTTCTGGCCTAACTTGTACATTTTATAATTTCATATATTTGAAATTCAACATGGACGAAAAAATTTACCAAATAGCATTAGGACTATTAAATGGCATTGGCCCAAAAAAAGCTAAGATGTTGGCTGCTTATGTAGGGTCTGTTCAAGGCATTTTTGAGGAAAAATCAACTGCTTTGGCCAAAGTGCCGGGTATAAGCACCCACTTTTTAAAAACAATAAACAAAGCGGAAGCACTTGAGCGTGCGACTCTTGAATTTGAATTCATTCAAAAAAATGCTATTGATACCCATTTTTATCAAGACAATACCTATCCCAAAAAATTAGCCCAGTGCGACGACGGACCCATTATGCTTTTCACAAAGGGAAATATTGATTTTAACAAGCGAAAAAATATAGCGATTGTTGGTACACGAAAAGCCACGTCATATGGTAAGGAGATGACCCGACAATTGGTACATGACTTAAAAGAATATGATGTGCAAATAATTAGTGGATTAGCCTTTGGTATTGATATTGCCGCGCACAAAGCAGCCTTGGTTAATGATATACCTACAATGGGTGTTTTAGCACATGGTTTAGATGATTTATATCCAGTAGGGCATAAATCAATAGCAAAAAAAATGACGGAAAATGGCGGTGGCATAGTGTCTGAGTTTTTAAGTGGCACCATTGCCGACCCTAAAAATTTCCCCAAACGGAATCCAGAGGCCGGGCTGGTGGGGCGCGAGCAGCGCGGCCGGTGGGCCTA
>JAWWDX010000072.1:0-12040 GCA_033719695.1 Putridiphycobacter sp.
AATTGATTATATGGGATATCATAAATTGGACAGTTGCTGATTCCATTAGTACTACCCTCTCAATCAACGATTTTTGTTTGAGTTCTGGAACCGCTATTTATACAGCTCATGCCGAGGGTCAGATTTTAGAATGGCAGTCAACTAAACTAGAGCAACCTGATACTTTATTGAAGCACAGTAAATCTGTTTCGGCAGTTCAATTAATTAATGATTTCCTATTTTTTTCAGAGGCTGGTGGAACCTTATCAAAATTTGATTTGACGGAAAAAACAATTAAAAAAGCAGAAAAAATTCATCCATTAGGTATTTTAGGTTTTGGATATAACGCAACTAGTAAACATATTTTGGTAGCTAGTAAAGACGGCAAAGTGTCGCTTTGCGCTCCAACTGACCTATCGGTTGCGGAAACTTTTAAAACGGGTAGTATTTTAAATTCCAGCTTTGCTGTCCATCCATCTAAGGCCTATTTTGTTGTTTCAACCGCAAATAATGTAATTAAGCTGATGAATTTGAATGGAGAAACCATAAATGAATTTAAGGGAAAGACAGAAGATAATAAATCACCAATTTCAGGCATATCCATCTCTCCAGACGGCTCCTTGATAGCAAGTTCGGGAACAAATTACACTGAGAGCTTAAAGGGCAGAAATGCTAACAGCGCGATAAAATTATGGGATGCAAAACGTGGTATTATCCATCAAACCCTTGAAGGTAAAGTAAATCCTATTTTAACATTCGATTTTAACCCTGCCAATCAAAAATCAGTATTTTTAGGAGAAGATAATCTGCTGACTTTTTGGAACTTTAGTACGGCTGAAAAATTTGGAGACTATACCTTACCAGATGCCAAACGAGAAATACCGCCTAAAGCTAAACAACTGAATTTGCAAAAAGGTAAAAAACTGTTAGACAAGGCCATGCGGATAGCAAATGGTAACTTAAGTGATTTACGGACAAATGAAGATGTTAAAACTGTGGGTGCGGTTGTACTCAAAAGAACATTTACTGAAAAGGACATTATTATGTATTCGAATAATGGTAAATTTCTTTTTACTAAACTTAAAAATGATGAAATAAGACAGTACAATTTACAAGATCGTAAACCAGAGGCATACCGCACCATCTTTTCATATCAACCGGTTATAAATGGTTTTGTCATCAGTCCAGACGACCAGCTAATGGCCGTATTTGGCACAGGCGATTCAGCTGTCTCAATCATTGATTTAAATACAGGTGAATTCATTAAAAAACTATCAACTCCAGGGGTTGAATCGTCCAAGTTAAAATTATTGATTGAAGCAAAATCTGCCGCATTTTCGCCTGACGGGAAGCATTTAGCCGTTTGCTTCAATACCAGTAAAACTTTTGTTTGGAACACAGCCTATTGGCAGTTGGAATTCGAAAATGCTTTGCTAGGTAACATAGGGTATGCTGAAGGTGCCTATACAAATTTTACCACCAATAACGACTACCTCATTGTGAATACCTTTACAGGTATTAAAATGTACAGTACAAAACCTTTCGGTTTGTTCAGTGAAGGTACTTTACAAATAAAAGGATACTCATTACCCATCAATAAACCTTGCGACTATGCAGCGGTTATAAAAGATGACGTCCTGTATTTTGAGCACCTAGTTTCCAAAAAAGTAATCGAAAGTATACGTGTCAAGCCTCATATGGTGTCACACGTGGCCTCAAAACCGGATGGAAAAATTGGAATTACACTTATAAATGGTCAGTTTTTTATCTTAAATCCTGAAACAGGAGAAGATGAGATCATGTTGGTGAGTGAGGGGGATAATTCTATCATAAAAACCCACGAAAACTATTATAAAGTGAACAAAGAAGGGTACGATTTAGTGACCTTTCGTATAGGCAACAAGGCCTATCCATTCGAACAGTTTGATGCCATTTATAATCGGCCCGATTTAGTCCTGAAAAAACTAAACTGTGAGGATGAAGCTTTGATAAGCCTGTACAAAAAAGCTTATGAAAAACGCATCTCTAAACTTGGTGTTGCAGCAACAAATAGCAATGATTTTAAAAAGGTTCCTTCATGTAAAATAGCCAATAAAAATGACATTGTTGCTATTACAAAAGCTAGTACAGTTGATTTAAACATGGTGTTTACTGACAAAATTGGTTTATCATCTTACAATATTTGGGTAAACAATGTGCCAGTTTACGGTAAAAAGGGGACGGCAATAAAGGGCACTAGTGTTAAGCAATCAGCTAATCTCAATTTGGTTGAGGGAATTAATAAAATTCAGGTAGCCTGCAGAAATAAACAAGGAATTGAGAGCTTATTGGAAACAGTTTATGTAGAAAACATAACTAAGCAGTCCCTACCGAAACTATATCTAGTCACTATTGGAACCTCCAAGTATGTAGATGAAAAATATAACCTGAACTATGCCGCCAAAGACGCAAATGATTTATCGACTTTATTGGCAGGAAATTCCAATGGTGTTTACAGCGAAGTTCTAACTAAAAATATTGCGAATGAAACTGTAACTGCCGATCATGTCATTTCGTTAAAATCGTTTGTGGCTCAAGCAAGTATTAACGATATTGTTATTGTATTTGTGGCAGGACATGGCGTACTAGACGAATCATTCAATTACTATTTTGCTACGCATCCCATGGTGTTTAACAATCCTAAGCTAAAAGGACTCGTTTATGAAGATTTAGAGAGCTTGTTAGATGGCATTAAAGCCAAAAAGAAAATATTAATCATGGATACTTGTCATAGTGGGGAAATTGACAAGGATGACGTTTTCTTTTCGGAAGAAGACGAGCAGCCAGACGAAAACATTAGCTTTAGAGCTGCCGGACCTGCTATTGAGAGCAAAACTGCTGTGAGTCCTTCGAAAGTGATGAATGAATTGTTTAACGATTTACGCCGGGGAACAGGGGCAACTGTAATTTCTAGTGCAGGTGGAGCAGAATATGCTCTTGAAAGTGATGAATGGAAGAATGGATTGTTTTCTTACTGCATGTTAAGTGGCTTAAAAAATGGCTATGCGGACTTGAATAAAGATGGCGAAATTTACCTTAGCGAATTGCAAACATACACGGTGGAAAAGGTGAAAGCGCTATCACATGGCAAACAAGTACCTAATTCAAGAATTCAGAATTTAGAACTGGATTTTAGGATATGGTAGACATTCTTCTGAAACACGTTACTTATTGCGTGCGTAGTTCGTCTTTACTACTGTCACCATTTCATTCTTATTCTTCGGGTTCATATAATGTAAAAATCGATCTATGGCACTTGATTTATAGATAGCACGAATTTCGAGATTAGGATAAAATTGGTGGAAATATTCAAGCCGTTGGTCAAGTCGGAGACCACCGTTTAACAATATAAAATCGGGTTGTTTACCACCTTTTTCCCAGGCTTCGCGTGCCGTTTGGTTGTTGATGATGAAGCTGTAAATTTGACCATTTCCTGTGTAGAACTTCGTGAACAACGCACAGCCACCTTCGTAAAATTGGTCAGATCCAAAAGAATCTTCTTGCATAATTACTAAAGGCTTGTTTTTTTGATGACCATAAAAATAATAGGCCGAATTAACTTTTGCTTGCTTGGTGGCATAAGTTGAAGCCAAAAGCAATACTACAATATTTAACCCGAAAGCAATACCAAATATTCTAGACCATAACTTGGGTCGGTTTAGCCAAAATTGACGTTGATGTCGGTAGCTATCCCAACCAATGGCACCCAGAATCACAAAAATGGGAATCATGGGAAAAATAAAACGTTCTTGTTGATTAGGATATAAGGTATGAAACAACGTAAAAATAACCAAAGGCACAAACAAGTAGAAATACTTTTTCGCGACAACAAAAGCCCCAAACAACCAAAATAAGCCGATTATGGGGATAGTGAAAACTACTAGAACCAAAACATATTTGTACCATTGCCAAGTGCCGCCATAGTCGAACATAGCATCACTACTATTATAATTGATGTACTCCATTAACTCAGCAAAGGGATAGCCCCACAAATACCAATCAATAATGCCTTGACTTAAAAAAGCGCCTAATACAAAACCAAGTAATAAAGCGATACTCCCTTTCCACTGCTGCATAACCAGCAGACATGCGCCAAAACCCGCATAGAATACAGCCAATTGTAAACGGACTGAAAACGCTATACCAAAGTAAATACCCACTACTAAATACAGTTTCCAACTCGTTTTAAAATCGTTTTTAATCAATACCCATAAACCATACAGTAGTGGCGGAATACAAACCATTTCTACTAAATTTCTAACGCCAAAAAAAGGCATAGCCCAGCCCAATGCTAAACTCAAACCTACAATATTAGCTGTTTTTTGGTTTGATAATTTTAATGTTATACGGTAGCTCAACAATACAATTAACAAAGACAATAAGCCATGAATCAAACGGACACCCAACATCTGCAGTTTCGGATTCTCAATACCTAAAACGTTACAGATTTCAAAATACACATAGTGCAAACTTGGGTAAAACAAACTATGCCCTTGCGCCTTGGGTGTCTCCGTATCTTGATCCCACGGCAACCAATTATTATACTCATATCCATGCGACCATGCCCAAGGTGTTTCAATAATTAAAAAATGGTCGTCTTGCATAGCAAAACCGCTAGAGAAAATAACGGCTATGAGGCGGACTACCAAGCCAAAAATAAGGATGCTTTTTAGGGGGTGGATTTGGAAAAGATGTTTGAGTTTGTTCAACTTAATAAATTTTTACTTGTTTATTATCTCTTGCTTCCTTCTGATAATCAACTAGTTTTTGCAAATAATCTGTTACAGTGTCATTACAACTATCACTTTTTTGAGGCATCTTTAAGCTATCATCAAAACAAACCAATTTTTTAAAATTAGCATCATTATTCATTATCCGGTCTAAATTAACTGCCGCTACTCGATAATTCTCATAATTATTAAAATAGCTAATCCTAATTTTAGATAATTTGTCATGATTCAGTATATCATTTAAAATCAATTTATCTGAATTTCCGCAAGAATGGCCTAAGATAAAAACGTCAAAACTTTCCTGAAAATCCATATAGTTTTTAAGATAGGGCTCAAAGTCTTTTCTCTTGTAGCAATGTTTTTTAATATTTCTAAGAAACTCTGACTCATTCAAATCTAATAATTCTCTAGATTCATTGTGGTCAGCGGCATAGCCAAAGATAATCGGATTACTATCATCATTCAATCTTCCGTGAACATGCAAAACCTTAGCTTTCCATCCTTCATTTGAAAAATAATTAGAAACAGTAGCTGTATAATTAAAATTTAATATGATAGTGTTATCACTATCAAGAATTCTAAAAAAATCCCTATACATATTAATTGCAGAAAAAGCTTTCTCTTCTATTGCTAAGTAGTTTTGCAATTTTATTTTTATCGTTTCAAATTCATTATTTAATTTACGAATCTGATTTTCTGCTTGAGGCTTAGCAATCTTCATTAATTCGCGAGAGTACAGAAATTCAATATCACTCCATAGTGCATCCCTTGAATTAGAAAGGACTAACCTGAAAAACTGATTTTCTGTTGAAATTTCGTTATAATCAAATTCTCTATAGAAGTTATCAAATGTTGAATATTTTGCTCGAATTGAACCATGAATAAAAAATAAATTTGCCATAGAATCAGGATTTTCATATTCAGTTTTTAAAAGATACTTTAAAAAATCACTGTACTTCGTTTCTAATTCATGAGCCAAATCAAAACCATTACCAACTATAATCAAATTTGCCATTTACTAAAAATTTTTACTTCGCCCCCACATACTTCTTAATCTCATTTAACTTCATTAATGCTTCCACAGGAGTCAATGTGTTAATGTCAATCGCTTCAATTTGCTCTTTGATTTGCATCAAAACAGGATCGTCTAATTGGAAAAAGCTGAGTTGCATATTTTCGTCTTGCACTAATTCTTTGACGTCTTTTTGGATATCGCCTGAATGGGATTGTTCTAGCTTTTTAAGGACTGTATTGGCTTTGTCGAGTACTTTTTGAGGCATGCCGGCCATTTTTGCCACGTGAATTCCAAAACTGTGGGCACTGCCACCGGGCACTAACTTTCGCATAAAAATGATTTTGTTTTGCAGCTCTTTTACAGAAACGTTAAAGTTTTTAATGCGTGGAAAAACATTGGTCATCTCGTTTAACTCGTGATAGTGTGTAGCAAATAATGTTTTGGGTTGAGCCTTGCCATTTTCGTGCAAGTATTCAGTGATACTCCATGCAATAGAAATGCCATCATAAGTACTCGTTCCGCGCCCAATTTCATCTAAAATAATTAAACTTCGGTCCGACAAATTATTCAATATGCTGGCTGTTTCATTCATTTCTACCATAAAGGTTGATTCACCTGAGGAGATATTATCAGATGCACCTACACGCGTAAATATTTTATCTACTAAGCCGATAGTTGCAGAATTGGCTGGCACATAACAACCCATTTGAGCCATGAGCACAATGATAGCTGTTTGCCTTAACAAAGCCGATTTACCCGACATGTTTGGGCCGGTAATCATGATAATTTGCTGACTGTTGTTATTCAAATGTACGTCATTATCAATGAAGTTTTCGCCAATAGGTAACTGCTTTTCAATGACAGGGTGCCGACCCGCTTTGATGTCTAAAACTAGTGAATCATCAATAATTGGTTTCACATAATTATTTTGAGTGGCAACTTTCGAGAAAGCCAATAAGCAATCTAACCGCGCCAGTAAAACCGCATTTTGTTGCACGGTTGATATATAATCGGCCATGGATAAAACCAAATCGTTAAACAAACGCGATTCTAAAGCATGAATTTTATCTTGTGCGCTAAATATTTTGGTTTCATAGGTTTTTAATTCCTCTGTAATGTAACGCTCAGCGTTCACCAAAGTTTGCTTTCGAATCCAGTCGGGCGATACTTTGTCTTTATGGGTATTTCTAACTTCAATATAATAGCCAAATACATTGTTAAAATCAATTTTTAAGCTTGGAATGCCTGTTTTTTCAATCTCACGATTTTTGAGTTCTTCTAAAAACTCTTTTCCATTACTAAGTAGTGTTCGGTACTCATCTAGCTCGGCATTAAAGCCATCTGCAATAATTTTTCCTTTACCTACCGCTATGGCAGGCTCATCATCTAATTCATTGGCAATGCGTTCGCGTAAGGCATAACAAGGATTCAATTGATCGGCCAATAATTGAAGCGGTTTAGATTTACTTTTTGCACAAGCCTCTTTAATGGGTTCTATGGCAGTTAAAGCGCGCTTTAACTGCACCACTTCTTTCGGATTAATTCTTCCAGTCGCAACCTTCGAAATAATACGTTCAATATCACCAATTTCATTTAAATTGAAAGCAATCCCATCACTAAACTCTGTGTGATTCGTAAAATGACTGACGATATCCAAGCGCTGCTGAATAAGGGCTTTTTCTTTCAATGGCAAAATCATCCACCGCTTCATCATTCTGCTACCTGGAGGGGTGATGGTTTGGTCTAAAATATCGATTAAAGTGGTGGCATTTTCATGCGGAGAATACAATAACTCTAGATTCCGAACCGTAAATCGGTCCAGCCAAACATACTTATCTTCTTCAATTCGAGCAATTTTTTTGATGTGCCCAACTTTGTCGTGCGCCGTTTCGCTTAAATAATGGAGAATAGCTGAAGCCGCAATCACGCCTGAATGCATGGTGTCGATTCCAAAACCCTTAAGCGACTTGACTTCAAAATGTTTTAATAAACTATCGTTTGCATAATCGGATGTAAACACCCAATCGTCTAACTTGTAAGTATAGGCCTTATCGTTAAATCGCTCAGAATACTCTTTCTGTTTACTTTTTTCGAATAGAATTTCACTAGGTTGAAAACCTTGAATTAACTTATCGATATAATCTGCTTGCCCCTCGGCCACCAAAAATTCTCCAGTTGACACATCTAAAAACGACACCCCAATGTTTTGTTTTGAAAAGTGAAGTGCCGCCAAAAAATTGTTCTTTTTGCCTTCTAACACTTTGTCGTTGTACGATACACCTGGTGTTACCAATTCGGTGACCCCCCGTTTCACAATGGACTTGGTCATTTTAGGATCTTCTAATTGATCACAAATGGCTACTCTCAATCCAGCACGAACCAATTTTGGCAAATAAGTATCTAGAGAATGATGCGGAAAACCTGCCAAAGCAATTTCGGCCGCGGTCCCATTTTTTCGCTTGGTTAAAACAATCCCTAAAATTTTAGCAGCTTGCACGGCATCTTCACGAAAGGTTTCGTAAAAATCGCCCACACGAAACAATAGCATGGCATCAGGGTATTTGCCTTTAATCTGATTGTATTGTTTCATTAAAGGCGTTTCCGCCACTTTTTTGATTGTTTTAGCCACTATATAGTCTTTTTTCTGAAAGTAAACGAAGATACGGTCAACCTGCGGTTTTTCCAATTTCTATGAATTAGACTTTTCAACAGGTTATAAAACTCAAAATATGTTGTTGCAGCAAAACAAAAAAATGAGCCTTGAAACAAGACCCATTTTTATTACAACGATTAAAAATTTCTTCATTAATTCAACAACAAAATAAGTAGTTTTTTTAATTTCAAAACTTTATGTAAATGTCAACCATTTCAGTACACAGAGAGTTTCTTTTATGCGAAATGTGACGAACTATATTTATAAATGTGACGAACTTTTTAAGGTTTTAATATGATTTTATCCAATTGTGACAGATATGTAGAGCCTACTTTAATTTTATGCTGGCTGATGACAACATAATCTTTACCGATTTCATCTATCTTATCTATTCGAACAATATACGATCTGCGGATTTGAAGATATTCTATTGGGTCGGGCACCAGACTTAAAAACTCACCAATTTTATACCTTATAACAGTTTTACCATCTAAATGATAAATTTCAAGGTAATTACCATCAGATTTAACATACTTAATGTTATCTGAATGCAGTTTTACATTCTTATTCCCCGACCTAACCACAATGCTTTTTTGTTTACCCCCAATGCGCTTTAAAATTTGACGTAGCATCTCTCTTATTAAATCGCGGTTATAGGATAGAATTCTGAATTTAAAAAACAAATAGATGAGCCCAATTAAAGCAATTATTATTAGAAAAATAAACCACCAGGTTAGCCAAAATGGAGGATAGATGGTAAGACCCAAGCGCTGTTCGTTGTCTTCCCATATACCATTTTTAGTTTTAACTTGTACTATAAATTCATAATTACCAGGCGCCAAATTTGAATACAAGGCCATCCGCTCAGTAGTGTAATTCCACACCTGATCTGCTCCTCTGAGTTGATAACGATAATGCAATACTGAGCCTGTTAAATTTATAGCAGTAAAATTGAATGTGAGCCGATTGGATTGATATGGTAAATTTTGTAAGTCAGCAGTTTCAACCTCTTGATCGTTCAGCAGTACATTCACAAAATGTAAATGATGGTTTTCATGTTGAGTAGCACTCTTAAAATAATTATCATGAACAACTGCAATACCAGCCGTGGTTCCAATGTAAATTGAATCGCCAATTTGAACCACATCTTTAACATCTTGAGAAATCAATCCGTCTTCACTATTAATCGTTTTAGCGGCCACTACCTGTAATTCTTTATTTAATATCACTTCCGTAATACCTTGGTTTGTGCATACCCAAAAGGTTGAGTCATTTTCTATAACCAAGTTATTGATAAAATTACTCGCAATTTGGTCAGAGAATATTTCTGCTCGAATGACGGTTAAATTGGTGTCAATTAACTTTATTCCGTTGCCATTAGTGCCTATCATGATATGGTCTCTAAATCGAATGACTTTATTCACCCGTTCTCTAAAAACATCCAGTTCCGTAAAGTCATAGGTGCCACTATCTGTTTCTTCACCCAATACAAGACCATCTATTGAGCCAAGAACAATATTATTATTTAACAACACTGCTGAGTATGTTCTTTTGAAATACTCAACATTTTCACATCCATTTTGAATAATTGAAAAGCCAGATGAAATGCAACTGCCTATTTTGCCTTTAGGCAAAGCAATAATCTCATATCTATTGCTAACCCAACACTTGCTAATAACTTTGTTTTCTATACCTTTATACATCTTTCTATCAGCTAAGTACAAATAATCATTTGTACTTGTATCAAGAAAAAAAGAGCTGGGAGTATTATAACTTGACTGAAAAATAATACTTGACCTATAATTTTCAATTTTTGTAATACTTCCCGACAATTGACAAACATACAACACATTATTACCTCCCACATCTAACTGATTCACATTAGAACCCATTGAGATGTACCTGATGTGGTTAGGGATTAATCTATATACGCCATGATAAAGAGAGGTTAACCATACATCCCCCAAACTACTCACATATACATTTGACACTCTAATGTCAGGCAAAATTGTGTATTCTAGTATACCATTATAACTATAAATATGCAGTCCTGAACTTTTTGTACTTACCCAGAATTTTTCATTATCATACTTACCAATTCTTAAACCATCTTTAACAATGATTGTTTCTTCCATATTCTGCTCCCGAATTAGCAAGCTATCTTTACCATACATAAGTAAATACTTATTTTGCTCTTTCAAATAAAATCCATCATTTTCACCAAACATTCTAATTTTAACTCTCCTTATTATTGAATCTTGCACATCAATTTCAGCACTATCTGTAACTGCATAATATTTGTTATTGCCATCCAATACTGCATAAACTAAACCATGAAGATTTCTTGCTGGAATTTGAAGGACATGGCCTTCACGGTTTAGCACTAGTTTTCCAACTGCATCTACATAATAAATACATACATTGGTAGCGGTAACTACTAATTTAGAAGCAATGAACATTTTATACTTCTCCAGCTCATCATTATATTCAAATTGCCTAAAGCTCTTATCATTAATAATGGATATGGTTCCATTCATTCCTAAAATCCAAATGGACCCATCTTCTAATTTTTGGGCATCAAAAAATACATTATCGGAAAGACCATCTGCAGCACTATAATTGTAAAATTCGTAGCCATTATATTTACTGATGCCCTTGTCTGTTAAAAACCATAAGTGTCCCAGGTCATCTTCAATAATTTTATATACCTGATTACTAGGTAAACCATCTTTTGTTGTGTAATTGATGTAACTATCGCTTGAACCTTGAGCGATTCCAATACTTTGATCGAGTAATAAAAAAGAATAGACCAACAACAATATTCTTGCTTTCCGCCAATGGTGTATTGCTAATTTGACTTTCGAATTATTCATAAAACTAAAAAGGGTTGTCATATCAAACCCCTTCTAAAAACATTTAATGCATGTTCACTTTTAATAAATCAATATTAAAGTGACAAAATTTGTTCGTAAAAATAATAAAGCACCTAATATATATATTGGAAATGTGACAAAATATTTTAATCCCAAGGCTTAACAAATACCATATTTAAACGGGCATAAACTGGCTGGTTATTTAAACCACACAAAACTAAAAATAAACAATAGCCATTACCTATTTATCAACTGACGGTAGAAAGCTACACCGAAAACATTCAAACCTTAATATTTTTTTATCTTTACCTCACAAATTTAAGCAACCATGATTGGAAAATTAGAACAACAATTACAAGACGAGTTAGCGTCTATTAAAGCTGAAGGACTATACAAAAGTGAACGCATTATTACCTCTCCACAAGGTCCAGTTGTGACGGTTGAGGGTGGAGAAGAGGTTATTATTATGTGTGCTAATAATTATTTGGGGCTATCGAGTCATCCAAAAGTGATTGAAGGCGCAAAAGCTGCCTTGGATTCTCATGGTTTTGGTATGTCATCTGTTCGTTTTATTTGTGGAACACAAGACATACACAAAGAATTAGAGGCAAAAATTGCTGATTTTTTAGGTATGGAAGATACCATACTATATGCCGCCGCATTTGATGCTAACGGAGGTGTTTTCGAGCCACTATTCACAGCGGAAGATGCCATTATTTCAGATGCACTTAATCATGCTTCTATCATTGAT
>JAWWDX010000073.1:0-11935 GCA_033719695.1 Putridiphycobacter sp.
CAAAAGGGGGAGCAGATGCTTTAGTAGATTACACCAAGCTAAATATTAGTAGAATGAAACGCTTGAATAAAACCTTTCAACTAACGAGTGATACTATCGCACTAATTAAATCTATCGACAAGCCAATTACTTGGTTGGTAATCAGTGAGGGTTGGTGTGGTGACGCGGCACAGAATTTACCTATTATAAATGCCATTGCTGAACAAAATGAGCAGATTGATTTGCGCATTGTGTTAAGAGATGAGAATCCAGAATTAATGCAAGCTTATTTAACCAATGGAAATATGGCCATTCCAAAATTGATTCAAATTGAAAATGATGTTGTAACACAAACATGGGGTCCAAGACCTACCGTTGCCAGAAAAATGGTGGCCGACTATAAAGCTGAACATGGAACGTTAACACCTGAATTTAAAACAGATTTGCAAGTTTGGTATAATCAAGATAAAGGACAAAATACTGTCGAGGATATTTTAGATTTATTGGGATTGTTGTAAAATACCGAATGTTATATTTAAATGACGATTCACAGGTGAACGAACACCATATGAATCGTCATTTTTAATTATATTATTTAACAGTTTCTGGTCGCGCAGAGAACAAAGCGAGAAACTGCCCAGTTCCCATTTTTCTGGCTGCCATCTTAGCCCTGTCAGCTAGTTCGCCAAAAAACAAACTATCAAGCGTAGTAAACCATAAGTGCAGCCATTGTCCAAAATGTTTTTGAGAAATGGTATAGTTCGAATCCGTATCAACATTTCTATGCGCCTGTGTTGGATTGCCTTTAAATTTTGGAATACCAAATAAATTTGTTTCCCAAAAATCGGTTAATTTTTGCAAATGGCTAGGCCAACTGTCTTCGGGAATATGTTTGTTAAATATAGGACCTAACAAATCGTCTTTTCGAATTCGCATATAAAACTGATCTACCAGTTTATAAATATCCGCTCGCGTTTCAATTGCTTTCATTTAAACTAATTTTTCTACTTTTTTTTCTAATGCAATGGCTTTAGGAAATAAAATATTATTTTCTAAATGAATATGTTTGTGTAAGTCTTCTTCAAATTCATTAAGAAACTTGAAAGCTACTGTGTAAGAACCACAGGCATCTTCAGGTGGTGTATAGTCGTTAGTCAATTCTGCCATTTTTCTAAATCTATTGCCCTCGTTGTCATGGTCTAAATGCATTTTCTTTATAACCGTTTCAATAGAAATTTTATTGGCAGTAGGAAGCGGGGCCTCTGATTTTTTTACTGAGTCTATTTTTTTAAAGTAAGGAAACAAAATAAGTTCTTCTTTTTTCATATGGGCTGTTAACTCATCAGCACTCTCAAAAAACAACTGTTTTACGGTTAGTAGTTCAGGGTGTTCTTTACCATGAACAGCTGCTATTTTATTCAATAATTCTTTTAGTACTGGAATTTGCTTTTCGACGTACTTATGATGATTTTGATAAATATAATCGCTCAAAAACCCAATATCCCAAGATTGGAAGTCGTGGTCTTGATTACGTAGTGATAAACTATTCTGCAAGGCTAAAATCAAATCCGCTTGCGAAATATTCTTTTGCGAACAAACTTCTTCTATTGTTCGGTTGCCATTACAGCAATAATCAATTTTGTGTAATTTAAAAATTGGTGCTGTTCTGTAGTTTTCTGCTACAATTTCACTCACTTTAGAGTTTGGTGTTATTATTTTCATTGTTTTATCGTTTTAACCACAGTAAATCTGAATGCATATCTTCAACCAAATTTTGTATGGTATTGTTTTCTAACATGTTTTTAAGTTGAGACCTAATCTCAACAAACTTAAAATGTAAAGGACATGGATTGGCAGCATCACAATTACTTAAACCAAGACCACATCCTACATATAATTTATTGCCATCAAAAATTTGTACAACTGTACTCAATGCAATTTCCTCAACTTTCGATTGTTCAATGTAAAAACCGCCTTTGGGACCTTTTGTAGATTGTATAATATCATTCTTGGAAAGTTGTTGCAAAATCTTAGCAGTAAAAGCTATGGGCGATCCAATTTCTTCAGAAATCGCAGTAAGATTTACTTTTTTACCCATTTCACTCTGTTGGGTAATAAATAAAACAGACCGAAGCGCATATTCACACGATTTCGAAAACATAATATATTTGTTTCTACAAATATAGAGATTATTTAGTAATAAAGGATAATTATATCCGAAATTAAAAACAAGTGTTTTGAGTAGGGCTTTAAGCAACTATTATTAACTTTAAAAACAAAGAAAGCTATGGCTATACAAAGCGGTACCAATAGAAAAAATATCAGCATAGGCGCTGAGGTTGAAATTGTTCAAAAACACCATCAACGGACAGGCGAGTTAACGTGGGGACTAGTGAAACGGATTTTAACTAAATCCCCCCAGCACCCTCATGGCATTAAAGTACAATTGCAAACAGGTGAAGTAGGTAGGGTAAAAGAGGTAATTCCAGAAGATGAGTAAAACTGCGGATGCTATAGCGATTTTTGATGCCAAGGCAATTGACTACGCTAAAAAATACGGCAATGTTGAACAATATAAAGGTGGATTGGATTTACTATGCAAATTATCGGTGCCTGCTGCAAAAGTGCTCGATTTGGCATGTGGACCAGGAAATATTACGAAATATCTATTGTCTGAACGGCCAGATTTTGATGTCTTAGGCTTGGACCTAGCCCCAAAGATGATTAGCATTGCCCAAGAAGTGAATCCCAATGCAAGTTTTTTAGTACATGACATTAAGTTAATAGCTGAATTAGATGGTAGCTTCGATTTGATTATAATTGGTTTTGGATTACCATATTTATCTAAAAATGAAGCTATCAATTTAATAAACAAAAGTTATGACAAGTTGAACAATAATGGCTTATTATATATAAGTACCATGGTTGGGAACTATACCGATTCCGGTCCTGAAAAATCTAGTGATGGTAAGAATGAAATGTTTATTTATTATCACCAAGCAGACTATTTAAAATCAATGCTGATAGATCTCAATTTGAATATCATTTACGAAAAACAGCAGCCCTTCCTAGAAAGTGACAAAGTTCGATTCACTGATTTCATAGTAATAGGCAAGAAATAAGGGTATTATTTTTTCGCTATCATTTCCAAGTAAAGTTCTTCAACTTTTTGTCTGGCCCATGGTGTTCGACGTAAAAATTTTAAACTCGACTTTATTGAAGGATCGCTGTTAAAGCAGTTAATTTTTACCTTATAGCCCATATGTTCCCACCCATAGTTCTCAACTAATTCTTCTAAAATTTGAGCTAGTTTTACGCCATGAAGAGGGTTGTTTGGTTGATTGGCCATATCATTAAAAATTGTTGAAATTCTGAACTGACCATAAATATACTTAAACTACCTTTGTGACATGTCAATATCTACCCTAAATCCTGAAAACATCATAAAAAAAATGGGTTTTTCAACGTTGAATGAAGTGCAAACTGCGGCCATTTCAGCAGCCAAATCGAATGCTACTGTGCAACTTGTTGCACCCACAGGAAGTGGCAAAACCCTCGCTTTTTGTTTAGCAGCTTTGCAATCAATTTCTGATGAACGTGGAATTCAGTGCTTGATTATTGCTCCAACAAGGGAATTAGTCATTCAAATTGAGTCGGTTTTAAAAGCCATGAAATTAGGCGTAAAAGTAAATGCTGCCTATGGTGGACATGGATTTGCTATTGAGCGAAAGAACTTTACCGATCCACCAACATTTTTGGTGGGTACGCCAGGTCGGTTAGAAGATCATTTGAATCGTAAAACGTTTAGTCCAGATACTATTACACATGTTATTTTTGATGAATATGATAAGTCTCTAGAATTTGGATTTGAGGCCGAAATGACCTCAATAATGAAACGATTAAAATTTTTAGAACGACTGACTTTGGTTTCTGCCACATCTGATATTGATATTCCTAAGTTTTTAAATTTAAAGGATTTAAAGAAAGTTGATTTTTCAGGGCATGAGCAAAAAAATAAAACTACCTATCAAAAGTTAATAGTAGCAGAGGGTGAAAAATTAGAAGGTTTGGTAGCCGTACTCTCGGCACTTAAGAAAGATCAGAATGCCATTGTTTTTGTAAACCATAGAGATGCCGCTGATAGAATTGGAGATTATTTTAGAAGATTAGGTGTTAAATTTTCAGTTTTCCATGGCGGTTTAATGCAAGACAAGCGTGAACTCGAATTGATAAAGTTTAGAAATGGTAGTACCAATGTACTAATCGCTACTGATATTGCAGGAAGGGGAATAGATATACCTGAGTTAAATTATGTGATTCATTATCAAATACCGACCACTGAGGCAACTTACGTTCACCGTAATGGCAGAACCGCTAGAGTAGAGGCTTCTGGTAATGTGGTGTTACTAATGACAGATGGCGATAAATACCCAGATTTTGTAGATAGGAAAATACCGGTCTTTAAAATTGATGAGGAGGCTACCATCCCTCAGCCAAAATGGACTACACTGTTTATTGGAAAGGGAAAAAAGGATAAAATCAATAAAATGGATTTAGTGGGTTATTTTACAAAGTTCAGTTTTGTTGAAAAACATCATTTAGGGTTAATTGAAGTATTAGATTTTGTGGCCTACATTGCCGTTAGTTCCGATAAAGTCGACCAACTGCTAAAAAATGGAAACAAGGCAAAAATTAAAGGTAAAACAGTAAAAGTAGAGCGAGTTAACGTAAATAAATAATAAAGATTAGGTAGTTTTTAATGGTTGAAAAACGCTATTATATCTATATTTGCGTCGATAAAAGATGACAATACACAATTACTTTTTAGTTTCTTTTTTAGTTTTTCTTTGGAGTAAATTAATTTCATGTCAATTTTGTACTGTCTAAAAGATGACAAAAAACACCTATGAAAAAATTATTGATAGTTGGAATACTTATTGCTAAAATAGGTTTTTCTCAAACTGAAGTAGTTGAAAGCGGTCCAAGTTTGATAGATTTAAATCCACGATTGTCCTATTTAATGACCGAACCAAACCAAACATTTCGAAAAGAAATTGTTTTGCTTGAGGAAAGACAAAAAGAAGGATTAAATCATCAAGGATTAATCCTAGGTACGCAATTAATTGCGATTGGTGATTATCAAAAGTCTAATAGAAATTCTAAATTCGGATATCTGATGCGTCACCCAACTTCTGCTAATCAAATTGGACCTGAAGTGACTGAGGCAGTAATTCACTCATGGAAATTATCAGCCATAGGAACAGTAAATAAATGGCTCGCTTCTTTTGTAGAAATCTTGTATGATCCACAACAGAATTTTGGTGCAAATGCTACCATCACTGGTATCAATCGTAATCAGTTAACGTTGCGACAAGGCTATGTTTTGTTGGGTGATTTGAATGCAAGTCCATTATATTTTTCTATGGGTAAAATGAATGCACCTTTCGGTCAGCAGGGCAGTGTGAATCCATTTACCAATTCCACTATGTGGCATGCTTTTGCGCCCTTAACTTATGGTGCTCAATTGGGTGTTAAAACGAAGAACTTTAACGCTGTGATAATGGCTGTTCAGGGCGGTGCACAATTTAGGTCGGCAAACACTCCGGTGGCTGGTACCAATGTGCCTTCAAGAATTAATAACGGTATTGCAGATATTAATTACACCGTTAATTTTGGGGAGAAATCCAAATTAAAAATAGGAGGGTCTTATATATTAGGTTGTGCATATTGCTTAGAATTTCCTGTGCAACACTTCAATCCATGTACGGAGGAGAATCCAGCATATACTGTTTACGCGAAGTATTTAGTGAAAGACAGATTACAAATACAAGGTAGTTGGGCTAAAACAGTTAATGAATGGAGTGGAACGCATAACCCTACGCCTCCTCTTGATGTTTTTGCTGCTGCAAAGGTATCGGCTATGGAAGCGGGCGCTAAGTATAATTTTAAGTTAGGTGGTGAAATAACTTATTCAGCGTCTTTTGAATTTTCAAATTTTATTGCTGGCGCACCAGGTTCTCCTTGGGAATTTCAAAATCAATACATATTGGGGTTTTCAGCACTAATTAAGCAATCAGCTCGATTATTTATTGAAGGGTTTAGGACAGAAGGATTTGTACCCCTGAACTTTATTAGTGGGGGAAACTTACCACCAGGCCAAACCATCAGCGATCGAGGCGCTAAAAGCCACGGTGTTATTGTTGGTGCAATGTTGACATTCTAAATTTTACCATAGTGTCAGTAAGTCTATAAATAGTTCTATATTTATAGTAATTACCTGTATTATGAAAAGCTTTATATGTATACTAATTGTATTCTTTTCTTTTAAGATCACGCAATTAAATGCTCAAAATTATATCGATACGGCTTTTGCCATCCAAACTGATTTTGATGTAAATTTTGATACTATTGTAGATTTTGCAGGACAAAGTAGTATCCAAGCCATGGATATTTCGTACCCAACAAACGACAGTCCACCCACTTGCGGAAGACCATTATTGGTTGTTGTGCATGGCGGGGCATGGATTGCTGGAGACAAGTCTGAAAACAATGTGTCTCGTATCAGGACAGATTTCGCAAAAAGAGGGTATACAACTGCCTCTGTTAATTATCGATTGGGTCAATTTCATAGCAGTACACCGCAAAATTGTAATATTCAAATTTTTGGCCTAGAGTGGAATTGTTTAAATATGGGCGATACTTCAGAATGGTATCGGGCTTATTACAGAGGAATTCAGGATGTTAACAGTGCCATTAGATATTTAGTCAATCATGCTTCTTCATACCAAATAGATGTTAATCAAATTTTTATAGTTGGTGAAAGTGCTGGTGGATTTATAGCCATGGGCGTTGCCTTTATTGATAATATGAATGAAGTTTCTCAAGTGCAAACGGGAGCGAAAATTGATATTGCTGCGCCACATAGTATGTACGAGTCGGCATGTATTCAAGGATATGGTATTGCCCCGTCAATCGCTACCATGGATTTGTCACGACCGGCGCTTGGTAATTATGATGTTGGAGGAAATCCTTTAGGGCAAAATACCTTTCGTATTATTGGTGTTGGCAATATTTTTGGTGGCGTTTTTAATGATATTTTCACCACGAGTAGCGGAACACCACCATCACTATACCTTTTTCATCAACCAAATGATTTAATTGTACCATTCAATTCCGGTAAAGTTTTTAAAGATTATAATAACTGCCTTCAAAATGCACCATTTAACTGTGGTAATATTGTAAATAGGCCTGTTATATATGGTTCTAACAGTATTAAACAGATGATTGATAACTTAGCTACACAAGGGCAAACAGTGCCGGATTATGTGACTGATTTTACCTCAAATACTTCGCCCTGTTCTGTGCAGCCCGGACAAGGGCATGCCTATGACAATTTTTGGCTCAGAACAGCTAATATGGCCAGTTACTTTGCTACTAAAATTGGTCCATGCACCATGGGGTTTGAGCAAGGTATAAACGATTTTCCGTTTCATATGTTTCCTAACCCTATTGCAAATGATCAGGTAAAAATACAGGGTGATTTTTCAAGTGTTCAAAAAGTTAAGTTGTTAAATATGAATGGAAGTGTCATGCAGGAAATAAATACTTTTGAAAAAAATCAATTGTTAATTCAAACAAGTAACCTGACTAAGGGAGTGTATTTAGTACAAATTATTTCTGAAAATAAAACTTACCGTTCGAAATTGGTAAAGCAATAGGCTCCATACATTTTTTGTATCTTAGTAAACTAAGTATGGAATCTTCTGAAAATTATATTGCTATTAATAAAAAAGCTTGGGATCAACGAACGGAAGTTCATGTAGATTCCGATTTTTACGACAACGCTACCTTTTTAAAAACAAAGCAATCGTTAAACGATATTGAATTGGCCATTTTGGGTGATTTATCAGGAAAAAAGGTATTGCATTTACAGTGTCATTTCGGTCAGGATAGTATTTCTTTAGCGCAATTGGGAGCCAAAGTAACGGGGGTAGATTTTTCGCCAAAAGCCATTGAAAAGGCAAAGCAATTAGCCATTGAAACCGAAACTGAAGTTGAATTTATTTGTGCCGATATTTACGATTTACCCAATCATTTAAACCAATCATACGATTTGGTATTTAGCAGTTATGGAACCATTGGTTGGATGCCGGATATTAATAAATGGGCGGGTATAGTGTCACATTTTTTAAAGTCAAATGGTCAATTATTATTAGTAGAATTTCACCCTGCAGTTTGGATGTACGACAACGACTTTAAAGGTATTGAGTACGGCTACTTTAATTCAAAACCAATTGTTGAGGTAGAGCAAGGGACATATACCGATTCAAATGCGCCTATAGAAACTACTATGGTGACTTGGAATCACCCATTGTCGGATGTCGTAAATGCTGCTATCGCTAATAATCTTTCAATCGATTTATTAAATGAATATAATTATTCCCCATACGATTGTTTTGCCGGCACTAAAAAAATAGGAGAGAAGCAATTTATTGTAGAAAAATTAGGAGAGCAGTTCCCGTTGGTATATGCGTTGAAGTGCACTAAGCATAAAAAATGAAGACGCTATTGGTCATACTGTTAGTATTGCCTTGTGTCTTAGCTTTAGGGCAAAACACTTCAGTAGTAACTACTTTGTCATCATCACTCAGCGAAACATCAGGATTAATTACATTAAATGGAAAGTTGATTACCCACAACGATAGTGGAGGAGAAGCGGCACTATATGAAATTGATACAATAACAGGAAACTTTACCCGTAAAGTAATTGTGGAAAATGCAAATAATGTCGATTGGGAAGACCTTGCTCGAGATAACCAATATATTTTTATTGGCGACTTTGGTAATAATAATGGCAATCGCACTAATTTAAAAATTTATCGCGTATTAATTTCTGATTATTTTAACGCTGTTAATGATACCGTTCAAGCAGAAGAAATTAATTATTCATATGCCGATCAAACCGATTTTACTTATAGCCAGTACTCAACAAATTTTGATGCAGAAGCCATGGAAGTCTATCATGACACCATCTATATTTTTACTAAAAACTGGGGGAATCAAAAGTCGTATGTGTATGGAATTCCCAATGCAGTTGGAACCTTCGCTGTACCAAGAATCGATAGCTTAAATCCACAAGGATTAATCACCGGAGCAACATACGATAGCTTATCGCAAAACCTCATACTTTGCGGCTATGAGGCTGCGCCATTTGTATTCCAATCAACAAACATTCAACCACCTTTTTTCTCTACAAACGTATTCCAAAAAATAGATTTGAATGTTCAAAATTCAGTTCAAATTGAGGGTGTCACGTCAATTGGGTCTCACTACTATTTATCTGCTGAACAAAATCCGCTTGGTACGGCAAGCTTATACCGACTAAATAATCCAAGTGGTTTGGCTATAGAGGTTATTGATTTTGGCAATGTTAAGATTTATCCTAATCCTGTTATTGATTGGTTGACAGTTGAGACGGTGGCTGACGATTTTTATATTGAAGTTTATAATGTCCTTGGAAATTTAGTGCTGCGGTCAAATAACAAGACTGTAGATGTTAAATACTTACCAAACGGCAGCTACTTTGTAAAGTTTTTTAACGGCGAAGGCAGAGAAATTGGGACCGCTAAAATTTTTAAGATTGAGCAGTAGATATAGTTCTTAATCCCTTTGCACCCCACCTTCCGTATACACCGTAAACCGCCCATCTCTGCAAAAGCCAATTAAATTAATGCCAAATTCTTTAGCGTAGTCGATCGCTAAGCTACTTGGGCCGGAAATGGCAATAATGGTATGAATTTTTGCGCGGAAAGATTTGATAACAATTTCGTACGAGATACGACCGCTAAAAAACAGGATATTTCCTGCCGCTTGTTTCTTTGTCAGTATTAAATCGCCAATGGCTTTGTCGAGGGCATTATGTCGACCAATATCTTCTTGGCAAGTGAGCAATGCTCCTTCTGGATTAAATATAGCCGCACCATGAATGGAACCCGTATGTGGGAAAATGGCTTGTGCTTTGTGCATTTTAGTCTGCAAATCAAAAATAAAGTGAGGACTCAGTTTTTCGGCAGGTTTTAACGCATTTCCGTCTATTGTAAGGTCACTTAAACTCTGTTTACCGCAAATTCCGCACGAAGACACCGACAGTAAACTGCGGCTCGATAAATAGCCTTTACCTAAGTCTTGTTCAGAGATAGCGAAATTGACAATTTCTATTGCTCCGTTTTCATCTTTTTCAAAACTGTGTGTATACGTAGAATTTAATTTTAAAACATCTTCAGAATACAGTAAGCCAACAGCTAACTCAAGTTCACTGCCTGGCGTTTGCATAACTACTGTAAACGATTTTCCATTAATGGAGATTTGAAGTGCTTTTTCAACCGTAATGGGGTCGTTAACTTTCTTAAAACCCTTGTGGTTGAACTTAAACCCTTCGTAATCTAACTGACCGCTCATAATTTAAGATAAGCCAGAAATTTTTCCGTCGTTATCAATAAACATGCCTTCAGAGGCTGGTGTAGTTGGTAAACCTGGCATACGCATCATGTTTCCTAAAATTGGAATTACAAAACCTGCACCAGCAGCAAATTCAAATTCTCGAACTGTAATTCTAAAACCAGTTGGTCGGCCAATTAGCGCGTCGTTATCAGAAAATGATTTTTGGGTTTTCGCCATACAAATAGGAAGTTTATCTAGACCCAACGCATCTAATTTTTTTAAATCTGTTTGGGCTTGCTTGGCATAATCTACGCCGTCCGCACCATAGATTTCTTTCGCAATGGTTTCAATTTTAGTTGTAATTGGCAAATTCCAATCGTATAATTGTTTAAATTGATTCACACCAGACTCCACTTCCTTAACAACGGCATGCGCTAAATCGGTCATACCATCTCCACCTTTAGCAAAACCATGTGCTAAAATGGCTTGAACACCTAGTTTACGGCATTCTTCCTGTACCAGTTTTACTTCTTCATCAGAATCGATTGGGAAGGCGTTGATAGCCACCACAGGATTTAACCCAAATTTTTTGATGTTTTCAATGTGCTTTTTCAAGTTTTCAAATCCAGCTTTTACTTTGTTTACATCAGTGGTATTATATTCATCTTTAGTAGCACCGCCGTGATGACGTAAAGCACGAATGGTGGCAACTAATACTACTGCTTCTGGCGCTAAACCACCCGACACACATTTAATGTCTAAGAATTTCTCAGCGCCTAAATCGGCTCCAAAACCAGCTTCTGTCACCACAAATTCTGATAATGATAATCCCATTTTAGTTGCTAAAATGGTGTTGGTACCTTGGGCAATGTTAGCAAATGGACCACCATGAATAATTGCCGGGTTTCCTTCCATGGTTTGCACCAAATTCGGTTTTACGGCATCTTTTAATAAAATAGCCATGGCATTTTCAGCCTTTAAATCGCGGGCATAAATGGGTTTTTTATCGAATGTTTGGCCAACATAAATGTTGCCTAAACGCGCTTTTAAGTCTTCAAAATTTTCAGCCATGCAAAGTATCGCCATCACTTCCGAGGCAGGGGTAATATTAAATCCATCTTGACGCGGAATACCGTTTGCTGTTCCACCTAATCCAATAGTAATGTCGCGCAAAGCACGGTCGTTCATATCCATCACACGTTTCCAAGCAATGGTTCTAGGATCGATATTTAAATTTTTTGTTTTTGATTGTAAATTATTGTCGAGTAAGGCTGATAGTAGATTATTCGCTTTTTCAATTGCTGCAAAATCGCCTGTAAAATGCAAGTTGATATCTTCCATGGGAATTACTTGGGCATAACCACCTCCAGCAGCTCCACCTTTAATACCGAATACCGGGCCTAAGCTTGGTTCCCGCAATACAACTGTTGTTTGCTTTCCTATTTTGTTTAAACCTTCCGTCAGACCAATAGAAGTAGTTGTTTTTCCTTCCCCAGCAGGTGTTGGCGACATAGCG
>JAWWDX010000074.1:0-11833 GCA_033719695.1 Putridiphycobacter sp.
AATGGCTTGAAACATATTTAAGTCAAAGTCAGTCGACCATCATCATGGTGACACATGATCGCTATTTTTTGGAGGTTGTTTGTAATACAATATATGAATTAGAGGACGAGACCATTTATAAATATAAAGGCAATTTTTCTTATTATCTTGAAAAGAAAGCTGAACGTCAAGAGATGCTGGCGGCTACAATCGGAAAAGCAAAAAATTTAATGCGCACCGAATTAGAGTGGATGCGTCGTCAACCAAAAGCTAGAGGAACAAAGCAGAAAGCTAGGGTGGATGCCTTTTCTGGGTTGAAGGAAACTGCTAGCCAAAAAATAAAGGAAGAGGAGCTCGAGATAGAGGTTGAAATGAGTCGTTTAGGTTCAAAAATCGTAGAAATTCACAAACTAAGCAAGTCATACGACGATAAGGTTATTATTGATCGAATGGACTACGTCTTTAAACGTGGGGAGAAACTGGGGATTGTTGGACATAATGGTGCTGGAAAATCTACTTTCTTAAACCTGTTAGTTGGAGCTGAATTGCCAACGTCTGGTAAAATCAGTGTGGGCGAAACTGTCGTTATGGGCTATTACCATCAGGACGGATTAAAATTTGACGAGGAAAAGAAAGTTATTGATATCATCAAAGATATTGCGGAATGGATTCCTTTGACAAAAGGGCGTAAAATGTCTGCTGCGCAGTTTTTGGAGATGTTTATGTTTGACCGTGACATGCACTATAATTTCGTATATAAATTAAGTGGAGGGGAGAAGAAACGACTATATTTAATGACTGTTTTATTGACGAATCCTAATTTTTTAATTTTAGATGAGCCAACTAACGATTTAGACATATTTACATTAAGTGTTTTAGAAGAATACCTAGTGAACTTTAAGGGCTGCTTAATAGTGGTGTCTCATGATAGGTATTTTATGGATAAAGTTGTGGAGCACACTTTCTATTTTGAAGGAGACGGTAAAATAAAAGATATTATAGGAAACTACACTGGTTATAGAGCCTATTTAAAAGAGCAAGAAAAGTTAGAGAAGCAGGCCGAAAAACTTGATAAAAGTGTTCCAAAGCCAAAAGTTGAGGAAAAAAATGATGCGTCAAAACGCAAGCTTTCTTATAAGGAAAAGCAAGAATTTCAAGAAATTGAGAAACGCTTGGAAATACTGTCTACTGAAAATGCTGAATTGGTTGAACGGCTGAATTCAGGAATTGAAGACAGTGAGGAGATGAAAAAAGTGAGCCTGAGAATGGCAGAAATTGCCCTACTTATTGATGAAAACGAAATGCGTTGGTTGGAACTGTCGGAACTAGCTTAGTTTGTAATGGTTTGTTCCATCTCTTTAAACCAGGCAATTAATTTTTCTCTATCGGCTTGATCAAAGTCTGCTTCTGGATGCATTGTAATGTATCCAGGAATTGGCATTTTATACCCTTCAATTTCTTCGTAACATTCCTCTAATTTATGTACTTTTTTTCTGAGGTCATAAGCATCCCAGTCAGAAAAATTCAAATGTTTTCTGCCGTCTTCAACATGTCCTTTGGTAAGCCAAGAAATGGGCGCTATATGCATATACCATTTGTATTCTGTTTCATAGGAATGGCAATCATAACAACCGTCTTTCACTAGTTTTGAAATGTCTTCGGGCACATTGTACTTCGCCAGAAAATCGATCTTGCTTTCAGCGTCAGTAGGTACACTTACATCAATTTGGATGAACTGCATCACCGCAAAAACAATCAGCAACAACAAAAGAATTTTCTTCAGCATAAAAAGGATAGATTATAAGCTACAAATTTAATTAATTATCTTCAAATTTATAGCCAATCCCTTTAATGGTTTTTATAATTTCTTGGCCGAACTTTTCACGGAGTTTTCTAATGTGGACATCAATTGTTCTATCGCCTACAAAAGTTTTTAGTCCCCATATCTGTTCAAGAATTTCTTCCCGACGAAATACTTTTTCAGGTTTGCTCATCAATAATGTTAACAATTCAAACTCTTTTTTAGGGATAATATTTTCCTCACCATCTTTTGTTACTGTGTAGCGGTTCGGATCTACCCTCAAACTGGAACTTGACAAACTACCAACGGGTCCTTCATTTCTGCGATTTAATAAGGTCCGTATTTTTTCTGTTAAAATTTTAAGCTTAACAGGTTTAACAATGTAATCATCTGCCCCAACTTTATACCCTGCTATTTGTGAATAATCCTCTCCTCGTGCCGATAAAAATAAAATTAGGCTATTTTGAAGTTGTTTATGTTTTCTGATTTCTTCGCAAACTTCCATGCCATCAATGTCTGGTAACATGACATCTAATAATATTACATCAGGAACTTGTTTGGTGGCTATCGCGAGTGCTTCTTTGCCTGAATTAGCAGAATATACAACCATGTCGTGCTTTTTAAAATTGTACGCTAGTAATTCTACTATGTCTTGTTCGTCGTCTACAATTAGAATCTTCTGTCCGTTCATTAAATTTTAATTTGAGTCAAAGTTAGTGTTGCATAATGGTTAAGGTAGTTAAGGGACATTTATGTTTATATTAATTCAATGTTAAGCAATGTTAACTTTTTGATAAATCCTATTTTATTACTTGCCACTACAATTGGTCTACCTTTGCAGAAAATTTAGATAAAACATGAAACATTTATTTATCACATTTGCGGCAGTATTGTTAAGCTTTCTGTCGGTAGCGCAAAATGGTGTTTTAAAAGGTGAAATATCCACCTTAGAAAGTGGTATGATGGAAACCATGCCTTTTGCAGTAGTTCAAGTGGCAGGCAGCACAATGGGGACACGAAGTAACATGATGGGGCAGTATCAGATAAGTTTACCGGCTGGTAAGCATATAGTTGTTTTTTCAGCTTCGGGGAAAGAGCGAGATTCTGTTGAAGTTAACATTTTGGCCAACGAAACTACAGTGTTAAATATTGAATTAAAGTCTCCAACACTAGGCGTTGTTGAAGTATATGCATCTGCGATCACAAATGATGGCGGTGTTATTGCGATTGCAAAAGAACAAAAGGAATCTGAAAAAGTTGTAACCGTTACAACTTCAAAAGAATTAGAAAGTAAAGGAGAGTCGAATGTTGGATCGGGTGCCAAAAAGATGACAGGGATGTCGACAGTTGGTGACGTACTATATGTAAGAGGGTTAGGTGATAGATATAACGTGGCGTACTTAAACGGCTTACCAGTTCCTTCACCAAATCCAGATTTCAGAGTAATTCCATTAAATGTATTTCCTACAGATGTGGTAAGTTCAGTGTCCGTCAGTAAAGTAATGTCGGCAGAGTTATATGGTGATTTTTCTGGGGGTGCTTTCAATATCATAACCAAAAGCTATTTAGAAAAACCAACTTTATCTTTTTCAGTAGGGTCGGGTGTAAACTCACAAACTACATTTAAAGATTTTAAAACGTACAGAGGTGGAAAAACTGACTATTTTGGTGTGGATGACGGTACGAGATCAATACCAGAATTTGTAGTTAATAACTCGCAGGCATCTGCCTATTCAGCCATTAATTCAATCTATCCAAATTCTTTCTATAACTCAGTGGAAGGCCGTTCTACGGGGTTTCTAGATAATTTTGGGACACTAATCAATAAAGCAGCCCCAAATTCTAGCTTTTCAGTTATGGGAGGAAACTTTTTCGATTTTCCAAAGTCAGAAAGTAAATCGTCGGGAATTGGATTTTTAGCCTTACTAAACCACGACAATAGTTTAAGAACTTCTTATGGTCAGATAAAGTTAATTAATGCACAAAGCGAAGAAAGGTTAAATTATGACATTCAAAAATATAATAGAACAACGTCTTCCACTGGTTTATTTAGCTTGTATTTAAGAATGAATCCTGACAATAATATTACTTTCAATACATTATTAGTTAATACATCAATCGACGAAACCAGAGATACATGGGGGCAACATTTCGATTATGCACGTGATATTTATTCTAATAGATTGACCTATACCCAAAATTACGTTTCTACAAATCAACTGTTAGGGTCACACAAGCTATTAAAACCTAATAAAGACAAAGATTTTTCAAGGTTATTAATTGATTGGAGAGGGTCATACAATTTAACAGGAAGTAAAGAACCAGACAGAAGACAAATTGTATTATTTTATGATGATAAAGACGCGACAGAAAACTATGCATTCAATTATATTGACAAAAATGAAAACCACAGGTTTTTCAGTCAGTTAGCTGAAACAGAAGTGGCCGGTAAAGTAAATACTAGATTTGTTGCAAAATTCAGAGATGACCTTTCAGAAAATGCAGAAAAAATCGAAGAATTAGTTGTCATAAATGCAGGGATAGATTACAAATCAAAACGGAGAGATTTTGATTATAAGCAGTATAATTATATCTTAAATACTTTGGCGTCGACAGTTGGAAATAATGTTGACATCAATGATATGAATACCTATTTAAATTCAGAAATGCACGATCAAGGTCAATTTTATATTCAGGAAGTATCAAATTTCGGATCTTCTTATCGCGCAAATTTAGACGTGTATGGTAGCTATGCTGACGTGAAATTAAAATTAAATAAACTGGAGTTGATACCTGGAGTTAGATATGAAATATCAAATCAGGTGGTTGTAAATAGAAATCAGCAAACGCCTTCTATTATTGAGCGAACTGCTAATCCTGCCACAAATCTTTTACCTAGCTTCATTGCAAAGTATAGCGCTTCTGATAAAAATGTATTCAGATTAGTGGCAAGTAAAACAGTAACACGTCCTAAGTTTAATGAATTAGCACCTTTCCAGTACACTTTATTTTTTGCGGGGATGAAAGCTGAAGGAAATCCTGACTTGCAAAATGGAGAGAACTACAATTTAGATGTCCGTTATGAACATTATCCTAAGCCAGGCGAGATGATAACGTTAGGTGCTTTCTACAAATATTTAGATAATCCAATTGAGCAGACCATGAAAGCTACAGCAAGTGGTCAATTGATGTCCTTTTCAAATGCATTGTCTGCACAAGTTGGCGGATTAGAATTGGAGTTTGTGAGAAGCTTTGGCTCTTTTTTCCAAAATGAGGCAAAGAGAGATAGTTCATTTTTAAAAGATTTTGGACTGGGTGTAAATGCTACTTATATGTTTTCAACAGTGAATATTGACACAACCGATTTAACAGCTATCAATACGAATTCAGTAAGACCATTAGAAGGTGCTTCACCGTTCTTATTGAACTTTGACATCCGTTACGAAAAGCAGTTCGAAAATAGAAACGAATTAATGATAGCTGTGGCCTACAATGTTTTTGGCAAACGATTGATGACAGTTGGGTCTAACGGTATTGGTGATAGTTATGCTATGCCAGTAAATACGTTAAATTTTATTTCAAAAATGAGTTTTGATAATAATCTATCAGTAAGTTTCAAGGTAAAAAACATGCTAAATCCGTCAATTGATATCTTACAAGAGGATAAGGTAAATATTGGAGAATATATTAATGTAAGCAGTATTAAGCAAGGAATTGATGCCAGTGTATCAGTTGGATATACTATTGACTATAAAAAGAAAATAAAAGAAACTAAAGCGCTATAAATAATGATTAGCATCTAAATTTTAAAGGCTTCTCATTTGAGAAGCCTTTTTTAGTGTTTAATTATACGTTTTTAATGGTGTCGAATAATATCAAAAATGGGTGTCGGCTTATAATTCATATAGTAGTTTGGCGCAGTTATAAAATATGTACTGAGTGCAATACTTTTTCTGTTTTCTAGAATTTCTTCAAATTGATTTTCGGGAATAGAGTGTGGCACCGTACCATATGTCCTTTTGGATTCAAAATTGATTTCGTCGATTTTAAGTGGCATACGTTCAAAAATGATAGCATAGTCTATTGGTGTGATATCACCTTGGTCAAGCCTTTTGTATAGCATAGACTGTATACTATCTATTTTTGGGTTGTCTCTTGCTATAAACCTAGCACATAAACTGACCAATGACTTTGTTTTTTTCGGTTCAGTTGGTATCGAATGGTAAAGGACAAAATCTGTAATAAGGCCTATTAAAGAGTCTCTGTAAGGCTTATATGATTTCATGAATGTTTCGTATTCGCTGGGAAAACTGTCTCTTTGATTGTATGCCTTGTGGTATGCTATCACCTTGGAAAAGTCATACATATTTTCTATCTGTTCAAATGCAGATGACGAATATTCATTTTTAAATGCAGGCGTTTTATTCGATTCGGTTTTTAATACTTCTTTGTACGCTTTTGATAACCTGTAATTTGTAAACCATAAACTATCAGCTTCAATGAAGGATATACTCAAACCACCTTTTAAAGCAAATTCTAAATATGCTATCATTTCATGTTCTTGATGAAGCTGAGCATAGCATTTGGCAGCTAAAAAGTAGTCACGCGCTTTGGGATTATCTACTAATTCAAAGGCTAAATTGAAATTGCTAATCGCTAAATCATATTGTCCTTCATACATATGATACTCAGCTTCGTTAATGGAATTGTAGTAGTCAATATAGCCGGCAAAACAGTACTTGGAGAGAAATAGTGAAAAATATAGCAAGCATTTGAGCATAGGTAAATGTCAGAAAAAAAATGGATTTTAAATATAGCAGCAACTATATTTTACGCAAATACATCTATTTTTTGCCGTAAAATGTTTGAATCACAGTTTCTGCTGGCTTGTTCTGTGGTGTAAATCTGTTGTTAGCAGTACCACCTGTGTTGCTGTGATTTGGGAACCACTTCCATACAAAGCCCCCTGCAAACCAAGTTTCGCCCCAAAATCGCGCAAAAATGGCACGGTAAGCATTTATTTGCGCCATACTGTTATAGCTATCGCTATGGCCTTCAAACCATGGTTCTTTAGCTGTAAAATCAATGTTGCGATAGCCAAATTCGGTAAAAATCACTTTCTTATTGTTTCCTTTACTTAGTTTTTTTATGGCTTCATAATGCGGTTTCCAACCCATGTAGCAAGCTTGATAACTTGGTGTTCTAGCATCTGAAATTGGGAAATAAGCATCAATTCCTATATAGTCTAAGTTTTTCCAAAAAACAATATTTTGGTAATTGTCCCAATTAGCGGCATAAGTTAACTTTCCTGTGTACACTTGGCGAACCTTTTTAATGAGTGCTTTAAAGAAGTTAGGGCGGCTTACAGAAATATTTTTCAATTCAACGCCAATGCAGAAAACTTCAACGCCTGTTTCTTCTGCTATTTCTGCAAAATCTAAAATGAATTTAGTGTATGTATCTTCAAATATGTTGTAATCTTTTTCCTGTTCAAAAGATAAATCACCAATCCAACCTCGGTGCGTCCATAAATGTGGTTTTAGAAGAATTTTTAAATTGTTCTTTTTGGCCAAAACAATGGTGTGTTTTATACCTGCTGTAGTTTCACCTTTCCACTGCCAAGGTTGATT
Source organism: Putridiphycobacter sp. (assembly GCA_033719695.1). Lineage (GTDB taxonomy): Bacteria > Bacteroidota > Bacteroidia > Flavobacteriales_D > Crocinitomicaceae > Putridiphycobacter. Next base: position 7,411 of record JAWWDX010000074.1, read on the forward strand.
ATATCGCACATTTGCTTCATTATTGGCAATAAAACCAAAAGGCATTACCGTCACCCAATTAGCATTTAATTTATTGATAGGAGCTAGCTCACCACTTTCAATTAAGTCTTTTGTCCCTACCAAGCTTACGCCATTCATTTTTTCGGTAAATGGAGCAATGTCAGCGCTAAACGCCACCAGAAAAAACATTGCGGACATTATTTTTGTGATCATCTGATTAATCTATTTTTACTAAAGGTAGGTATAAAATTTTCTTTTTTATTTGAACGAACAGACATTTCAAAACGGGTAAACAGTATCTTTGTACCTATGAATAAAAAACTTTTACCTGCGTATTTACTGACTTTTGTAAATGTATTAGGTTTTAGTATTTTAATGCCAGTGCTCCCGTTTATAGTGGAGAATTATGGGGCTCCAGAATGGGTTTTTGGATTGATGCTAACGTTTTATTCTGCTTCCCAATTTGTTGGGTCGCCCTGGTTAGGCGCCATGAGCGACCAACGCGGACGTAAGCCTGTCCTAATGATTAGTCAAGCAGGTACTTTATTAAGTTGGTTTGTGTTCTTAGGGGCTTTATTTCTGCCAAATACGTCAGTTTACGGTTTGGCAATTCCTTTATTGATTATAGGTTTATCTCGGATTTTAGATGGCATAACTGGCGGAAATGCGAGTGTAGCCAATGCGTATGTAGCAGATATAACTACACCTGAACAAAAATCATATATTTTCGGTTATTTGGGAGGTATTGCAGGAATTGGGTTGATTATTGGACCTGGAATCGGGGGATTGACTGCAGGATCATCCTTTGGTTATAAAGGCACAATTTTAACAGCAATTGGCATTTCAACTATTGCACTTATTGCTATAAAGTTTTGGTTAAGGGAATCATTACCTCAAGAAAAGCGAATGTACAAGGCCCGTCAATCAATAAGTAAGAGTTTTTTCATATTAAGGCGCATTAGAGAAGTACAACCAAAACCAATAATTAAAACTTTGTTCATTATTAAGCTTTTCTTTTCTGTCATGATGGCCTTTTATATTTCTTCCATTTCTTTATTTCTGATAGACTTGTTCAGTTTTGATGAGAAAGAACTAGGCTTTTTCATGCTGTTTGTGGGCATATTTCTATCTTTTAATCAAGCGTTTCTGTCGAAGCGCTTCATCAATGCATTCGGTCAATACAAAACACTTCTGATTGGCCTTTCTCTTTCGGTTATTGGTTTGATTTGTATTACGTTAACTGATGTTTTATATTTGTATATCGCCTTTTATTATGTTATGAATTTAGGCTTGTCATTGTGTTTTCCAACATTTAATGGTTTGATTGCACAACATGCGAATCCGCAACGGCAAGGTGAAATCATGGGAATCAGTGAGTCCATCAATTCATTGGCGCTTGCATTGTTTCCTGTAATTGGTGCGGGATTGTATGGTATAATAGGCTATAAAATGTATTACTTTATGGCGCTATTACCACTCGCAGGACTGCTAATTGCTATTGTTAGGGGTAAAAGAGATATTGAAGAAGCAAAAAAACAGTTGTCGAATGAAAACCCGTTTGCTGGTTTACATTCAGACAACTGATGGGTTTATTATCTGGTTTTGAATGTGAGTGGTGCCGACGTTCTTAGTAAATTTGAAGGGTCACGATATTTAACAACGATAATAACATTTTTACCCCTGCTTTGGCGCAAGGCTGAACGCGCGTCATCATCTAACATACCGCCAGCTAATACTTTCCCTGTTTTGTTAAGTCCCTCTACCATTACCACACCTGATTCAATTCTAAATTGAACTTGATTTAAGATGACATCTGAACCAAACCGAAGCGCTATTTTCCTTTGAGATGTGACATTGCTTAACAAGGGAGTGTCTCCGTTCTTTATGCTTCCTAGAAATGTTTCGGTTGTAGGCATTGGTTTAATTTTGTAAACATAGCTACCAAGGTTTACACTCGTACCATTTTCTTTAATGGCAGAAATTTTAAGTGTAGCCAATCTATTACCCGAATTAGTGTGCACGCGGTATTTTTGACCAACTATTTTAACAACCGTGCAACCCTCACCTGAAATGCGAATGCTTTCAGCAGGATAACCAGAGGCCGTTCCCTCAATAATATTATCGTACCCTCTGTAAAGTACACGCATTTCTGGCTGGGAAATGACTCCGAGCGGTTTGCCAACAGTGTAGTCAAATGACCAAGGTTTCCATTTTGTAGTGCCTCTTTCTTCTACGCCTATAACTCCTTTTATACGGTGATTTCCAACAGATCCTGAAACTGCAATTTGCGACTGTGACACGGTCCATTTATCCACCAATGTGTCGTTGTCTATTTGATATTTTATTGTGGTATTGGCCGTGGAATCGTACGCTGCTACCATAACATTAATGCTAAGCGAATCACCAGCATTGATGTATTGCTGAGAAGCGAATGGAACAGGTTCTATTTTATTAAAAGGAAATAGCGGCGCTTCAACTTTTCTAAGCAAGAAATCAGTGATTTCGACCTCAGCGTTTTTTACATCTAACTTCAGTGCATTGAGGAGTGATGCCGCTGCCACCACAGGCGCATGATCAAATAAAACAGAAGCCCATGGTAAATAACCTTCGTCTTTACTATATGATTTTAATTCTGCTGGAATGGTAAGGGCTTGGTAGACTTGTTTAATGGCTGTTTGGTCATTTGGGTAAACAGTTTCCATTGCTTTGTCGAGTTCTTGATTGGTTTGAGGAGGTATAAACATATATGTTTTTTCTCCATAGGTGATGTTGGCCATTATTTTGCAAACAGAGTCTCTAAAAGCATGAATTTTTGAAAGTAATTCAGCCCCTTTTTGATTGGGAAATTTTGGATTAGAGCCAACAAATACATTTGTAGGTATGTCGTAATTATCCATATTGCGGATATCTATTAGTGGTTTTAAGGCGGTTATATGTCCCTTCTCATTTCTAGAAGCTACCCAATCTTCACCTTCAGCAATTTTTATCATATTGTTGCTTTGGGTCATGATATAGTGCTCAAGTTCGTTAGTTAATTACTTAACAGTAATTGCCTTAATATGCCATACGTTGAAATCGTTTAAAGATTGATTTGAAGCAATAAGGCCAACTTTTTTTTTCTGAAATTGACTATAGTTATCGTTGCTTTTTAACGATATAATTTCAACACTACCATCTATTTTATCATTAATGGTTACAAATGCTGCAATAACTTCTTTCGATACGTTTAATGCTAAAAGAGCTGTTAGCACAAGGTACATCATTCCTATCATTTTTTGACGAGGAGTTTCTTTTTTGCCGGCCATAGTGTTTTGGGTTTTGGTTCACTATAATAATGTAGCTAACAATAAAAAGTAACAAAAAAATGATCATATCATGATAGATACGGACCATATTTAAGGGGCGTAGTAAAAGCAAATGGGCACTAAATTGTGCCCATTCGAGGGTATTTTATCTTTCGATTAAAGCTGTATTTAGGAATTGAATGTTAGAATGTTACAGTTTTAACTATCGCCTCACCATTTCTTAAAACCGTGACTTCAACTGTTTGTCCAACTTCAAATTTACCAAGACACTCCATGTAGTTCATCATAGTCTTCACCTCGTATTCCCCCATTTTAATAACAATATCGCCTTTTTCGATACCGGCCTTTTGGGCAGGTCTATCCTCTTTGACACCATCCAATCGCATTCCTTCACCGTCAAATAAATAATCAGGTACAACACCCAATGTTACTTTAAAGTTCCGTCCCTTATTGTTGTCAGATTTTGTTTTTGTGAAGGCAATTGTTTCTGTAGCATCAAGTTTTAATATGATGCTTTCAATATAGTCTGTTACCATTGCGAGACCGGCAAAATTGATAAATTCAGTATCATCTGATGGCCGGTGATAATCCTTATGCTGTCCAGTAAAAAAATGTAGTACGGGAATGTCTTCTAAGTAAAATGATGTATGGTCTGATGGGCCAACGCCTGATGAATCATATGTGTTTTTAAAGCCAAATACATTCGTTTCCTCTAGCACCGGCGGAAAGTCAGGTGAAGTGCCAATGCCATAAATTGCCAATCGTTTATTGCTATCTAAACGGCCTACCATGTCCATATTAATCATGTATTTTATATCTTCTTTATTGATAGTGGCATTTTTTACAAAGTAATTAGAACCCCATAAGCCTTTTTCTTCACCAGAAAATGCAATAAAAAGTACATTGGTTGACAGTGGTTTTCCATAAAGTTTTTTAGCAAGCGAAAGCATAGCAGCTACACCACTAGCATTGTCGTCAGCCCCATTGTGGATTTCATTTTTTGCATCAGAAAGGGAACCTTCGGCACCATAACCTAAATGATCGTAATGCGCGCCAATGACAATTGTTTTAGCTTTTTTGTTGTCAATGAAGCCTATGATATTTCTACCAGTTACTTC
>JAWWDX010000075.1:0-11791 GCA_033719695.1 Putridiphycobacter sp.
CATACCAAAATGTTAATGTACTTTCGTAGGTACACGTTGAATTGTCTTTAGTTGCTTCGCTATCGAAGTTTACGGCATTGGCATCTGTACAACCTTCTTTTTGGCAACCGCTAAGTGCTATCACAAAAACAAGCGATAAGCATGAAATTAATAGTGATTTTCTCATTTCTTTATTTAAAATCTTAGTTATTACTGCATAAATATATTAAATAAAGTTGAGCATATGCCGTTCTCAAGTACTTTTCACCTGTGGATTCTTGTAAATTTGAAAAGAATGATTATTCTTCCAATCCTGTGAAGGGTTTGGGGAAATTTATTAAGTATACTTTGTCTTTTGCTCTGGTAACCACGGTATACAACCACCGCATCATACCTTCATCCCACATGTCCTCTACAAAATACCCGAGGTCTACAAAAACACAGTCCCATTGGCCACCTTGCGATTTATGACCAGTTACAGCATAACCAAACTTTACTTGTAAAGCTTGAAAGTAAGGGTGTTGCATTACCAGTCTGTTTCGAATTTTCTTATTGCGTTCAAGCGGGAATTCTTCAGCTGCAATGTTATAAAATAAGTTGGTTAATTCTTCTCGTGTCAGAGACGGACCGTCTGACCGAATGGCATTCACATTGATTTTAAATTCTTGTGTGGTCATGTTTGGGTAATCAATGAGTCTGGCTTCAATGTCGGCAAATTCAAATCCAAATATTTCTTCTCGCCTTATCACGCGCAATACCTCAATGAGTTCGCCATTTGCCAAAAAACCAGCTTCCGACTTTTGGTCGAGCCAAAAGTAATTATTCTTAGTTACCATCAACACATCACCTGCATTAAGTTCATCTTCTTGCCATAAAATGCGGTGGCGGATTTGTTGATTAAATAAATTAGCACGTTTATTGGAGCGGGTAATTACCATCACTTCTTCTTGGCCATAGAAACCAATAGCGCCCTCCAATGCTTCCTCAAGTTCCGGTCCATTTACCAAAATAACTTCCGACTGATCGGTATACAAAAGCGGTATCTCATCCGTGAAATTTCGCAGTTGAGTAGCCAATGCTAGAATACCAGAAAGCTCGCTTTGGCGCAGTACTTCTTGTAAGTGGGCCGCAATGATATCGAATGAAAAAATTTCAGACAATATTTTTTTACTAAGGGCAGGGCTCTCTAAAGAACCAACAGGTGGTAGCTGACCAACATCCCCAACAAAAACAAGTTTGCAATTGTGGCCACTATATACATATTCTACTAGGTCGTATAACAAATCTCGCGAACCAAAGTCTCCCGACTGTGAAGCTGCAATCATTGAAGCCTCATCAATAATAAAAATGGTGTTTTTGTGCAAATTTTTGCCTAGCGTGAAACCACCACCATAATCAATGGTTTGATCGGAAAAATAAATCTTTCGGTGAATGGTTGCAGCCTTAGTGGCACTGTAGTTTGATAGTACTTTGGCTGCCCTCCCCGTAGGGGCTAAATTCACTGTTTTAATCCCATATTGCTCCAAGGTATTAATGAAAGCAGAAATAAGGGTTGTTTTACCTGTACCAGCGTAACCTGTCAGTATGAATAGTTCGAGTTCATTGTTGCTGGTTATGAAATCTGATAACAAAGCCATGGCTTTTGCTTGATCAAGGGTGGGCTCAAACTTAAATGCCGCTTTAAAAGTTGCCCTAAATTCAATATGATCAGGTATTTTTTTCAAGGTATGAATTATTGAGTGAAATATGTAAAAAAAATATTGACTGAATCAAAATGGTATAAAAAAAATTGTAGTTTTGTTGTCATACTGCAAAACTAAGATTTAATTAAGTTTACTATGGAATCATTCAATAATTTAAAATACCAATTTGGTCGTTTTATCGGACCTGCAATAGCCATTATTGTAGGGGTTTATTTGTACATACAATCCGTAACACCCACAGTTGTATCGCAATTTAATCCAAATGGTGATCCATTTTTGCATGAGCCATATACGCAAGGGCCTGAATTTAAAATTGCGGCCTTGTTTTTTATTGTAGTAGGCGTTATCTGGATTCTATATATACTGAACGTTTTAAAGTCATTTATCGGTATTGCTATCGGATTAATAACCCTTGGTATTGCCGCGTGGTTATTGTATTTAGATTATAATATTGTTAAAAAAGATGTTGACTATATTGATAAAAAAGAAATGGTATATAAAGCCATTAAAAATAGGTTAAACGATCTTAAAATAGCACAAACAGAATACAAGAGTGAGTATGGTCATTACACCAACGATATTGATTCATTAATAGACTATATCAAAAACGGTAAAACCATTCAATATGTGCGAAAAGGAACTTTGCCAACGCGAAAACTAACCCGTGCAGAAGCCGATTTTATTTATGGTAAAAGAGCGAATAAAGCTTTAGATAATAATATCACAGATGTTGAAGCAAAAGCCTTGCTTAAAATGGACCCAGTTCCTGAAGATTTAAGAGGTATTGTGAGAGATACCGTGTATGTTCCAGTTCTCACATCTATTTTTGGCGAATCTTCTTATTTAGAACAAAGAAAGAAAAAAGGAATTGCTTACGATTTTCATCCAGACTCACTCCGCTTAATTCCTTACACTAATAATCCCGTATTGTTAGATACTAGTTCAGTGTTAAGAGGTGAAATAAAAGTGCCTACGTTGTTGATGCGAATGCCGCACCCTATTAATCCAAAAGATACATTGAGTATTGGCGATACTTTAGACAATTCATTAAAAGATAGCTGGTCGCTATCAAACAGGTAAAATAATAGATGATGGTGCCTTCTGAAGCAGATGCTTTTAAATATGCCTTGTGCATGGAATTGCGTCAGGATAGCTTCAGGTACGCTTTTATAGAACCGAAGTCTAAAGAGGTTGTCTTTTTACAGGTAGTCGATTTTGAGTCAGTTGATAAAGAAGGCTTAACGGAATTATTAAACGAGGACTATTTTAAGTTCGACTTTCAGTCGGTGTCCATTACCGTTTCAACACCGCGCCAAACTTTGGTGCCTAACGCCGTTTTCAATGCTTCTAACCCTAAAGATATTTTTGCATTAAATCATATGGCACCGATTGATAATTTAGATTACCGTCGTTTGCCTGAGTTGGGAATGGTTTGCATTTATGAAATGCCACTATGGATTAAGGCAGTATTTATAAAGCATTTTTTAAGGGCAAAAATTAACCATACAGCTACGGTCTTACTCAAAGGAATTTTTTCATCTAATCATTTTAAACCGAAAGCTTATTTATTGAAAGAGACTAATTTGTTTTACTTGGTTATGACCAATAAAAATAAACTAACCTATTTTAATGTGTTTGAATCAACCGAAGTTGCTGACATGGTATATTACTATTTGTACACCATGGAGCAGAATGGGTTCAGTCAAGAGGATGCAGCGCTCACTATTTTTGGCTTAGGGGAAGGTGACGCCGCTTACAAAGAATTATGTAACTTACTTAGTGCTAAAATTGAATTACCTGCTACAGAGCAGCAACAAGCACAGTTTATTTTAACCAATTCACTATTGTGCGTATAATCAGAGGTAAGTATCGAAGCCGGCGTTTTTCGCCACCAAAAAACTTTCCTTCTCGTCCAACAACCGACTATGCTAAAGAAAGTCTATTCAATATCCTTGAAAATCGCATTGAAATAGAGGGGCTTGACGTACTCGATTTATTCGCAGGCACAGGTAATATCAGTCTTGAATTTTTGTCTAGAGGGGCCACTGCGGTGACCAGTATTGATCAGAATTATGCTGCCTATAAGTATATGAAAACAACCCAGCATGAATTAGCTGAAGAGGGCTGGCAAATTCTGAAACAAGATGTTTTTAAAATGATTCCAAAGCTAACGGGTTCTTATTCACTTATTTTTGCCGATCCACCTTTTGGGCTCAAAGGCGTGACAGAATTACCAACGCTTATTATTCAGGCAAATCTACTCAAGCCTGAGGGCGACTTAATAATTGAACACGGACAGGAAACCGATTTTTCTAACCATCCAAACTTTAAGGATATTAGAAAGTATGGTGGCGTAAACTTTAGTTTTTTTAACTTAGTATAAATTTTTAAGTTTCAATTTATGGATATCATTGGTGTATTTCCAGGATCTTTTGATCCGTTTACAAAAGGGCATGAAAACATAGTTAATCGTTTTTTACCATTGTTCGATCAAATTATTATTGGTGTAGGAGGGAATACCTCTAAAAAATATATGTATACGCTCGAAAGCCGTATCAAGCATATTGAGTCAATTTATGCAAACGAGCCTAAAATTAGTATTGAACAGTACGACGGTTTAACAGTCGATTTTTGTAAAGCAAAAAAGGCCCAATATTTGCTTCGTGGTTTAAGAAATACGACCGACTTTAATTATGAAAAGTCGATTGCCTTAATGAATAAGGAGTTGGAAAATATTGAAACTTTATTTTTAATGACAGATGCTGAATTATCTCATTTGAGTTCTACCATCATCCGAGAAATTGCCAAAAGTAAAGGAGATATATCGGCTTTTGTAACAAATTACAATGAATTGATTATACAGTAGATGATAAAAAGGATTGCTCATATTGTTTTATACTTAGGCATATTTTTTCCTGTAAATGCCTCTGTAATTGAAGGGTTTGCACCAGAATTTATTGGCAAGAGAGTAGTCTTGTACACCTATTCCGATTACTTGACACTTACAAAAGTAAAACTTGATGAAAGCGTAGTGTCAGCCAACGACTCCATGTTTCGGTTAACGGCAGATGTCAAACAGGTCATTAAAGTACTCATTGAGATCGAAAACACCAATGCCGACATCTATATGGCGCCCGAAACTACCTACGAAATATACTATAAACGGGCAAAAAATTACGCACAATCGTTTGCAACTCAAAAGGCTGTTACTTTTTTTAAGAACCTTGATGAGACCGATATTAATTATAAAATATTGCAATACCAAAACTGGTTCGACGAGTACTTATATACCCATAAAGATAGTATCCTCGTAAAGGGTATCGCCACATATATCGATACCTTTAAACGCTATGCCTATGAAGCATATGCACAGGAAACCAATCCGTATTTTGTGAATTTCGTGCGTTACAACCTTGGCTCACTAGAAAAAATGAAGGTAAGTGCTAAATATCGTAAACCTAAAATGATTTTATATCAAGAGTACATCAGGCCTTTCCCCGTATACTCTTTTAACGATCAATACATGAATTATATTAAAGGTTTCTATGGCAATAATTTTGATGAGTTTGCAGACCAAATTCAATCTGACATAGTACTGGCGATATATCACGCCAGTCCGAGTCGCTTAATGACAGCAATGCACCGCGATCCCTTTTTTGAAAAGGATGAACTGAGAGAGCTAATGATGGTAAATATGCTGGGGCACGCCTACCATACCGGACAATACAAAAAAGAAAATATTAAAGTAATGCTTGATTCAGTGTCGAGGTATGCTAAGTTTCAAAGCAGTGGTTTAGCGGCTAGCAATATCTTGAAAGAAGTGACTACTATAGCACCTGGTTATCCAGCACCAATCTTTACCGTTTCAAGTGGTGATGAAACCATCAATTTATCACAGCTAAAAGATAAATTCGTGTACATAAACTTTTTCGCCAATTGGAATACAGCCTCGGTTAAAGACATGAAGTTAATGGAGGAATTGGTGGTAAAATATGGCGAATATGTATCTTTTATTTCATTTTGTACAGACAAGAATATGTCAGAATTTGAAGTGTTTAAAGCAGCACATCCTAGCTTAACATGGGATATCATCTATTTAAGTGACAGCCATCCCATTTTAAAATCTTACCAAGTGGCGTCAATTCCGTATTACGTGCTTATAGATCAAAGTGGTTTTATATCGAGCGCCCCTGCCTTAAGTCCTTCACCAGATGGTTTAAATAGAACTATTGAAGATACTTTTGAGTATATAAAATCAGAAATGGAACGAGAGGATTGATGTAAATCAGTTTTTGATATGACCATTGAAATGGTGTAATCAAAACTTGAGTACTATCTTTAAACAAAAAAGATATGAAAACATTAGTCATTAAAGATAACCAGACCCTTAAAGCCATAAAAGCAGAATTTAATAGCCATTTTCCACATTTAAAAATTGAGTTTTTTTCTGTAAAACATTTTGAAGATGAAGCTTCGCCTAGAACAGCAATTTATGATGATAGTTTGCAGTTAAGCGATATTAGGAAAAACCATACAGAAGGGGAGTTGAGTATTGACGGACATCAGAAAACATCTACTTTTGAACAAAATTTTTCAGATATGTTTGGCGTGAATGTTCAGGTGTATCGTAAATCTGGAAATTTATGGTTGCAAACCATCACAACAGATGCTTGGACATTGAGCGAACAAGAGAAAAAGGGGATACAAATGGAATCTTAATTAATTTGACGGCGACAATCATGGCAAAGGATACCACTGCTCTGATCAATTGTTGAGATGGTCTCATTTGCGTCGTTCATCAAACAGTTCTTAATAGGGCAGTGAGGCAAGCCAAGTACATGACCAATTTCGTGGTTGCAAATTCTTGTTAAGCGTTTAATGTACTGTTTTTTACTGACATTTTTCTTTAACCGGTGGTTTGAAACAACGCAAGAATGGCCGTTGATTCTCCCTAAACCAAATATAGCCCAGTCGGTGTAAGTTGAAACGGGTGTTTTAGTTTTACCAGTTTGTTGGTCTATTTTTGTAATGGCAATATCGGTATTGGTTAACCCTAACATAATGTCAATGCTATCGGGTTTAATGGCTTCTAAATAGTTTAAAATTGAATCTGCTCGGTATCGAAATGATTTGATGGTGGTGATATATGATTCAGGGACAGAAACAATTTTTAACGTTTTTACCTTACAGCCATACGTGTCAGAAATAGCATCAGTAATCGCTATTAATTCCGATTGTGAAAATGCATCAAATAATTGTATCCCAATTGTTTTGTCTTGCACGTTGTTTTGGCAAGCGCTCAGCAGTATACTGAATATGACTAATAATTTAAGCTTCCACGGCATGTAATGTGTTCATTAAGAGGGAGGCGATTGTCATGGGGCCTACGCCACCAGGTACAGGCGTGATATATGATGCCTTCTTAGACACTTCTCCAAAATTGACATCTCCTAGAAGCCTAAATCCAGATTTTTTTGTATCGTCACTAATTCGTGTAATGCCCACATCTACAACTACTGCGCCTTCTTTAACCATGTCGCCAGTTATAAATTCAGTTTTTCCTAAAGCAACAATCAGTATATCTGCGGAACGGGTTATTTCTTCAAGATTTTTGGTGCGGGAATGGGTGAGGGTCACCGTACTATTGCCTACTTTATTATTACGCGACATGAGAATACTCATAGGAGAGCCAACAATATGGCTTCTTCCAACAACCACACAATGCTTGCCTGAGGTTTCAATATTATATCGGTCTAACAATTGGACAATACCATAGGGTGTAGCTGGCAAAAATGCCGGTAAATCTAATACCATTTTACCTATGTTTTCAGGGTGAAAACCATCTACATCTTTTGATGGGTAGATAGCCTGTGTCACTTTTAATTCATCTATGTGTTTCGGCAAAGGTAATTGCACAATATAGCCATCTATATCCTTGCTAGCGTTCAATTCATCAATTTTAGCTAACAAAGCAGCTTCACTAATATCAGCTGGTAATTTTATGAGTGACGATTCAAAACCAACATATTCGCAAGCTTTTACCTTGGCATTGACATATGTTAAACTAGCGCCATTTTCCCCCACAAGAACGGCAGCCAAATGAGGTATTTTTTTGTTTTTTGCTTTTCGCTCACTCACTTTTGCTTTTATTTCGTCTTTAATCTCTTTTGAAGTTTTTTTACCGTCAAGTAGTATCATAGATGGCTATAATTTTGGATAATCAAATATAATAAAAAAAGGGAGATGCCTAAACATCCCCCTCTCTTAAAACAACTAACTAAAATTTAAACTATTCAGCACTTCTCTGTGCTTGAACTTCTTCTAATGTTACTTCACCGCCGTCGTTGCCCCAGCTATTGAGTACATAATTAATAACATCTCTGACTTCTTCATCTGTTATGGCTTGTGGTGGCATAACCCCCGTGTAAACTTTGCCATTCACCGTTATTTCACCTTCTGATCCGTGAATTACTTGAGCTATTGCCCTATTTTTATCAGCCAATAAATAATCTGAACCTGCAAGTGGTGGAAATGCACCTTCCATACCTTTTCCGTCTGCTTGATGACAAGCCACGCATGTTTTTTTATATACGGCCTCACCAGCTGCGTACAATGATTCTGTTTTTGTTTCTTCAACTGTCGTTTCTGTACTTTTATCGGCAGATGGTTTTGTGAAATCTTCAACTGGCGTTGTTTCGCCTCCGCAAGATTGGATCCCTATTGCAAGGGCGCCTAATCCTAAAATTACTAATCTAACCTTCATATTGTTTATTTTTGTACAAATTTAAATCAGATCTTTCTTATAAAGTATGACTTTTGTCACCAACAGTGATGCCAGTTGTCAAATTATAATAAAGCACCCAGCATCAGAAGAAACAACTGGCAACAGAAAGGCTCATGAATGGGTTAAAGAGCCGTGTAATTTCCTAGTGAAAGCGTCCAGTCGTAAGTGTCAAATACTAAGTTTTTTCCCGCAGTACTCGGTACGATATCGTATGCCAATAAAAAGTCTTTTTTAATCCCTTTTTTTCCGCCAAAATCAGCTCTAAACCAACTCATCAAAGGCGTTATGGTAATGGCTTCATCACTCAATTTGGTGGTCGACTGTAAATATTGTTTGGTTATTTTGTCCAATTCCTGGTTGAGAGATGCTGCATGAAAAGTGGCAATAGGCGGGCAGCTTTTTGCCCCACAATTTAACGCAAAATGAACCCTGCCATCTGGCTTTTTTGTTCTCAGTAGTCTCACATATTTTGGCGAAAAGGGCTTTCTCAAATAACCCAAGGACAGTTTCCAACGTGATGCACGAATAATGCCATGTTCAATATCGTCAAAACTCATCAAAATGCCTGCAATGTTTATGCGTTTTGCGGTGAAAAATTCACCTCTGTTTTCGAATAATTCTGGATTTTTAAGTAGGATTTGCTGCACAAACCCATTATATGTATTAAGCCAAAAGGCTTTTTTCTTATCTTCAGTATCTAGTGCCTCAGCCAATGAGTCAAGTGTTATGTTTTGATATGCTAAAACTGTATTATAAGTGTTTGAACCCGCTTGCAGTTCTTCAAGAAATTGATACGAGAGGTTTAAATAGTGGTTACTTGGATTCGCAAAACCAATTATTGCGTAAAAAAATAAAAGTAGCCCAATTATTATTTTCATATTTGCTTCAAATTAATGACCATATTATTAGGTCGTTTCATGCGAGATATCATTACAAAATGCAAGGTGAATTAAAAAGCATAAGTATAATTATTCCAGTTTATAATGAACGAGAGAATATTGAAATTTTAGTGAACTTTTTACTAAAATACAATAGCGGAGCGATTGCTGAAATCATTATTGTAAATGCTTCAAAATCTACCGATAGCCTTTCTGACATTGAATTTCCAGCTCAGGTCCTTTTGCTCGAAGCAAATTGTTCGGGAAGAGCTGCTCAAATGCAGAAAGGTGCAGAAGTTAGCAAAGGAGAAATTTTGTTTTTTTTACATGCCGATACAGTGCCACCTAAAACGTATATGTCCCATATTCTAACAACACTCACAAAAGCTGACTTTGGCATATTCGCCTATCGGTTTAATCAAAAAAAATGGCCGCTTAAGTTTAATGGTTGGATGACACAATGGAAGGGTTTTTACAGTGGTGGAGGCGACCAAGGCCTTTTTTTAGGAAAGAAGACTTTTTTTGAAACTGGTGGATTTGATACATCCCTCCAAATAATGGAAGATTTTGATTTGTTTTGGCGTTTGAAAAAACATGGTTTACATTATCGTATCGTCAAAGCACCAGCCACAGTATCAGCAAGAAAATATAAGAGAAACAAGGTGTTAAAAGTAAATTTGGTGAATTTTATAACTTTATTAGGGTTCAAATTCAACGGAAATGCTGCTAAATGGGAAAAATTTTATAGAAAGCATATTCATTAAGTGACTTTATTTTGAAAATCATGCCAAATGACATCTTCTGGCACTGGTGCAGTTATTTCAATTTTTTCTTTGCTAACAGGATGAATAAATTCAATGGCGCGAGCATGTAGGTGAATGGAGCCATCTTTATTCGGTCGTTTAGCACCGTATTTTAAGTCGCCTTTAATGATACAATTTATATTTGATAGCTGTACCCTAATTTGGTGATGTCTACCAGTCAAGGGTTTGACTTCTACATAAAAATAACGTTCACCTTTTCCTACTAATTGGTAATTTAATATGGCTTGTTTGCCGCCTTTACTACTGTTATTATAGGCATAGCTTTTGTTTTGCTTTTCGTTTTTGAGCAAATAATCAACCAATTGTCCTGATTTTGCTTTAGGGGCTTTTTCGGTTACAGCCCAATAAGTTTTTTGAATGGTTTTAGTTTGAAATAATTTATTCATACGCGTCAGTGCCTTACTAGTTTTAGCAAAAATTACAAGGCCCGACGTTGGTCTGTCTAGGCGGTGAACAGTTCCCAAATAAACATTCCCAGGTTTATTGTACTTTGTTTTGAGATATGCCTTAAGCAGTTCGTTTAAAGGATTATCACCTGTTTTATCCCCTTGTACTATGTCACCGCTTTTTTTATTGATGACAATCAGGTGGTTGTCTTCAAATAAAATATCGGGTTTGTAGTGGATAGACATGGGTTAAAATTGTATAGGATTTAGAAAATCGTGATGGTATAAAAAAACCCATTCGTCGCAGACGAATGGGTTTAACTAATCTAATGTTTTAATTAGTTTACTTTATTAGCTAAGTCAGCTCCTGCTTTAAACTTTACAACATTTTTCGCTGCAATTTTAATTTCTTTTCCTGTTTGTGGGTTTCTTCCAGTTCTAGCTGCTCTGTTAGATACAGAGAAAGAACCAAAACCAACTAAAGAAATCTTGTCACCTTTTTTTAAGGCAGTTTCTGTAGCAGAAATAAATCCTTCTAAAGCTCTTTTTGAGTCTGCTTTTGATAATCCTGAGTTGTCAGCGATTGCATCTACTAATTCTGATTTGTTCATTTTTTTGTTTTTTAATTTGGTTAAACAATTTATTTGAAACGAATATATATTAAAATCCTTAGTTGTCAAGAGTTTCAGCCATAAATACCTTGTTTTTGTTAATAAAACAGGTGGATTGTTAATAAACCTCTGTAAAAATAGGGGTTTTCGCTGTGTTTCTTTATTGACGCGCTATTCAGCATGCCAATTTTCAAAGTCGAATCCTTTTATAAACGCCGCACTATGCATTCTCTTTTTCCCCTCTAGCTGCAATTCATGAATTATTATCCATCCATTTGAACAACCGATCCACACCAGATCATTTTCAATTTTAATTTTTCCAGACTGATTGGATTGGTTTACTTGATAGTCTACCTTGAAAATTTTAAGGGTTTTAACTTCTTCCTCATTCTTAATAACGGTATAGGCAGTTGGGTAGGGCGACAAACCTCTTATGGTATTGAAAATTGGAAGGGCGTCCTTTGTCCAGTCTATTTTGCAATCTGGTTTAAATATTTTGGGAGCATGTGTCACTTGAGATTGCGGTTGGGGTTTTTTTGTTGCTGTACCATTAAAAATCTTCTGAATGGTTTCTGTTAATAAAGCAGCGCCAATTGTCATAAGCCTGTCGTGAACTGTCCCAGCAG
>JAWWDX010000076.1:0-11567 GCA_033719695.1 Putridiphycobacter sp.
CCTTGTCTCCAATTGAAAAAAGTAGATTATGGCACTTTGCTGAAGCCATTATAAATAACAGGGGCGATTTTTATATCATTGGTGAGTATGGTAAAGATTTTTCAATCTATTACAAAGGCCAAGAAATTCAATATGAAAATAGGAAGTTCTACAAGGATGGGCAAGAAATATCGGCGTACGTATACAGTGAGTTAAGCAGTGCTAATAACAGAGCAAGTTCTTTTATTTTGGCATTTGTAGTGATTCATGGATTGCATTGGTTGGCAGGAATTATAGTATTACTTGTTTTAACCGTAAATTCAAGCAAAGGACTTTATACAGCAGCAAAATATACAGGACTAAAAATTGGCAGTATTTACTGGCATTTTTTGGGAATTTTATGGCTGTATTTATACTTATTTTTAAATTTTATTCATTAAACTTGCACAAATAAAAAACTAATATGAGTTCTCCAGCTTCTAAACAAATTGATACTGCGACACTTTGGGGAGGTAAAATTTCACCACTTAGTATTAGCTATGGTAAGCTAATGATGTGGTTCTTTTTAGTGTCTGATGCTTTAACTTTTGGTGGTCTTTTGACATCACTTGGCTTTGCTAAATTTTCAAATCCTGAAACAGCAGCGCATTGGCCTGCAGGCGAAGAAGTATTTACTCACCTTCCGTTCACACATGGACATTATCCACTAATATACGTGGCATTAATGACGTTTATATTAATCGTTAGTTCAGTCACTATGGTACTTGCAGTTGAGGCAGGTCATAGAATGGATAAAAAGAATGTTATTAAATGGTTAGTTTTTACTGTTATTGGAGGATTCATATTCCTAGGCTCTCAAGTATGGGAATGGAGTACTTTTATTGCAGGTAAAGATGGAATATTAAGCACATGGGCAGATAATGCGACTTTGGCGCATAATCCTTATGGACCGACACTCTATGCTGACTTTTTCTTTTTCATCACTGGGTTCCATGGATTCCACGTATTAACTGGAGTTATTTTTAACATCATCATATTAGTGAATGCCATAGGTGGCACATATGAAAGAAGAGGTCATTACGAAATGGTAGAAAAAGTAGGACTGTACTGGCACTTTGTAGATTTAGTATGGGTCTTTGTGTTTACCTTCTTTTATTTGGTATAATTTTTAATAGATTTTAAAATGGTTAGAGACGATATTATTGAGTATTCTTTAGATGGACATCATAGTGAAGAAGACGGTAAAAAAATAAGGAAAAAGATTTGGCAAGTAACTGCTATCCTTTCTATAATTACAATTTTAGAAGTAGGCGTTGGTATTGCATACCCAAAGCAACATGCAGGCGAAACAGCTTGGTTCTTTATCAAATGGGGATATATCATTTTAACTGTAATTAAAGCAGCTTATATTGTGATGGTATTTATGCACTTAGGTGACGAAAGAAAGTCATTCAAAATGATGATTTTAGTGCCATATTTACTCTTCATTTTATACCTAATCTTTCACCTATCATACGAAGGTATTGCTGTAGGTGAGATTTGGAATACTTACAGAAAGTAAACACACAAAATATTTAAGATATGCCCGGACTTAAGAGACTAGGATTAATGATTCTCGTGCTTTTTGGTCCGGGCTTATTAATTTACTTTTTTGCCAAAACGTTGAGTAATAAATTTATTGAGCTACCGTATTTAGGCAAGTATCAAGTGGTCGATAATTCCAATGGAACTAAGGATACAATTCAGTATACCATCCCCCCTTTTAAATTTACAACCATTGATGGAAAGTCCGTTACTAGCCAATCGACACAAAACGAGTTCCTTATATTTACCACCATTCAAAATTCTTGTCCAGATACATGTGGCGTATACCTTTATCACTTTAACGAGCTATTTTACGAAAAAGTTAAAAAGAATAAAGACAGTTATAATAATGTAAAATTTTACTCAATTTTAACAGATGAAAATGGACGTGCTATCACTCAGCCTTCCTCAAAATTATTAGAAGCGCTTTCTGTACTAAATCAAGACACCAGTATTTGGCAAATAGTTGTAGGAGAACCTGCACAGGTTTTTTCATTTGACTATAACGGCCAAAACTTTATGGATTTACCTGCAACAGCCACCAACTTTGAAATCGGTCAAAAAGCTTTTGTAAACTCATTATTACTGGTAGACCAAAACAAGCATATTCGTGGGTTCACAGGTGCCAAACGCGATTCGGACATTCGAAATTTCTTTGATTTACTTAAAATCTTAAAAAAAGTTGAATTTGATGAAAAGCACCAGTAAATATTTTCTGTTAATTATAAGCCTCATCTTTATACTAGCTTGTAATTCTGAGCAAAATGCTGTCGATAATTCTAAGAGAACTTTACCTTATTTAGGATTTAAAGATATAGAATATATAGATAAAGGAGGTGAAATGGTAGCAGATACCATTTTTCATACGATTGGAGATTTCTATTTTACTGCTCATACGGGTGAACCAATCACCAATGCAACTGTTGAGGGCAAAATTTATGTAGTTGATTTTTTCTTTTCTCATTGTCCTACTATCTGTCCCATTATGACAGAAAATCTAAAGACGCTTCATACCAGAACTTCAGATTTAAATGACTTAATATTTATTTCCCACACTATTGACCCTGAGCGGGACTCACTTGAGCGCTTAAATGAATACATTAATCTTCATGGAATTGAAACTGGCAACAACTGGTTTTTTGTGCGAGGATCTCAAGCATATACCTACGACATTGGTAAAGATGAATACCTCATTAACGCAGACGTCGACAGAGAAGCAGAAGGTGGATTTTTACATTCAGAACACTTTGTTTTAATTGACAAGGCAGGTCATATTAGAGGAATGTATGAGGGCACAGACACAAATGAAGTTAACCGACTAGAACAAGATATAAGATTACTTTATTCAACAGACTATGACAAAGAATGATTCCAAAACTAATTCAGACTTAGAAAAACGCTACAAACCACTCGTAATTGCCCTATCCATTATTATTCCATTAGCGGTAGCCTTACTTTTTGGGATAAAAATAGAAGGTTACAATTTTAGCTTTTTACCGCCAATTTATGCCACTATCAATGGAATAGTAGCCATCCTATTAGTAAGTGCTGTTATAGCTATTAAAAATGGGAACAGACTGTTACACGAGCGCCTGATAAAACTGGCTATTTTAGGTTCAGTATTATTCTTAGTTGGTTATGTCATATATCACATTACTTCGGACACAACATACTATGGCGATATAAATAAAGATGGTATACTAACAGATGAAGAAAGGAACAAGCTAGGATTTTCAGCCGTGGTTTATTTATTTATACTATTTACACATATCATTTTAAGTGTGGTAATAATACCATTTGTATTATTCACTTATTTACGTGCATGGGCTGGTAAATTTGACAGGCATAAAAAGTTGGCAAAATATACCTTTCCACTTTGGCTATATGTGGCTATTACGGGTGTTGTAGTTTATTTGCTAATCTCGCCCTATTACGCCTAATGCTTCAACCTATTGTTGAAACATGTCGCAAACATTGTATTTCCATGGCTTTACTGTAAGCATGATGCCGTAAAAGGCATACCAGTCTTTATTATTAGCATTACCCCTATTCGCACTTGGAAGTGCACTTATATTGTTCAATGATGGATCAGCTATGCTTGCTGCTAAAGGCCCCTTCAAATTTGCCAATTGTGCTTGATTCACATAATTGCCCGACACGTCATCTAAATAATCTGTAAAAGTTAATCGAATACCATATTCAAATGACAACGCTACCCTTTTTACAATATTAAATTTAAATCCAATACCCATTGGCACTGTTAGTTGGTTCAACAAATAATTGCGTTGATCAGATAAATCAGTACCCTGACCTTCAGTCCCAAAATCATTTAAAACAACTTCATTCCCATTTCCATTAGTGGTTATAGGGTTCATTTTTAGCCATGCCAATTCATAAAAAAAGTAAGGTGTAAAACGATTCTTTAAATCATTAATTGCATAGGGCAGTAAACAAATCTCAAAGCCCGCCGCTACTTCAAATACTTTAGACTCAAAATTTAAATTCCGATTGATTTGCCATGGATCAGAAGAATTAGCATCATTAGCAGATAATTGGCCATATGTACCAGTGATTCGAAAAGAGTGTCTTTTTGATAAGTTATAGCGAATAATACCACCAAAAGCTGGCTTGCTATATGTAAAATGATTTGTTGGATTAATATCGCCAATATAATATCCTCCGCCGCCAAAAACACCGACTTCAAAGGCTTTTTTGAAACTATTTGATTGTCCTATTCCCATACTGCTGACAGCTAGAATAGTACACAAAACATAATATTTTATTTTGAACATTTGTGTTAGAATTTCGGAATATATTTTGTTCCTTTTCTAATACGATAGTGAATCGAAAATATTGCGTAAGAATAGGCATCATTCCAATTAGGGTCACCTCTTTGCAAATAATTTTTACCACCTCCTGGGAGGCTAACCACGCCAGTTTCCTGACTCAATGGGTTAGTATTTAAACCCCTATCTGCTAACAAGGCGGCTTCTGGACCATAAGCTGCTGCAATTTCGTCGGCAGAATAATAAGACGTACTAACATCATCTAAATAATCACTTCCAGTGTAACGGACTGAAATTTCAAAGCCCACACTCCAATTTCTGTCAATCAAATATTTTGCCCCTATTGCTAATGGAATTGTATAGGTATATCTTTTGTATTTGTCTGGTCGACCAGCTAAACCTTGCCCTTCTGTTCCCAAAGGTTGCAATTTATACCACTGATCGTTTAATTTTGCTTTTGGCTGAAAAGCCACCGCACCAATACCGAAACTAATATATGGGGAAATACTAAAACTACTTTTACCGCCAACACCCCTAATTTTATACCGTTGTGTAATTTGTTCTGAGAATGGATACACTTCAAAAATAAGATCTGCCCCCCATATTCCTGATCTGAAACTTAAATTTCTATTATTTCTAACAGGATTTTTTGTAGACGCATCATCCCCAGAAATATATCCCGTTGAGAATAAGCCTTTGACTGATAAGTTTGGAAAAAGCATGTATTTATAGCCAAGTGTGATGGCTGGTCTTGTTGCAGAGAATCGTATATCTCTAAAATCGTGTTGTGCTTCACCTTTCCCTCCTCCTAGTTCACCAAAAAAACTAGTTGCCCCAATTCCAAACTGGAATTCTTGTCTCATATACTTCCAAGTCTGTGCATTCGTATTCAAACTAATAATAGCTGTAACTAGTAAGACAAGTGAAGCTTTAAGCATAATTAATAAATCGTTTCAATCCCCAAAGAAAAATCAAATGTATAAAAAAAAACTATTCTTTGGTTAGCAATAATACAGTTAATTCCACAAAATCATCAACAGATAATTGTTCAGGTCTTTCCCTAAAAATGGGCATATCAGTATCAACATGATCGCCAATCATAGATTTTAGGGAATTTCTGAGCGTTTTTCGACGTTGTTGGAAAGCTGTCTTGACAACACGTTTAAAGTCTCGCTCGTCGCAACCCAATGAATCTATACTGTTTCTTACCAATTTGATTACGCCTGATTTGACTTTTGGTGGTGGATCAAAAACATCTTCATTTACCGTAAACAAGTACTCAATGTCATAAAATGCTTGCAACAAAACGCTGATTATACCATACTGTTTTGATCCAGGTGGTGTTGCAATTCGTTCCGCCACTTCTTTTTGAAACATTCCAACAACCATTGGAATCTGATCTTTATAATCCAATACCTTGAATAGAATTTGAGACGAAATGTTATAAGGAAAATTACCAAAAACCAGAAAAGGCTCTGTACCCATTAGGGTTGACAAATCGACCTTTAAAAAATCTAAGTAGTAAATTTTTCCTGCTAACTGCTCATAATGAACTTGAAGGTATTGAACCGATTCACTGTCTAGCTCAATCACATGCGTATCAAAATCAGTTCGCTTCAATAAATATTTTGTCAATGCACCAGTTCCGGGACCAATTTCCAAAATTGACATGTTCTTTTCAGATGGTGGGACAGCGGCAACCATTTTCACACAAACTGATTCGTCTTTTAAAAAATGTTGTCCGAGATGTTTTTTAGGCTTTACGTACATTACTCTTCTAATAAAAAGTGTTCCTCTACCTTAAGTAAGGTTCTAAAAGCCGCAAACTTCCCTTGATACTTGGCATTATGTTCCTCTTGTAGCCTTGGCGCATGTTTTTTATTATAATCATCTAAACACGCTTCATTTTCACACAAATATTGAATTGAGTATGACAAACCTCCTGATTCTTCAGCAAGAATTTTAGATAGCTTTGCTTCCAAAAATAAACCTGTTGCTAAAACATCAGGAATATGTTTAGTTTTCATCCATTGTAACCATTCACTATGAACATCATAGTCGATACTTACTGTTACATTGTATATTATTTTCATTTGTTAAATTGATTTTAATGCTCTGTACCGTTCTCTGGCAATTGCTGTGTACAAACTACCTGAAAAATCGAACAAAATTCTCTTATAATATGTTGCAGCTTTCTCAGGATCATTTAACCTATAGTCGTATATTTCAGCTAGTCGAAAAATAGCATCATCCGCCAAAATATCAAACGCATAGGTAGTTGCTACTGCTTCAAAAAAAGATGCGGCTTCAGGCCATTTGTTCTGCTTACTGTATATGATGCCCTTCTGAAAAAGAATTTCATCACTTAGGCTATGAAATGGATATTTTACTTTAATGGAATCTAGTATAGTTAAAGCTTCCTCATATCTATTTTGTTGTAATAATAAGTCGGCCTTAGCAAATAATTGAACTGGCGCCTCCGTTGTATCAACGCCTAAATTATCTTGTAATAGTAACGACAATTGCATGGCATCATTGGCAATTAATTTGGTGGTTGACGCTTTTAGCACATCTAATTGCGCTTTGGCGTAATCGAATTCACCATCATAGTAAAACACTTTCGCATTCTTAAATTTTGCTTCATGTCCAATTTTATCATCTTTGAAATCATTAGCTACTTGCATATAAAATATACTGGCCTCCCATATCTGATTATCTGTCACAAGTACATCACCGAGCAAGACTTTAACTCTTGCTTTATCTATTGCTGTTGGTGCAATATTCATGGCCTCTTTAAGCAGTGATATCGCTTTCCCAGGCTCATTTACATAAAATGCATAAATTCTTGCTAATCTTTCCATTATTTGTAAGGTATTGGGTTGCTTTCCCAATCTCGTCAACTCCGACTCAAATTCTAGCGATACGGCATTAATTTTTTCTTTTTCTATAATGCCACTTTCTGTTACTTGCAGAAAACTCACTTCTAAAATATTTTGAGCCGCTAAAGTATAATACGGGCTATTTTCACCAAAAGATTTAACGTATTCGTACGCTTGCTTTGCTTTATCGTATACTTTGTT
This sequence comes from Putridiphycobacter sp., assembly GCA_033719695.1. Lineage (GTDB taxonomy): Bacteria > Bacteroidota > Bacteroidia > Flavobacteriales_D > Crocinitomicaceae > Putridiphycobacter. Next base: position 7,430 of record JAWWDX010000076.1, read on the forward strand.
TGATTGACATATTTCACCCATTTCAAAAGTATGCCTACCGCGTGTACTTTGTTTCTGATCAAGTGCCTTAGATTGAATAATTGCTCCAGCATATTCTTCCTTTTGAATATAATACCAGATTAGCATTTGGTTGTAATAGGTTTTAGTTGGATTACTTTGAGCTCGCTTGAGCAGTGCTTGTCTTAATAATTCAACCTTTTCTGTGTCAGTATCAAAATCAATTTGCCTCACCAAATATGCTTGGACAGTCTTGAGATATCCAGAACTGTACTCTAACAAATCCAAATAGGAATCAATCATTTTTCCAAACTGATTCGTCATGGCATATAATTCGGCCACTTCTAAATTGAACTGGTAGCCATTTTTATTTGACTTCCTACCTTTTTCGTAAGTCTGCAAAGCATAGTCATAGGCCCCTATTCCCGAAAAGTAGCGACCAAGCGATTGAACCTGACTTTGCACGGGCGACAATTCATCAATTAATTTTTGGTACAATGCTTCAGCTTCTGCTGCTCTGTCAGTATTTTTATAAACATTTGCTAGGTTGAATTGATAACTTATTTCATAAGGGTAGGCCTTTATCTGCTTTTCAACAACTTTTTCAGCCTCCTTATATTTTTCTTGAAATACCAGACAATCGTAGTATTTCTCAAAAAATGACTTCGTTTGATACTTTTTAAACAGTTTTTGATAGTATTCTTCGGCACTAGCAAATTCACCTTTACTATAATAATGTGCTGCTAATTTTGCATCTTCACTATCGCTGGGTTGTGCATGTGTTTTTACCGATTGACAAATAAATGTCAAAAAAAAGAAAATGGATAGTATACTTACTCTATTCTTGATGTTCTGTCGGTTTAATAATTTCAACGTATTCATGGACAACCGGCATAGCAAAATTGAAATCTTCAAACTGCTTGCTCTGATTGTCTAATACTTGAGCTATTTCTGCAGAAAGATTTTCGTAAGCCTTTTTTTCGTTCTCTAAATATTCTGTAATCTGCTTTTTGTTAAGTAGCCCCTCTACTATGTCTTTTTCAAGATTTTCAAATTGTTTTTTCAATGCATAAATTTCTCGTCCAATGCCCGTTTGTTTTACTTGAATATTACTCAGCGATTTTCTAATTGATTTAATATACTGCAGTTTTTGTGCCAAATCAATGGAAATAGTATCAGCCATATAATAACTCTTAATCATCTTTTCATGATAGGCCGCTTCTTTTTGAATATAAATCAGACTGTCAAAATTAATTGTTAAATACAAGTCTTTTAAACTATCAATGCTTGTCTCATAGCGATTGATTTCTTCTAGTTCAATTGCGTATTTTTTTTCGGGACTACAGGCTATAAATATAGCTCCCAATATCATAAGGATACTTAATTGCTTCATTGTTAAATTTTTTCAAAACCGGTATAAGGTATTAGTACTTTTGGAACCTCTATGCCTGATTCTGTTTGATTATTTTCTAATATAGCAGCCAGTATGCGTGGCAAGGCCAAAGCGCTACCATTAAGTGTATGTGCCAAAACACTCTTTTTATCTGCATTCTTATATCTTAACTTCAGGCGATTAGCTTGAAACGTTTCGAAGTTTGAAATTGAACTAACTTCTAACCACTTTTCTTGTGCTGCAGAATAAACCTCTAAGTCGTAGGTTAAAGCAGATGTGAACCCCAAATCACCTCCACACAACCTGAGTTTCCTATAAGGTAACCCTAATTTTTTTAATAGGCCTTCAACATAATCAACCATTTCATCCAAGGCTTTGTATGAATTATCCGGATGTTCAACACGCACGATTTCAACTTTATCAAATTGATGCAATCTGTTTAAGCCTCTAACATCTGACCCATACGATCCGGCCTCACGTCTAAAACATGGTGTGTACCCAGTTAACTTAATCGGAAAATCTTCTTCTTTAACAATGACGTCGCGAAATATATTTGTTAAAGGTACTTCGGCGGTAGGAATTAAATACAGATCATCTACAGGCATGTGGTACATTTGACCTTCTTTATCTGGCAGTTGACCAGTCCCTATACCGCTTGCCTCATTAACTACAAAGGGTGGAATAATTTCTTTATATCCAGCATCTCTTGCTTCATCTAAAAAAAAGTTAATAAGCGCCCGCTGCAACCTAGCACCTTTACCTATGTAAAACGGAAAACCAGCTCCTGTTACTTTAACACCTAACTCAAAGTCGATAATATCATGTTTTTTGGCCAGTTCCCAATGTGGCAAAGCATTAATTGGTAATTGTGGTATTTCACCATGCTCTGATTCTATCACATTATCAGTATCAGCACTTCCTGCTGGTACAATGCTGTTGGGAACATTTGGTAAAATATATAGAATATCTGTAATTTGATCTGCCAATTGGTTAACCGTTTCTTTAAGCTTTGGTTCTTGCTGTTTTAATGCTGCAGCCTTAGATTTAGCAGCATTTGCTTCTTCTACTTTTCCACTTTTAAATAGACCTCCAATTTCTTTTGCAATTTTATTTGATTCAGATGCCAATTCTTCGAGTTGGACTTTTGCATCACGCCATTTATTGTCAAATTCAATTAATTGATTAACGTGACCTTCAGCGTCAATATTTCTAATTTTTAACGCCTCAATTATAGCTTCCTTATTTTCTCTAATTCGTGTTATTTCTAACATGTTTATTTCGATATTGAATGTGTAACAAATATACTTTTTTTAGCACAAAAAAACTCCATAATGCATTGAAGCAAAATGGAGTTTTAAAGATTTTTAAGACTTAAAATTTAAGCTTCTGTGTTCTCAAATGGAACTACTGAAACGTATGATCTGTTGTCTTTTTTCTTTCTGAAACTTACTAATCCATCAGTAAGTGCATACAAAGTGTGATCTTTTCCAATCCCCACATTTTCACCTGGGTGATGTTTAGTACCTCTTTGTCTTACAATAATATTTCCTGAAATAGCAGCTTGTCCTCCAAAAATCTTAACGCCTAATCGTTTCGATTCTGATTCTCTACCATTCTTCGAACTACCGACTCCTTTCTTATGTGCCATTGTATTCTGTTTTTAATTCTTAATTAATATCTGTGAAATTATTTTTCAATTCCACCTTTAGTTTCGTCTTGCCATTTTTTAAGCTCATCCCACTTACCTTCTGCAGCCATTTTTGCTTGCTTTGGCCAAGAACCAGGGTTTTTAGATGCATATCTAGACCCAGCTGCCTCTAAAATAGCTTTTAACTCATCTTGAGAAGCTTTCGCTAATTTAGCAAAAGTATCAATACCAGCTTCAACAAATAAGTCAGCAATTTTTGGTCCAATTCCTTCAACCTTTCTTAAGTCATCTCCTTTATCTGCAGATTTCTTGGCAGTTGCCTTAGGCGCTGCTGCAGCTTTAGCTACAGGTGCTTCCTCTTTTTTAGGTGCCGCTGCTGCCGACTTCACCGCTGGCTTAGCGCCTTTAGCCACAATACTCTCAATTTTTACCTCAGTTAAATATTGTCTGTGTCCGTTTTTCTTTTTGTAACCTTTTCTTCTTTTCTTTTTGAAAACGATTACTTTATCACCTTTTAAGTGACGTAATACTGAAGCAGAAACCTGAGCTCCGCTTATAGCTGGGGCGCCAACTGTGATGCTTCCGTTATCATCTATTAAATACACATCATCAAACTTGATACTATCTCCTTCGTTTGCATTTAATCTATGTACGAAAACTTGTTGGTCTTTTTCAACTTTGAATTGTTGCCCTGCTATCTCTACAATTGCATACATACAAATTTTCTTTAAATTAATTTTTTTTCGGACGACAAAGATAGTATTATTTTTTTAACTAATACTTTGTTCCACAATTTTTCTAGGCTTTTTAGATTTTTTTCCCATTAAATATACTCCCACAAAAATAATCGAAATCCACCAAATGTTCACAGGGTCAAAAACTTCACCATCTAAAACCCCAAGAAAAAGAGCCACAACAGGCATTAAATATGTTACAGAAGATGTAAAGAGCGGGGAGCTAAAAGACACTAAGTGATTAAATAAAAGAACAGCTAATGCTGTTCCCACAATAGAAAGGATTGTTAGGTAACCTAAAGCTTTTATGGTGTATGTGTCAACTTGAAGAGCTGAAAAAGCACCAGAGAAAGCACTGAGACAAAA
>JAWWDX010000077.1:0-11507 GCA_033719695.1 Putridiphycobacter sp.
GACGGAACGACCATACCTGGGGTGGTTGTCATCCCATTTCTATTATTCACGGATTTATCAATTATATGTTGACTGTTATCAAAATCGTAATAAAGCACAAGGTTATTATAGTTTGGGTGCGCTGTTGTAATTTTCTGATTCATCCAATTTGCAATAGTTGCTGCAGGTAATTCAGCATTCCAAATTTGAAATTCATCAATTTTTCCAGCATAGTCGAAGCTACCATTTCCGGAAGTCCCAATTCGAAACTTATTTACGGTTCCAATTGTTCTTGTTAATCCGTTACCAGAATGCCATAGCACACCATTTTTGTATATTTTCATTTCCCCTGTTGATTGCTGCTTTGTAAAGGCCCAATGGTTCCAATTATTACTGATTTCATTAGCAGTAGCTGCCTTGTCAATTCTATCGTAGCCACTACCCGCTCCTGCATCCCAATACATTCGACTGTTACTCCATGGAAAATGAATATTTAGCATTCTTTGGTTGATGCTGTCTAACCCCTCAATTACCGAGGTATTAGCTGGCAAATACGTTGCATCTCCATTGGCCCAAAAGGCAATGGTCACTTGGCCTTGAAAATCGTAGTCATCCAAATCAACTTCAACATGGTTTCCTGCATCAATGTTTAACAAGCCAAGATTTTCAGATGTAGTTACAACTGAATTGTCAATAGTATTTGTGGCGTTTAAAATTGTATTTACGCCAGCCCCTGCATTATGATATGAAATATCAATGAGCAAATTATCTGTTCCGTTATAATAAAATGGATTTGTTAAGTTAATCGTTTGAATACCTGAACCTGAGAGGGTGGTATTCAAGTGGTACACAGTAGAAAACCCGCCTACTTCGTACCCCGTAACTGTTGTGCTAGACGTATGTTTTATTTTAATTGTCAGATTATTTAAACTACTTCCTAAAGTGGCCACATCAAAGCGTAATTTTGCAATATCACCTGCAGTTACCCCTGCTGCTAACAACTCATTAGCTGTCCACAAGAGTTGCGTGTGTTGCCTATCGTTTGCCGTACCAAAAGGATTCATGGTAGTTACTGTGCCTGAGCCAATAGCATAATCGTTGTCTACCTGACTAGAGTAGTTAATAAAATACTGATAATTCTGATAATAATGATAATAGGGGTTTGTAGTGTAAGCTACTGTTGGCACATCTTCCCCATTGACTAGAAACTCAGGTCCCTGTACTTCAATTGAGTCATAGACCCCAGTATGGTTAAAAATCGTTGTATTGGTTAAATAGTCCCACTCTCCACAATTATAACTATCCCATGGCGTTAATGGCGAACATTTTAAATTGTAATACAGTAATACTTTTTCAAACCTTTGCCCCTGCAATTCATCAGGAAAATCAAACATTGCCCGTCGTGTAGAAATACTGTCGTAAGTGAAGGTTTGAACTGAAATAGTGTCTTGACCAAAAACTGATAAATTCACTATAAAAAACGTTAACAATAATAATTTTCTCATATCTTTTATCTGAATGACTAAAAATAGCAAATCTATTTTGGATGACGGTCAAATGGTTAACATAAGTATGAAAAAATGACTTTTTTTTTGCTGTTTAAAGTTCCAATTTTTTCAATGAAATTGTTGGAGACCTTGCAGTGTTTTAACGAGTACTTCAGTTTTAATTTGTATCTTCGAGTCCAATATTAATAATTATTCACTTGCCTTAAATAACTTTAAAAGAAGTACATGAAAAAGACTTTTACTATTCTCAGCTCGCTATTTATTTCTCTCATATTGTTTGGACAAAACCCAGGAGACACTATTGTAGTGCAATCGTTCGACTATTCTATGACAACAGGCGCTAATGGCGGTATACCACGATCGTTAATGGTGCCATTTCCAGACAATCCAAGTCTTACTTATGAAAAGATTATCATGTTGTATAATATGCGTTGCAGAGATGGTAATGTAAACACTACGGGAGGAAACTACGTTGCTTGTGGGGAATGGGATTACAGTTGTAATTCTTACATTCATGACTCCACCCGAATTGATTCAACACCTAATAAAACACCCTCTCATAATATTTCGGGTTTTTCTGGTAGTACCTACAATTATTCAACCAGCCCGGTTTACAACTTTTACCGATCCATTCAGCAGAGCGTCACTGTGAATGCCATTATTTCGGAAACTGCTGCTATTATAGGTTCAGGTACACTTGCGCTTACAACACCCATTGCAAATGGCAAAAGAAATGGTAAATCGCAGTATTTATTTACCCAAGCAGAATTGCTGGCAGCAGGAGCTGTTGCAGGTGATATAGACGCATTGCTGTTAAACGTAACTAACACTGGTGGAGAAGCTGATTTCTTAAGAGTGAAACTGAAACAAACATCTAAAACGGTTTTGGACGATTCTGATCCTGACTTAACTGGCTTTTCGGAGGTGTTTTTTCAGAACACAACTTTTGTGAACGGCCCCAATAGGCTTCAGTTTTATACTCCGTTTACGTGGGATGGGACATCTAACCTGATTGTTGAGTTTTCATTCACGAACCCTGACAATAGCACCAATATTGAAATAGAAGGACATGATGCAGGTTCAATGTTCGGTCTGCATACAGCAGGCGATCGCTATTTTAATTTTAACGGAAGCAACTATATAGAATCTGACAACTATAAAGGGATAGGCGGAAGTGCTGATAGAACCATTGAAGCTTGGATCAACACCACAGTGAATAATAAAGAAATTGCCAGTTGGGGTTCAAACATTGCCGGTAAAAAGTGGGTTTTTAGACTCAACGACAATGGTGCCCTAAGAGTTGAAGTAAACGGCGGTTATAAAATAGGCACAACGCCTGTAGATGATGGGCAGTGGCATCATGTCGCGCTTGTTTTTTCCGGAACTGATGTAACTGACGCAGAACTATATGTTGACGGAATTCTTGATGGTACTGGCTCTATACTAGCTGAGCCTGTAAACACAGATGTTACAGCAGGTATTAATATGCGAATTAGTAGAGGAGTTAACAACCGATATTGGGATGGCATTATAGATGAAGTGAGGGTTTGGAGTGCTGCCTTGAATGCCTCTGAATTGCAAAATTGGCGTTACCGTTCATTAGATGCGACGCATCCGAACTACAACGATTTGGAAAGCTATTTTCAAATGAACGAAGGAAGCGGTATAGTGCTAAATGAGTCGTCACCTTATGCTAGAAATGCATCTGTAATGTTAGGTGAAATTTGGACAATGCCTAAAGGCGTTGATCTTTTAAAAGAATTTGTGGCAACAACCGAACGTCCGAACCTAACATTCTTGCAAGGCGACTACAATTTGGCCATTGCAAACGACACTATAATAGATACCATTGCACAACCATTTAACACAGTAGAATCTTACCAAATAAGTTCCAATTCAAATACTTTATTGAATGATGACATTTTAATAGCATCCTCTAATCAATATTGGGAAGCCACGTACCATTATTATTTTGATGAAAATGGCGTTAAAATAGACTCTACTCCTGTCGCAATAGATGGCACTATTACCATTACCGAATTAGACTACTATCAGCGTTTTCCAATGCGTTTTGAAATTATTTCTTTCGTAACGCCCTATGGAATTGGGTTAGATATGGGTATGAATGGCAAAACTTGGAAAATTGACTTAACTGACTTTTCACCGGTTCTTAAAGGAAATAAATTGATGACCATTGAAAGAGGAGGACAATGGAATGAAGATTTAGATATTAAATTTCTGTTTATTGTTGGTACCCCTCCAAGGGATGTATTAGATATTCAACAAATATGGCGAAACGACTCTAAAGGATATGTCAACATTGAAAGTGATTTAAGTTTTGAACCTAGAAATATTGTTATGAACCCTTTAGCAAGTTCATATAAAGTACGATCAGCTATTACCGGCCATGGGCAAGAAGGTGAATTTATTCCACGCCAGCACTATATCAATATTGATGGTGGGGCAAATGAATTCCAATGGACTGTTTGGAAAGAATGTGCTGAAAATCCTGTTTACCCACAAGGAGGAACATGGATATACGACAGAGCTGGCTGGTGTCCTGGTATTCCAACCGACCTTCAAGAATACGACATCACTTCCCTTGTTACACCAGGTCAAATTCATAGTTTCGACTATGGTGTTTTAGGAGCGACAGGAACATCCAACTATATTGTAAACAACCAATTGGTGTCATACGACGCGATAAACCATACAACTGACGCCTCAGTAATTGACATCCAAACGCCATCAAAATATGTTGAATACGAAAGATTTAATAGTATTTGCGCGAATCCAACAGTGGTCATTCAAAATACAGGAAGCGCTACGTTAACAAGCCTAACTATTGACTATTGGATCAATAATGGCACAGTTGAATCCTATAACTGGACAGGTAGTTTAGATTTTTTAGAATCAGAAGTGGTAACCTTACCTTCTCCTGCAGCTTTGTGGGCAAATGGTACCGCAACAGATAACACTTTTGAAGTTGAAATTAAAAACCCGAATGGTGCAACTGATGAATATGTGTACAATAACACTTATACATCTAATTTTGATCTGGTTGATGTTTTACCTTATCATTTTTACATGTATTTTAAAACCAATAATGCCGCGGCTGAAAGCAAATACGAACTTTTTGATGATGCTGGTACATTGTTATTTTCAAAAACAGGCATGGCTAATAATACAACCTACCGAGATACATTTATTTTGGACAATGGTTGTTACACCTTAAAAATTTCAGATACAGATGATGATGGCATCAATTTTTGGGCAAACAATGATGGCAATGGTCAAGCGTATTTGCGCGAAGTTGGTGGTGGTATACTGAAGGTATTCAATGGTGATTTTGGTGATGGTGTCATTTATAATTTTTCTGTTGATCAGCCGCTGGCTTATGAAGATTTATACGATATTCACAATATTGAGCTCTATCCGAACCCTACCAACCATATTTTTACGTTAGAGGCTGGCAGCATTTCCGAAGCCGACATTCAGGTGTACAATAGTGTGGGGCAATTGGTGGAACTTCCTGTCAATAAGAGTAGTGACCAAGTAATATTTGATGCTAAAAGCCTACCGACTGGCATTTACTTCATTAAGATTAATTACCGTGGGAAAACACAAACCAAAAAGATTATTGTAAACTAATAGATAAGTTTTAATTAAAGCAAAAACGCCCCGACTAAATCTGTCGGGGCGTTTTAGTTACATGCAAATCTTAAGGCGGATTTAATCCGTTTCGTTATCGTCAAGCAAATCATTAAAGCCAAGTGCTTTTATAGGTTGAATGGCAGCCCCTGCAATACCTTCGATAGATCCATACATATTGGTAGTATTAAGCATTACTTTTTCAATTTGTTTTTCACGTTTTTTCCAAATATTATTCATAGCTCGTTTTTCGCGCTCAAGGTCGTCGCGCAAAACATTAAAACCTTCAATAATGGCTTCAACCTGACTTCTGAATTCGTTGCCCGTTAAGAAGGTGTAAAGCATTTGCATTTTGTCACCTTTGTTTTCATTGGCATCACTGACTTGTTGTACACGTATTAATCCGTCGCGGAGTGCAAAAGCTAAACTCTTAAATTCAGAGAACGTGCAAACCCACACACCATTAATTAAGGCAAAACTTTTTTGCTCTTTTGGAGGGGCTTCTGTGATTAGTACAGGAATGTCGGCTCCTGCTAAACGCATGTCATCTTTTAATTTATCTATCCAATCGTTCGAGAAATTTTTGGTGCGTTTCGATTCGTAAATAATCTTACCACACGCTATACCTAGGCCATTTCGAACCGTTTGAATGCAATCGGCCCCTCTAACCCCTTTGGACACCTCTTCAATCATATCAAACGGAAATTGCGCCCTCAATTCATCCTCAATAGCCAGTTCTTGCACTTCACCTTGCATTTGCATTGAACCCTGCTCTGCCTTCCGTTTCATTTCATCAATCAATTTTTGTTGATCGTCCATTTTTTTCTGAAACTCGCGTTTTTGCATTTCAAATTTTTCGGCCTCAGTCTTTTTTACCTTTTCTTCAACCAATCGTTCCGTTTCAAGGCGTTCCTTTTGAATTCTTAATTCTAGTTGTTCTTGTTTTTCTTTGAGTTCATTTTCCTTTTTCATAAAAGCCAACTCTTTTTCTTGCAAGGCACGAATTTCGACTTTCTTTTTTTCAGCATCTTCCATCAACTGTTTGAACTTTAATTCCGTTTTTTCAGTAGCTTCTTTTTCGGCTTGCGCTAACAATTCTTTCTTGATTCGTTCTCTATCGGCTTCAATTTTTATTTTGTATTCTTCTTGTGCCAATTTCCGTCTTTGCTCAAATTCTGCTTGTTCTTTAATAAATTGATTTTGTTGCGCTTCAAAAATCTTTTGCTGCTTCTCACGTTCCTCTATTAAAAGCTGTTGCTTTTTTTGAAGTTCTTTTTTGAGTCTATCCTCAATATTTTTGGTAATAGAATCTTCCACACTAAATACGTGGGCACAATTTGGACATTCAATTTTGGATTGATTCATATAGCTAGAAAGGTGTTTTTATCTCTAAAATCCAAATTTAGGGATTAAAGCCGTAATTTATTTACGTTAATCAGATTAGATATCCATATTTTTTTGAATGGCTAATCTAAACCTAATTCTTCCAGTATTTTTTGAAGCCACTTTTCCGGAATGATGGTGAGCACTAGAATTAACAAAGACATAATAAGAATTACTATTTCCAAAAATCCAATTTCCTGACCATTGTACACAAAAATAGCAAATCCAATTCCTATTGACACAGAAAGGCCCATTGCCCTGAGAAGTTGCTTATTTTTAATCTTTTTGGATGATTTTCTAATTTTATTGAATAGTAATGAAAACCCGGCCAAATACATCAAAGCAAGAAACAGAGCTAGCGATAATTCTCCAAAACCATTGTTACTAAAAGCCCTTCCTAGTAATGAAAATACAATAATAAAAATTAGAACTAGTCCAACTATAGCAATTTCAAACCCTTTCATCTACATTAAAGATACCTTTTTAGAAAAAAGAGCTGTCAGAAATCTTTTCGGCTTGACTTACGACGAATATTCATAATGGGAAGAACCACCCAAACAGACAATGCTGCAAGTGAAGCCAAAAGCCCAAGCCCCGTTCCAAAAAACTTTTGAAAAACAGCACCTGTATAGCCCAGTAAAGCCGATATATCTAACTTTAACAAAATTAATATACGCGACAAGTCGATTGGGTTAAACATGGTGGCAGCAATAGAAAAAGATTCTAAAGGATAAGCTTGAAAAGCAACTAACGACATTAAAAACAAGCCGTCGTAAATAACTGCCATGAATAGCCAAAGTAAAATTGAATAACTAAACCCTTTAATTTTATTCTCATTATATAAGGCAATATTGAAAGCTAATGCTGTAAAAATGAGGGTCAAAAAAGTACCGGTTACAAGCAGTAGACCAAAATCCCAAATATCGTTAGACTGAAACAGTCCATACAAGGCAAACGGGATGCCTAATCCTATCACTAAACTTAAAGATAGGGAAAGGGCAACACCTAAATATTGACCAATAAAAATAGACGACCGTTTAACTGGTTGAGCGAGTAACAACTCAGTAAATTCACTTGAATTATAGTAATACATAACGCCAAAAACCGTCCCTATTAAAGGAACTAAGATAGTAATGACATTCATAATGGTGATAACCGCTTTTGATAGGTCGTTGTTTAAAAACAATAGCACGCAGCCGAGCAACAGATAGAATAATAAATACACATAGCTCCAACGACTACGAATTAAATCGTAAAAACTGTATTTTAATATTTTAAGCATTTTCTTGAGTTAAAAGGTTTGCAATTGCATATTCAAAATTTGTTTCATTAGTCTGTGCTTTTAGAGCTTCAATATTTCCTTTAAAATAAACTTTTCCTTCTAATAAAAACACAATCTCATCTGCCATTTCTTCAACAAAACTCATAATATGTGATGTAATTAGGATTATTTTCCCTTTGGTTTTTTCTTCTTGAATAAGCTTTTTTAAATGAATTAATGCAATGGGGTCTAAACCGGTAGTAGGTTCATCTAAAATAATAATTGGATTATTAAACATGAATGCTAAAACGATATTTACTTTTTGTTTCGTTCCACCTGAAAGATTACTGAGCTTTTGATTTAAAAAAGGTTCAAGTTTAAATAGCTGAATTAACCTTTCATCTTCGCCAGCACGATTTCTAATATCTTTAATCATGGCAATTAGCTCTTTAACCTTAAGGTTGGCTGGGAAATTTGCGATTTGTGGTAAATAGTCAATTTCATCTCTGTATTTCCACTTCTTTTTTGTGATAATTCCATTTATAGATATTTTACCACTATCGGGTATGACCAAACCAAGTAAAGCCTTTAGAAGTGTAGTTTTGCCTGAACCGTTAGGACCTAATACGGCAAATATTCCATTGTTTGAAATATCTAAATCAATCCCTTTCAGCACCTGATTTTTTCCGAATTTTTTATGTAATTGCGCTATGTTAATCATTTAAAACTTTTTTATTCGAGGAGAGGAGTCTACCAAATTATCGGGAGTAAAAACAGGTGACACCTTTTCAGAAAAATCTATAATATCTATAAACAAACTTCGCATTAAAATGATAGTTTCAGGCGTTTCATTCACAATGTATGAAAACAATTTCACTGGGCGATAAGGCACGTCGCCAATTCCATCATTATTCAAATCATAGCCCGTGTAGCCGCTCCAATAATTATCTTTAAAAACATTATCATTCATTTTACTATGGTACGAAACATCAAAAGAATTATATAAAAAATTATTTCGTTCAAATGTATTATCGTAACAGGCTCCTAAAACTTTAATAGCATAACCGTTACGTACAAAATTATTCTTAGAATAGATAATTCTGTTTGACCCTTCTATATTAATACCAACTGTATTTTCTTCAAATACATTATCCTTAATTTCGGCGTCATTTATTTCTTTCAGTAACAAACCAAAAGCTGCAGTACCCCAATTTTTTCGGAAAGTATTTTTAAACATCTTAATGCGTTTTGAAAACATGACAGCAACGCCAGCTCCGTTATTTTCAAATGTATTATTACTATATATATCGTCGTTAGAAAACATAAAATGCAAGCCGTATCTTAAATTGTTCGTGCTTATATTTTCGTTAATGGTTATACTATCTGAAAATTCTAAATAAATTCCGTCTCTAACTTTTTGAACGATATTATGTTCAACTACAACATTTTTTGAGTACCATAGTTGAATACCATTTCCTGAATTATATTCATCTTGAGCATCACCAATAACCTTGTTATTAAATATTTTCCCATTCTTCGACTTCTCGATATAAATACCAAAAAATAATTTTTCCAGCACAACATTTTTAATTAAAAAATGTTCGCTTCGCACTACCCTAATTGCTGCGTGGTCACTGGTATAACTGGTCCCCACATTGATTATAAATAAACCATCTATGGTCACACTATCCGACATGACGCGAATAATTTCACCTTGGTCTTCACCATCAATTACTGGAAAGTTTTCGCCTTTAATCGTTAGTGGTTTATCAACAACTATGTTAAATTCTTTGTAGGTACCCTTTTTTACCAAAACAATATCGCCTGCATTGGCAATTTTAATCGCACTTTTGATTGATTTTGTAGTACAAGTATTACAAACAGTAATGGATTTGGCTTGCACTACAAAAGTAAAAGCACAGAAAATCAAGAAAAGGAATGACTTTGAAGAATTCATAATTACCAGAAAACTATTTAATTTACTAATACTTTAGGTGATCTTTCAATTCATCCCATGTATAAAGTTTTCCTCCTTTTTCAGCTAACATTTTTTCAGCGCTTTCCTTGGTTTTAAAAGCTGTTAAATTAGCGCCCATAGGGCTAGGTAGGTTTTCACTGATTAAAAAAGTAGCTTCATCAGTAGAAATAAATTCAGAAGGTGCTTCGTAAAAATTGGTATGAATACTACCAATTTTGAGATCAGGTGTTTGACTTATATAATTTAAAATACATTCAGCAGCGTCATACTTAAAAACTTTACCTTTATCAGTAATTAGTTGAGCGCCATGAATTTTATCTACTATTGTCATTTTGCAGAAATGGCAGCCGTCGTTTCCGTAATCTATTTCTTGCGGACCCGAACTACAGGCAGTTAAAAGACTTACTGCTAGAAAAATTGCAAAACTTGAAACTTTATTTTTCATGACTTGTGTGTTTTTGAGCGTTTACCAACAAAGTACGCAATAAAAGTAAGAAACATACCCACCCCCATAAAATATCCTCCTAGTTGAGGATAAGAATAGGCATCAAAATTCAACATTTTTTTATGTCCAAACAATGGCGGTTTATAGCTCATTGGCGTGCCATCTGGATTCTGAAGTTTCATGATAGCATTAGGATCGAGGTTGGTTCCATAATCCAGCATCCACAAGTTAAAATCATACATTCCCAATATGCCTAAAACAGCCATTACAATTAGCCAACCCAAAAACCAATGATAGGATAACTTATTGAAAAAACCTAGTATACCAATAATTAAACCTAAGGCGATCATACTCGCTAAAATAACTGGGAAAACGGTAAACTCCCACATGTCTTCAGGCTTTGGCAGAGTTTTCATGCCTATGTAATGATTTAATCCATCAATATTTTGAATGTCAAATTCATTCATACCCTCAATACCATTCACATAAATGTTCATTCCTAAAGGTTCCGGATATTGTGGAGCGCCAAGCATGATATTCCATAGTGGAAAATAAAATAATCCTGCTAGCAATAGGGTGCCAACTATCATTAGTATACTTGCCTTTTTCATATTTGTATTTTTAGGTGTTGGCATTGTTCATTGTGCTTGCCAACAAGTTTATTATGTATCGCACTCAATGTGCATGCGCAGCTATATTGTTGAGAACTACGCGTGGCTATTATTTGAAGCAAATGATTTGATTGTAAATGTGCCTATATGCACTAGAAAAAATTAGTTGTTAAATAAGCAGGCGGTTAAATGATGAAAAAACCACCTGCTTATAAACAACTTACCAATTTTAGTCTCCACCAAGAGACCAACTGATTTCAATATCAGAATCTGCTGGAGATACTCTTACATATCCTTGCATTTCCTGATGTAACGCTGAACAGAAATCTGTACAGTAGAAAGGCCATACACCTACTTTTTTAGGTTCCCAAACAGATGTTTTGGTTTGACCAGGCATAATTAATAGTTCTGATGTGTTTTGTCCAATCATTGAGAATCCATGAGGTACATCAAAATCTTGTTCGTGGTTAGTAATGTGGAAATAAACTTTATCTCCTACTTTCACACCTTCAATATTATCTGGCGTAAAGTGACTACGAATAGTTGACATATAAATGTGCACTTCGTTTCCTTTACGTTCAACCTTAGCTTTATCTGGACTTAAAACAGCGTACGGATGCTTGTTCTCGTCTAATCTATATATTTTTTTAGCTTTTGGAGCCAATAGTTCAGCAGGACAACCAGCAGCATA
>JAWWDX010000078.1:0-11465 GCA_033719695.1 Putridiphycobacter sp.
GAAGATGTTTTTGTATTTTATTATGCAGGCCATGGGGTGATGAGTGAAGCTATTAATAATCAAATGGCAGACTTTTATATTGTAACACATAATGTTACTAGTTTTTTTGGCAACAATATTTTAGGAAAAGAAGGCATTTCCGCTACCGAATTACTTAGTTTCTCTCGCGAAATTGCAGCTCAAAAACAACTTTTTATTTTAGATGCTTGTCACTCAGGTGGGGCCTTAACAACATTGGCAAGCAGAGGCGTTGATGGTCGTGAAAAAGCCATTGCGCAATTGGCCAGAAATACAGGCACCTTTTTCTTAACAGCTTCGCAAGATGTGCAATACGCCAATGAATCGGGTGATTTGAAGCATGGTTTGTTTACCTACGCACTCTTGGAAATTTTAGGAGGCGACTTAAAAGCGCTCACAGGCGCGAATCAAGACAACAAAATTACCATTAACGAGATGAAAACCTACGTTGAAGAACGTGTGCCTGAACTATCGGAAAAATACCACGGCTCAGCCCAATACCCAACCAGCTATAGCTTTGGACAAGATTTTCCTATTGTGATTTTGAAGTAGCTTTTTGAAGACGCAAGATTTACTACTTACGAATGGATAACGAACGACTCACCGCAGGGCACTTAGCCGATCAATATCGCTACCATTGCCAATACTTTGTTCAATCTAATTCAGGCACGTTGGTTTGGCTGTTGCATCTTAGGTAAAATTAAGGACACACCCGTGAATCCCCTCTCAAGAGGGGACTTTTTGCATGGTGGTTAAAGTTATGACTTGGTGCTGTATAAGCCGCCTGCTTTTTTTTACAAATTCTTTATAAAATTGCTATACGGATCTTTGAATTCATAACCATCTTCAACGCTTTCTTTACTTAATTTCTTAAACTCCACTAAGGCCCATAATACAAATTCTTTCCAAAAGTAAACATCTTCTTTTGGCACTTGTGGTACGTACTTTTCTAATAAAGCATTTAATGGTTCTACAGCGTCTAGAGTTGCGGTGTATTCACCATTACTTATATCATTTAGCAAATGAAAACCGGACTCCATAAAGAACCACTCTAGCAAACTGGTATAAGGCGTTTTTTCATCTTCCTTCTCCAATTTTTTCACCTCAGGAAAGTACTTTACAAACAGTGATTTAATCGCATCTCCAATTAAAAACAAGGCTACATTCTCAGCACCTTCTTGTTCGCCTTCATAAACCAATTCAACCTTACCTGTAATGGCAGGAATTACACCCACAAAATCGGACAGGCGAACGGTGGTTTTTTTATCGCCCTGCAGCAATGCCCGCCTCTCAGCTGTACTATATAAATTTTCGTAGGCGGTAATACTCATTCTGGCACTCACACCACTTTTGGCATCAATATATTCACTATCCCTAGCTTCAAAACTGATTTGTTCTAATAAATCCTTTGCCAAACTAGGCACATACACTGTATTGCTTTGGTCGGCATCAAATTTTGCTTCTTGTTCAGTAATAGTTCTAGCCGTAGAAATGTCGTGCGGATAATGTGTTAAAATTTGCGACCCAATCCTATCTTTCAGTGGCGTTACAATACTGCCTCTGTTGGTATAATCTTCAGGATTAGCCGTAAATACAAATTGCATATCTAATGGCATTCTCACCTTAAATCCTCTAATTTGAATGTCGCCTTCTTGCAAAATATTGAATAAAGCTACTTGAATTCTCGCTTGTAAATCTGGCAATTCATTAATCACAAAAATACAACGATTGGCTCTTGGAATCATACCAAAATGTATAACCCTGTCATCTGCATAACTCAATTTTAAATTCGCCGCTTTAATTGGATCTATATCTCCAATAATATCAGCAACGGTCACATCAGGTGTGGCTAATTTTTCAAAAAACCGATCACTACGGTGCAACCATCCAATGGGAGTTTCATCTCCTTTTTCCGCAATTAAGTCTTTGGCATATCTTGAAATTGGATCAAATGGATCGTCGTTAATTTCAGATCCTTCAACTATAGGAATGTATTCATCTAATAATTCAACCATTTTACGTGCTAAACGAGTTTTAGCCTGTCCACGAAGTCCCAATAAATTAATGTTATGACGCGACAAAATGGCACGTTCCAATTCCGGAATCACTGAATGTTCAAAGCCATGTACACCTTCAAAAGTAGGTATATCTGCCTGTAATTTAGCAATCAAATTATCTCTTAATTCGTCCTTAATCGACTTTGTGATGTAGTTTGCTTTTTTTAAATCGCCGAATGTTTTGATGTTATCTATTTTCATATCGTAAGTGTCGTTGTCTTATTTTATTCGTTTTTTTCTATTGTTTTCATAATCTTCAAAAATCATTTCACCCAATCCTTTAAGGCCTGTATAAAATGCTTTGCCTTGGTTCGCTTGTGTAAAATGTTGCACAAATTGCTGTAAATATGGGTCGGATGCAATCATAAAAGTGGTGATTGGAATGTGCAACTTCCTAGCCTGTGCAGCTTGATTATAGCACTTGTCTACTATGTATTCATCCAAACCAAAACTATTTTTATAATAATCGCCATTTTTTTCTCGAATACAACTTGGCTTTCCGTCGGTAATCATAAAAATTTGTTTATTAGTATTTCGCTTCCGACGCAATATGTCCATTGCTAATTGCAAACCTGCCACTGTGTTGGTATGGTATGGTCCTACCTTCAAATAAGGCAGATCACGAATAGGAATGGTCCAAGCATCATTACCAAACACTAAAATATCCAAAGTATCTTTCGGATAGCGCGTAGTGATTAGTTCCGCTAAAGCCATGGCTACCTTTTTGGCTGGTGTAATTCTATCTTCACCATATAAAATCATACTGTGGCTGATATCAATCATTAATACCGTACTCATTTGAGCCTTAAACTGGGTTTCTTCAACAACTAAATCGTTTTCGGTTAAATTGAACCCGCCATCAATGCCATTATTAATCTGCGCATTTTTAATACTCTCGGTTAATGATATTTTGTCCAGTCCATCACCAAACTTATATTCCCGTAACTGCCCTGTATGCTCGTCGCCTTCCCCACTATGTTTACTCTTATGGTTACCGCTGGCCGACTTTTTGATTTTACCAAAAATCTGATCAAGGGCATTCTGCCGGATGGCCCGTTCAGTTTTAGCTGTAATGCCAAAACCTTCTCCCCCGCCATCTTTAATCTCTTCTCTAATGTACCCCTTCTTTTTAAGGTCTTCAATAAAATCTTCAATGGTGTAATCTGGCGTGGTAAGTTTATACTCCATATCCAGTTCTCTTAACCAATCTATCGCTTCATCAAAATCGCCTGAAGTGTGTGTAATTAACTCTTTAAATATGTCAAATAATTTGTCGAACGGAGACTGGTATGGCTTTTCGTACGGTTTAAAATAAAATCCGTTTTTCATGAGTGTATGATTATTGTTATTAAAGTCTCATGGAACGTATAGTTTGCAGTCTGAAAAATGTGTGAAAATCGATTTGGTTGTTTCATGAGTTAATTTGTCCCTCTAAAGTTACGTGTTTTTGTGAATAAAAGTAGTCTTGAAAAAAATGGAAAACGTTAAAATAACTTAAGTTAATGGTTTGGACTAGTTTTTGAATTTAGCAGTTGCTACCCATTCACAATACCTAGTTAATTTATGCTTCTTCATTTACTGGATAAAATTGGAAAACTATTCTGAATGCTCAAATCAAAATCTTAGACCTAGCTGCTAATTAGTTTTTTAGCACTAATTCATACTCTTCCCCTATTAAAATAAGTGACCCGTTTATGACTTGATAGGATGTCACAGCTTTCATAGCATCCGGTATCTCCCCATCAAAATTATTATCGCAGCACTTTTTAGTTAATCCAAGACCTTCAAACCAGATTGTACCTTGATCATTCGAAATTTTACAATTACAGTAAAGATAGTGAATTAATAGGTTTTTTTTTGATAAATTTAAACCTAATTCCGGGGTTCGAGTCCCTTGCTATCGTATGCCTCACCCCTCAGATTTTTGAAAAGATTATCATTAAGAAAACAATTTTTGGTTTAAATTTTCTTTTGTCTTGTTGCAAAACAACAAGAGCCGCAGCATAGTTTTAAATTTTATAATCAAACACTTCGCTAAAAAATAAAACTCGGAAACGTCCTTAGAAAAGTTCTCGATACATTTTTTACTTTCCGCAAATGCTCCAAGTAAAAAAACACTCGAACAGACATCTTTCAAGTTAAAAATTAAATAGACCAAAGATAAAGCTTGTCAGATCGTCCCGATAGTTATCGGAAGAATTGCGTGGCGTTAGCCTAAGCGATTTGTATCGAGATCACTCCACCACCACCTTCTCACTCTTCAACAAACCACTACTATCCGCCACCTGCAAAACATACACACCTTTGGCTAAACTTGACACATCTAACATATAAGTTGTATTATTTGAGGTTATAGGAAATTGCATGACTTGCTGGCCTTGGATATTAAATAAAACAGCATGTGTTAAATTACTGTGGTTGCCATTTGCATAATATACAAACAATTCATTATTGGCTGGGTTCGGAAATACACTTAATCCAATTTCTGGCAATTCTGTTTCTGAAACACTTAAACCATCAAATTGCTCGCAACCTGGCACTATACAACCGTGTTTATCTGTTTTGACTAGCCAACCTAATTGGCCGTAAGGTTCTGGGTTGGTGGTTTCATAGTTTATTGCTTGGCCTACCATAACAAAGCCACTATCTGCTGTGATGTCTACACTGTATAAATAATGACGCGGGAAATTATTTGTATTGTCATTTGGGAGTACCTTTTGATAATTTCTTTCCCATAAAACATCTCCATCCAAATTAAATTTGAGTAACCATCCGGCGTGATTCCAAATTGGATAAGATGTAGAGTCCGTTGATGTACCTACAGCAACAAAGGCAGTATCAGAAATTTTTAATATATTTTCAAAATTGATAAATGACTCAACTGCAGGATAACCTCTTTCTATCCGCCAAATTTCATCAAAATTTGAATCTAATTTAACAACTCTCCCAACAAACTCCATTGCATTTCCATTTTGGAAGAAAGATCCATTTCTGCCAGTAAAGATATAACCCCCTTCAATTGTTTCCATTAAGCCATGGCAACCATAAGCTAAAATATCATCTGGAAAAACTTTTGTTTGTAATAAATTACCTGCTAAATCCGTAATCGTAAACTTAATGTTAGACCTTATAGTAGACGTGCCAAGGCCATTTTTGTATCGGCTACCACCAATAATAAGCTTATTATCATGAGTTTTTATTAAACTTTGTGAATTGTGGCCAAAATAAGTACTGCTAAAACTACCATAAAACTTTTTATACCATAATAAGTTACCTAGTGGATCTAATTTTATTAATGCAACACCTGACAAAGCAGTAAGTTCTTTGCTTATGTTTATAGTGCCATAATAACAACTATCGACAGAATCTTGCAAGAATCCACCTGGCTGAAAAACCACATCATCCAATGTCTCATCATAAATATCTAAATAAGTTTTAAATATTAAAGTATCGCCGTTGGGTTTTAATTTTATAAATCCAAAATGCCTTGGGCCACTTATAGGATCTACAGCAAAGGTAAGTGCAAAATTATTGTCGTTGGTTTGAATTAGGGTTGGACTTTCCCAAAAAACAATATGTGAAGTGTCATTACCATAACTTGAGGTATTGGCCACAGTGCCATCTAAATTAAAACGGACAAACAGGCCTTCTTGCAGCGCCTGTGAACCAGCATTGGTTCCTGCTACAAAATAGCAAGAATCGGTTGCAATTACATCTGCAAATATTTTCGCACTAACGTTTAAATCTGTCCGCTTATTTAAAACAGGTTGAGCCATTAAGCTTCCACAAAAACAAATTAAATTAACTAAAATTGTACCCTTTAACATATCCAATATATATAAAATTACAAAAAAAAGTTGAAACCCAAGAATGCTCTTAGGTTTCAACAAATATTGAGGTATTTACTATTTGACTAATACCACTTTTTTAGCCATCTTTTCACTATTTAATTCAATATTTATGATGTAGGTTCCAGCAGGCATGCTACTAGTATCCCATATGTAAATTGGCTTTTGCATTTGTGTTTCAAATACTAATTTGCCATCCAAACCAAATATTTGAATTTTTGCACCCTTGCTTACCAACGGTAATTCAATAGCAACAAAATTATTTGCAGGGTTTGGATAAATGGAAGCATCAGCTAACAACTTTCCTTCCTCTTCATCCTTTTTAATTGCAACTGATTTAGTTTCTAGCCCTAAACCATTTGTAAAGCTTTTACAATCGTCGTAAAAGAAACACAACATATTTTGCGCCTGTATTTAAGGGGCTTTGAGGCTCAGATTCAATCAGTATTTTGACTTTAAAAACAAATCTTATATTCGCTATCAAACCTTTTAAAAACTACAAAAACAAAGGGATTAGCAATCCAAATACCATGGCAAATTTCAAATACAAAGATGCTTTCTTGTAAGCAGAAATCCGGTGCTTTTTAAAAATATAAAAGGCGGCAATCGTCATTAATATCAGCGACCCTGCCAATAAAATCATAAAAAACGGCAAATTTATAGGATTATAAACTACCGGAACTGAAAGGATCAGCTCCATGATAATATTTAAAACATAGTACAAAAATAGACCGCCTGAAATCAGAACCAATATAAAAATTAACAAAAGTAGTTGTCGAGACTTTTTCAGTCCGTATTGAATCGGAAAAGTTTTGGCACCTAATTTTAAATCGCCTTTCACATCAATCACATCTTTCACTAATTCTCTGATTAGATTCATTAAAAATGCTAATAAACTAGTAAACAGTACCACCGTAAAAAAATAATGCTGTTTCGCCAAAACAATAAACAGATCTGGATTTGAAAAGTTAGGTGTAATAATATGATTAAACCAAACTACCGAAATAGGCACAAAGCCTATAAAAGCAGCTACCAAAATATTACCGGTAAATGGTTTACGCTTAAAATAAGCAGAGTACAGCCACAATAAATTAATGGTTAAAAAAGCAACTACTGGAATCCACACACTTTGCACCAAATAACCCAAATACAGTCCTATTGCTAAACCAACTAAATTGAATAACCAATTCCATACCATGGCCCAACGCCTTTTGATATAAACGTCAACAATCAACCTATCCGGCTTATTTATCCTGTCTGCTCTTAAATCAAAATAATCATTAATTATATTTGCAGCAGCAGCAAAAAGCAAAGCCATTGCTAATAACATCAAAAATTCAAAAGAAAAGACTGCCTTCATAATAGCTAAGAAGGTTCCTGGTGTTGCATTATCACCTAAAACATTTGTGCCTATGAACATGTATTTACTTAAAAAATATTGCGTTATAACCATTGTCAGTGCAATAACGAATAAGTTTACAGCGCGAATTAGCCTCAAGAATTGAAAAAGTAAATTCATAATTTTATAGTGATTTCACAATGTATACTGTTCTTCTGTTTGCTTGATTGGCTGCTTTCTGTTCATTAACAGGCAATGTACTAATATAGCTTTCTGTTAACGTTACTTCCGTTCCTGAATTGTCCACAATAGTAGCTGGCTTTGTCTCACCAAAACCTTTTGATGTTAATCGGAAGCTTTCAACACCTTGTTTAACTAAATAATCCATCACAGCTTTTGCCCTATTGGTTGATAGTATCATGTTTTGATCAGCGTCACCTTGCGCATCTGTATGACCTTGTAATTCTATTTTCATGGTTGGGTTCCGTTTCAAATGCTCTGCCAATTTATCTAATTCGACAAACGATTTTTCTCTTATTGTATAGGAGTCGACATCAAAGAATACATTCTGTAGCACAACCTCCTCATCCATATTTTCTAGTGGAATCAATGGCACATCTTGGTGATATGGCTCGTTAGAATTCTCAGCAATATTTAAATCGAAATTGATTGAATAAGGCTGATACCCTTTTTTCTCTACTAATAAAGCATATTCTCTATTCACTGGCAGAGTCACCAAAAACTCGCCTGTTTTCCCATCCGACTGAGAAAAAACCACTTCTTTCTTTGTTTCCAAATCAATTAAACTAAAATTGGCCTGTAATTTTTGTTTGGTAGTTTTATTGTATACCAAGCCAGTCATGTAAATGGTTCTGTTTGGCCGCACACTTTCTGGCAATTCAAAACCATACAAATCTAAACTACCGTGCCCACCTGGTCTATCGGAAGCAAAGATGGCCAGTTTACCATCAGCAAAAACCAGTAACGACGACTCATCATTTTCTGTATTGATGGGGTATCCTAAATTCTTAACTGGCCCCCAAGAACCATCAGCTTGTTTCTGTGTCATATACAAATCATATCCCCCCATACCAATATGCCCATTTGACCCGAAGTAAAGCGTTCTACCATCAGGATGAATTAAAACAGACGATTCAGAAAGGGGTGTATTAATGTGGTTCGGTAATTTTTCCGCTTCACTCCAACTGCCGTCCGCTTGCAAATATGATACATAAATATCGCCATTGCGCTTTCCTTTGCCGCCAGTTGACCGCACCGAACCTCTAATAAAATACAATGTTTTGCCGTCTGCCGACAGTGAAGGCTGTGTTTCCCAGTTGGCCGTATTCACAGCACCTGGCAAATTAATAGGGTCTAACCATACCTGTCCAACCTTTACAGTCACAAATAAATCACAACTGCCGTACCCCCTTCTATTTTCACCATACTGGCCACGTTCATTTTGGCATCCTACAAAAATAAGGGTTCTGCCATCAGGTGCAAATGTTGGAGCACCTTCGTTAAAAGCGGTATTTATGTTGGGCGGCATAGGTTCACCAATGCGCCAATATGGTCCGTCACTTTTTGATACAAAAAAATCTTCTTGCCCGCTGCGGCCACCGCCAACTAGACGAGTAAACAATAATTCTTTTTGATCGACCGTTAGTGTTGGGAAATACTCAGGGTTATGTGTATTAACACCCGTCCCTAAATTCTTAGGGCTGAATGGAACCGGATTTTTTATAGCACTTACGGCAAACTCACAATTCGCAATCAACCAGTCTACTTCACCAAATAATTCGCGATTTGCACCAGGGATTTTTTTATATTGTTGCGCATGAACAATAGCTTCAGCATAGTCGGCATTTGCCCACTCCAAATTAGCCAATTCTAAATAAACGAAACCAGTTCTGGTAAAATTGGGATTAATCTCTAACGTTTTCCGGTAAGCGGCAATGGCCTCAGGTAGCAGATTGGCCGACGTGGCATAATCGGCTTTTAACATATAAGCTTCTATAAAATTAGGGTCTTTGGCTATAGCTTTATCGCACCATGCCATTGCATTTTCATAATTAGGCAAACCCGTTTGTGGATTAATTTCACTCAAAGCTGTTCGGGAATACTCTGCATATTTAATCGCTTTTTTGCTTTTTGTGCTCCACTGCATACCGCCTGGTTGCGCAACCGAACAGGCTGCAAAAAACACAGTTGTTATCAATAAAAAAAACGTTTTCATATATCTCTTAATCATAAATCTACCAATGCTATGCCAAAGTTCAGTTCTAGAACGGCATTTATCAAATATAGCACAAGATAAGGAATTATTGTCTTGACCTTTCCAAATTCAGAATAAGGATATATTATTTTACTATTGGGCGTTCCCCAGCACGAATCGTGACAGGGCCAGGCTATCCGCTATATCTTTTGGTTGTGAGCAACCAAAAGGATGCCACTCTTATCCTTAACGCAAATATGAATACAGTATAAAACAGGCCAAGTCTAGCATCAAACCTAAATCCGTCAACATTTATACCTTGCCCTTGAAGCAGATAGTTAATTTTAGAACTTATATTCGCAGTTCCACCATTAAAATTGGCTGAACAGTTCAATCTAAATCTTGGAGACAGATACACGTCCCCGTTAGTGAACAACTTTGCCCCTGACGCCAAATCACTTCTTTCGGTTCCAATTTCAATACCAAAGTTCATATTGATATGTGCGGTTGGATAAAAGCCAAGTGGATAGCCTACTGACACGGTTGTAATAAAATCAATAGAAAAACACCCTTCAAATATTTCACCTGCTGTACCGCTGTAGTATTGACAAAAAAAGACTGCTGAATGACATAACTAGCTGGAATTTCGTGCAAAAAAAAGTAAAAATGACCAAGGGGTGTCAAACCAAAAAACCACTAACATTGCTGCTAGTGGCTTTTCGTGAATTATAAATATACTTATTTACTTAATCTACATTGTCATGTAAAAACGAATTGTTTTCTCGTAATCCGTACTTTTTATCACCATTTTCCTTTGTTTCAGTTTCAGACACGGTGAATTTACTTTTAGGTTCTTCAGAAGAATGCGCTACATCATCAAAACGAATATCTCTCCGTTTATATGCTGGTTCTTTTTCCAAATCATTGATACCATTGGATGATTTTAACTTTGAAGTATACGCTTGAATGCGCTCCAAACGCTCTTTCGCTCTTTTTTCTTGCTCTTCTTTCGACAACACAACTTTTGGCGTTGTGTTTTCTAATTCTATCTTCTCATCAACTTCATCAGTTAAGTAATGACGAATCACTTCTGCCTCCTCTTCTTTACTATCAGTTTGAGGTGCTGGCGTTTCGGTTGGAGCTGCGTCATCAAACGACCAGTTTATTTCAGCTTGTTCAGCTGATTCATCTTTTACTTTTAAAAATGGCTCTTCTTCAACTTCTTCTTCAAACAAAGCGTCTGGCGCTTTATAGTCGTTTACCTCTTTCACAGGAGACTCAATAGGCTGCGAAATCATAGTAGGCTTTGAGTCATCATCTAGCGACAATACCTTTTTAGCTGGCTCTTTTTCAAAACCCGTAACAGGAGATGAATTAAAACCGGTTGCAATTAAGGTCACACATAAGCCTTCACCCAATGTTTCGTCGTAACCATGCCCCCAAATGACATCAGCAGTAGAACCTGCTTCATCTTGAATATAATCGGTAATCTCACCTATTTCATCCATTAATACCTCTTTATCACCATAAGTAATATTCAGCAATACATATCTTGCACCTGTAATGTCATTATCATTTAATAACGGAGAAGACAAGGCGTTCTTAACACATTCCATAGCTCTATTGTCTCCTTCTGCCACGGCCGATCCCATGATTGCGACACCACTGTCTCTCATAACAGTATTCACGTCGTTAAAATCGACATTGATGGCACCAGTAACCGAAATGACTTCAGCAATGCCTTTAGCTGCAGTAGCTAATACATCATCAGCTTGCGAAAAAGCGTTAGCTAACGATAAGTTACCAAACATCTCTCTTAGTCTATCGTTATTGATGATTAACAAAGTATCAACCGCACCACGCAATTCTTCCAACCCCTCTTCAGCTTGTAATTTACGTTTACGACCTTCAAAACCAAAAGGAACAGTAACAATACCAACCGTTAAAATTCCCATGTCCTTTGCTACCTTAGCAATTACTGGCGCCGC
>JAWWDX010000079.1:0-11448 GCA_033719695.1 Putridiphycobacter sp.
CCTGTTAAAATGGAAGCACAAATAGAAAAAAAGAAGTTAAAGACTATCAAGAAGAATAACAAGCGAATAGCGCGTCAAAATAGAATCAACAGAAAAAGAAATGCGAAGGCTAAAGTCAAGGGAGAGTCGCATTATTTTGAAAAAAATATTCGGTTAAAAAAAGAACGAAAAGGTTGGCGCCATTGGATTTCAATCAATATAGGAACACCCCCAGTGCTTATGGACAGCATAAAAGTTGCTAAATCAGCTCAGCAAATACAATTGTTTTTAAAGAAAAGGGGGTTTTACGAAAACACAGTGAATGATTCAATTGTGTATAATTACCGTCAACAGAAAGCCTATCCAATTTATAGTATAAAGCCAGGCAGACCGATTCTTATCAATTCTATTCAGCTTGATCCTGCCACTGGGAGTTCTGGTCTTCAGACAGAATACAAGTCAATGTTAAAAAAACAGAATACCATGATATTTAAAGGTGATTTGTTAGATGAGGATAAGCTTGATGCCGAGCGCGAACGCTTTTCGAAATTTTGTCGCGACAATGCCTATTTTAATTTTAGTAAAAGCTATATTTATTTTGAAGTTGACACATCTAAGGCTCCATACAAAGCTGATGTTACCATGCGTATCATTCCTAAAACAATTGAAGATGATGATGGTAATACAAAAGAGGTAATTCACAGAAACTATAAAGTTAGTGATGTAACCTATTTCATTCATAATAAAAATGCAAAGTCGTTTAAAGATTTTGAAACCTATAAAAGTAGGTTAGAACAATATGGTTTATCTGTTTCGGGAGGCAAATATCCACTGCTGGACACATTGAATTATGCAGATACCGTTCTGAAAAAGAAATTTGTGTTTTTTGGACCAGCTGATACCCTGATTTATCGAGGTACTTTTATTTACAACGAGAAATTACCGGTTTCACCATTTTTATTAGACAGACAAAATTATTTAGAGATCACTGATGGGGGAGATAACGGATGGTATAGAGAATATTATGTTGAACGCTCTTATTCCCGTATGCTAGGGTTAGATATTTTTGGTAGTATCACCCCTGTAGTCATGTATGACCCAAACCAAACTGGTAGGGTGATGATGAGATATGATTTGACACCCTCTAACAAGCAAATATTTTCATTTGAACCTAATCTTTCCAATTCGAATGGATATTTGGGGTTATCTGCTTCAGCCAATTATACAAATAAGAATATTTTTGGTGGTGCAGAAAAACTTAAAATAAGTATCACAGGTGGTGCTGAGTCCCAACCTGCCGTCTTCGACAGAACAATTGATGGAGAGCCGGTGCTAAGCAGTGGTCGTCAGTTTAACACCATTGAAATATATCCTAAAGTAAGTCTTGAATTTCCACGACTTTTATTGATGCCAAAAAGTTTACAAAGAACGCTGGGTAAGAGATTATATCCACAAACATTGTTAGAGCTTAGTTATAATTACCAAAAACGAACAGATTTCACTAGGAATCTCACAGAGTTTTCCTACGCGTGGAAATTTAGCGAAGGCAAAACCAAAACACACAAAGTAAAGTGGCAAAGCTTCAATTTTGTAAAGTTAGATAAGTCAGAGAATTTCCAGCTGTTGTTATCGCAGTTGAATGATCCATTCTTAATCAATACCTACAACGATCACTTTTCTAATAAGTTTGAGTATGTATTCAGTTATAACAACCAACGTGTTCAAAGAGAAGATGGTAAAAAGAACTACTTGTTTGGTACAGCTACCGCTAGTACTTCAGGTTATATATTTGACATTACTGGTGTTGGTAAAAATAATGTGGTAGATGGTTTACGACAAGTATTAGGCGTGCCATTTACACAGTTTACGAGAGTAGACTTTGATATAAGATATTATATGAACCTTATTAAAGCGCGCCCAAATAAGCAAATCATAGCCTATAGGTTTTTAGCCGGATTGGGATACGCCTATGGAAATTCACCTTCATTACCTTACGAAGAGAGTTTTTTTGCAGGAGGATCAAATGATATCAGAGCTTTTGCGGCAAGAACAATGGCGCCTGGAGGCACACAAACTTGGCGCGACCCCAATTCAACAACTACGCAAGTTTCAGATATGAGATTGGAGCTAAATATTGAATATCGATTTCAATTTTCAGATTTTTTAAAAGCGGCTATTTTTACAGATGCGGGCAATATATGGAAGTTGAGGAGTGACGGGAGTAGCACTGAAGAGGATTTGGGTGTATTTAACCCTTCAACCGCTGGGGAACAAATTGCCATAGGTGCAGGTGCCGGCTTACGACTAGATTTTGACTTCTTTGTGGTGAGGTTAGATATGGCCATTCCTGTACACAACCCATATATGTTCCAAGGTGAACGTTGGATATGGGAAAAAAGAACAGAATATGCCGCTGAGTTAAATAATTTGCCCGCCGACTATGTTAGCACTTTAAGTCGTCCATTTCGCCCAACATTAAGTTTCGGAATCGGTTATCCATTTTAAGTTTATGATGAAAATTATTAGCATTATTTGTTTTATTTCAATCACTTTGGCTACTACTGCGCAAATTAGAAATGTTGTGTTGCCAATTCCGAAATTTGCAACTTACTTCTATTCACAAGTAGAACCCTCTATTTTTATCGACCCAACAGATTCCGATAAAATAGTAGCAGGGAGTGTGATGAATGACTATTATTATTCCAAAGATGGCGGTCTAACATGGCGAGCTAAATCTATTTATTCAAAATATGGTGTTAATGGCGATCCCGTATTATTGGTAGATAAAAAAGGATATTACTATTATTTTCATTTATCAAAGTACAAAGGTGAACGATTGAAAGGTGGAATTGTTTGTGAGCGGTCAAAAACGGTAAAGGGTAAGTTTAAAAAAGAAAGTCATACGGCGATTAATGGAAAATTTCACGACAAACAGTGGGCTGTTTCTAATCCTATTAATGGAGAAATTTATTTAACATGGACGCAGTTTGATGCATACGATTCAAATGACCCAAGAGACAGAAGTAATATCCTTTTTTCTAAAAGCTGTGATTATGGCATAACATGGTCGGAGCCCAAAATAATTTCAAAATTTTCAGGCGATTGTAAAGATGATGATGACACAGCAGAAGGCGCAGTGCCAACAGTTGGTCCCAATGGTGAAATATATGTGGCGTGGGCAAGAAGCAGCAAAATATATTTTAATTTATCATTGGATGGCGGTGAAACTTGGCTTGAAGAAGAAAAGGAAATTGGTAATCAAATAATGGGATGGACACTTAATATACCAGGAATATACCGTTGCAATGGTTTGCCTGTAACAGCCTGCGATATTTCTAATGCACCATACAGAGGTACAATATATGTTAATTGGTCCGACCAACGCGCAGGCGAGGACAATACTGATATTTGGCTCAAGAAAAGCACCGATAATGGTCAAACATGGTCTGCCCCAATAAAAGTGAATACAGATACCACAGCTAATCATCAATTTTTAAGTTGGCTTACTGTTGATGAGGTAACTGGCTACGTATATGTGGTTTTTTATGATCGTCGCAACCATAACGATAACGCCACAGATGTATTTTTAGCAGTATCGAAAGATGGTGGTGAATCCTTCAAAAACTATCAGATTAGTGAAACAGCATTCATCCCAAATGAAAAAATATTTTTTGGTGATTATTCTAATATTTCTGTTCGAGATGGGATGGTCAGACCAATTTGGACCCGATTAGATGATACTAAAATTTCTTTGCTTGTGGGCGTAACAAATCAGCAAGAACTTGACGCTAGAAAGGTTGAATAACGGTTACTGAATCTTGACCAAAGGTATAAGACGCAATAACTTTACCATGCAGTATAGGCGCTGCTTGTCCACTGGCAATATTTGAGATACCTGTGATAATCCGTGCTTCATCCCATAAACCAGCAGTAATAAATGTTTGCAAAGTGGTATAACCGCCCTCAACAATAACTGATTGCAAGTCTAATTCAAAAATTTGATGTAAAATTGATTTTAAGTCAAACGGTTCAACTTGTATGTATGTCACAGCTTCTCCAATTTCCGATTTTTTACTGTTCAGTATATAAGTTGGTGCGTCTCCGTTTGCTATTTCCTTTAAGGCTATATTTAATTTTGCGTCACCATCAATAATAAGTCTCACTGGGTGATTCCCATCATAGACTCTACAAGTTAATTGTGGGTTATCTACTTCAATTGTTTTTCTTCCTACTAGTATGCTGGCTTCTTCTGCTCGCCATTTATGAACTAGACTTTTTGTTTCAGGTTGTGAAATCCAGTGAATACCTTTGTCATGCTCTAATCGATTAATATCCATTAACCCATTTAGGGACTGCGCCCATTTTAGAATAATATATGGTCTTTTTAATTGATGAAATGTAAAAAAACGTCTGTTAAGGGCTAGGCATTCTTCTTGGAGAATATTTAAAATGACGTCAATTCCTGCGTTTTTCAGCTTTTCAACACCTTTTCCAGCTACTTCAGCAAATGGATCAATACAACCAATAACAACTTGCTTTATATTGTTATCAATGATTAAGTTGGCGCATGGCGGTGTTTTGCCATAATGCGCGCATGGCTCAAGGTTCACATACAAGGTAGCGTCAGATAATAGTGATTTATCATGTACATTATTTATGGCATTTACTTCAGCGTGCGCATTGCCATAGACCATGTGATAACCTTCACCAATAATTTTGTTGTTAAAAACAATTACTGAGCCAACCATAGGGTTGGGGGCAACATTTCCTTTTCCAAGCGCTGCAAGTTCAAGACAACGCGCCATAAATATTTCGTGAGTGTATGCCAAAATAAGATTATTGTTTATGCAGTAATTGGGTATGGGGCTGCCCTTCTGTGCTTTTTAATTCAATAATATACATGCCGGCCTCTAAACGACTTAAATCTACAGTTGTGGCGCTAGCCGTTTCAAATACTAATTGTTGATTCAAATTATACAATCGTATCTGCACATAATTTTTATAGTTTGCAATATTTACAAAATCACTAGTGGGATTAGGGAATATAAGCGGTTGTTCAGCAATTGATGAGGTGTTGATTCCTAATGTGGGATTAGGATGGGAAAATTCCCTTAAAAAATGCCACGTGATTTCCATACCTGATGTATCGTTTATTGGTTCAAACAAAAAAATATGTCCTGCACCAGCTCCGCTCATTTTCCAGTGCTCAAGCCTTGTAGAAGTGTTATATACAATTTTCTCAATGGTAACACTGTCGTTTGCTACGTTCGGAATATTGGTGATAGTAGAATCGCCGTTCCATCCGTTAGTAGACTTTAATTTGGCTAATGTTGGTGGTACTAAGCCCAAAGAGGGTAGTGCTTGACCGCTGTATGGGACGATCGCATCATTTACGCCATGAATCTGCATAACGGGACGTGGAATAGTGGGGTTGTAATTAGTTAGTTCTTGATTAGACATAGTGCCTATATGACAGACCGCTGCCGCTAGTTTATCACTTAAATGATGAAGTGCTTTATAGGTCATTATGGCTCCCATTGAAATACCAACAATATAAACCCTGCTCCTGTCAATATTATAATTTACAGCCATGGTATCAATCATGTTTTCAATAAAAGCTAAATCATTTGCGGCGGATGCCAGCAGTGTTCCATTGTTCCAGGAGGTTTGTCCAAAAGCGTTTGCTTTTCCTTGTAAATACACTGGTACAAATCTCGCCGTGTCTGCTATAGGATTTAAACCGTATGTCGCATAGTCGGTTGCCAAGCCTCCAATACCGTGTAAAATAATAATGAGTGGTGCCGCCTCCGTATTTTGATAATTGCTGGGAATATACGCGACATATTCTCGGGTTTCATTGCCGACAGAAATAGTGGCGCTATTTAATTGGGCAAAAATTTGAATTGGGAGTAGTAGAAGGACGATTGGTAGAATTCTTTTCATTTTGTATAGATAATCCTCCAAATTTAAATAGTTTTGCGTTAACATCCTAAAATAACAATAGAACACTTGTTGCGGAACGATACAAATAAAAAAAAACAAAAATTAAATGCAAGTAAGAGAATTAGAACCAACTACCATTTGGAATCATTTTGAAGATTTAAATGCTGTACCAAGGCCATCAAAAAAAGAAGAGCGTATACGGGCTTTTATGGTGGAATTTGGTAAAAAATTAGGGTTAGAAACCGTAGAGGATCATATAGGAAATGTTATTATCAAAAAGCCTGCTTCAACTGGTATGGAAAATCGTGAAACGGTTATTATTCAGTCGCATATTGATATGGTTCATCAAAAAAATGCCGATACTAACTTCGATTTCCTGACGCAAGGTATAGAATCATATATTGATGGTGAATGGGTGAAAGCCAAGGGAACTACACTGGGAGCTGATAATGGTATGGGAGTGGCAGCTGCAATGACACTTTTATCTTCTAACGATATTGATCACCCTGCACTGGAGTGTTTGTTTACAATAGATGAAGAAACTGGTATGACTGGTGCAAAACAGTTAGATGGCTCATTGCTCTCGGGAAGCTTTTTACTTAATTTAGATACTGAAGATGATGATGAAATTTCGATTGGATGTGCCGGTGGTATTGATACTAATACCTATTATACGTACCAAACGGAAACGCCAACCAAAGCCAGCCGATCTATCATTATAAATCTAAAAGGTTTAAAAGGTGGGCATTCTGGAATGGATATTCATTTAGGTAGAGGAAATGCAAATTTATTATTGAACCGACTTGTTTATGAATTGACACAGGTAGCCTCGGTCCAAATGTCTTCATTTGTAGGGGGAGGATTAAGAAATGCCATTCCAAGAGAAGCTCATACTGTTTTAACTGTGCCAGCTGATGAATTTTCTGATTTTATGAAAGGATATCATGCCATTACGGAAGAAATTATCAGTGAATTTTCTGAAATTGAAGCAAATATGGTTTTTTCAATTGAAGATGTTGCATTGCCAGGGTCGGTGATGAATGCTGAAGATCAAAAGCAGATTATTGCAACCATTTATAATACGCCTAATGCCGTTTGGAAAATGAGCGATAAAATAAAAGGATTAGTTGAAACCTCTTCTTCATTGGCAAAAGTTTCTATCGTTGATGGTGAATTTACATCACAGTCGTTACAAAGAAGCATGATTGAAAGTGGTAAAAGAGATATAGCAAATGCCATTCGATTAAATTATGAAAGGCTGGGAGCAAAGGTCATACAAGATGGTGATTACCCAGGGTGGGCACCTAATCCGAGTTCAAAAATATTAAAAATTGTAACAGACAAGTACAGAGAAATGTTTAACGACACACCAAGGGTTCAAGCCTGTCATGCTGGTTTGGAATGTGGTATTTTAAATAAACATTTACCAAATTGTGATATGGTATCTTTTGGACCAACCATTAAAAACCCGCACTCTCCAGATGAAAAAGTTAATATTAAATCTGTTAAAAAATTCTGGGGATTCCTATTAGAAGTGCTCAAAGAGACACCAATAAAATAACCCTTGTAAAAGACCGGCTAGCCGGTCTTTTTTTAATCCTTTTTAACTGCAAAGTAGATAAAGGCAGGTGGTAAATTAATTAAAGAAAAGCGCAAATTTAATTTACCAAAAATACTTTCAATTAGCTTTTTAGCATTTAATGAGTATTGGTATTGCACGTATATGCCGTCCCTCTTTAAAATTTGGTGCGAAGCTTTCACAATATTACTTTTTACCGGTTCCGGAATAACCGTTAATGGCAATGAAGAAATGATAGCATCAGCTTCTGAAACCTGGTGCGATTTTAGCGTCATTTCTAGGTGTTCTGCACTTTCGTTAACTAGAATAATACGTTTGTCGCTGAATTTATTTTTCAGAATCCTATAAAAGTCTTCATTTAATTCGAATACAAAAATTTTAGTGTGGTCACTGGCTCTCTTTAATATTTCTCTGGTGAATACACCAGTGCCAGGTCCTAGTTCAATAATTACTTTTGCACTCTTAAAATCAATGCTATCACACATTTTTTTTACAAGGAATCGTGAAGATGGCGCAACGGCACCAACTTGTTTACGTTCCTTGAAAAAAGTTTTGAGAAATTTTCGTTTCTGAGGTTTGGCTTCATTCATTAGTCTTCAAATATAGAAATTATTCCTTTGTTAATAATTCCTAGGGCTTTTCCTGTTAACTCTTTTCCAATTAATGGTGTGTTTTTAGATAATGAAGCCAAATCACTTGATGCTAAGGTGTATGTTAGTGCTGGATCAAAAAGTGTCATATTTGCAAATTGCCCTGCTTCAATGATTGGATTACTGATACACATAATTTGTCTTGGTTTACGACTAATGCAAGCAATTTTTTCTACTAATGACAATTGATCAATTGAATTTACACTAGAAAATAAGGTTTGTGTGCCAATCATTCCAAAATTGGCCAAATCAAATTCTAAATCTTTATGCTCTGTATCTTCCGGGGTATGATCAGAACAAACAAAATCAATCGTACCATCTTTTAGTCCTTTTATGAGCGCTAGACGATCTTTTTCAGAACGCAAAGGAGGGAGCACTTTAAAATTACTATCGAAATCCAAAACTGATTCATCATTGAACATTATGTGATGCGCATATGCGTCTGCCGTAACTGCCAAACCTTTTTGCTTTGCTGCACGAATTAAATCTACACTTTCTAACGTAGAGATGCCAGAAAAATGTAAGCGACCTTCCGTATATGCCAGTAAACTTAAATCTCTTTCAACTATTAAATATTCTGAAATACTTGGAATTGATTTAAGCCCGGTTAACAAACTAGCTCTACTTTCGTTGACTTGGCCCTTTCCGAAAATAGAATAATCGTACGGAAATGAAACTACCAGTGAATTGGTATTTTTCATATAAAGTAAAGCACGGTACATAATGCCGGCCGATACGGGTTCATGCGCATCAGTGAAACCAACGGCACCTGCCTGACTCATATCATAGTATTCAGCAATGTTTTTCCCTTCGCCACCTTCAGTTAAGGTACCATATGGAAAAATATCTACTGGACTAAAACTAGCTTTGTTTTTGACATAATCAATTTGAGTTTTATTTGATATGCGAGGTGTTGTATTTGGTGTTACTGAAACCGCCGTCATACCTCCAAGTTCAGATGCTTTTATACCAGAGGTAATGTCTTCCTTATATTCCAGTCCCGGATCCTGAAAATTAACTTTGGCATCATACCATCCTTGTGAGACATGAAGGTTTGTTATATCGACTGTTTTGTCAGCAAACGCGCCTATGTTATCATCAATTTTTTCAATCTTTTGACCATCAATCAGAATATCTCTTTTTTGTAAATGATGTTGGCTTTGCGGATCAATAATTGTACAAGATTTCAGTAATATTTTCATTTTTCTGACTTTAACGGTTCGAATTTACTTTAGTTTTTGAGCAATGAGTATTTTCAGTGCGCATTTTTACTAACTGGTTTTCCACCATTTTAACAATGCCATTTCTATGGCTAAAAAAAGCAGTGCTAAATACAAACAAAGGCGCCAGTATTCAATAGGCTTTATGGTATCAATACTAAGTTGCCCTTTCTTATCTATTTTTAGCTGGTTTATTGGGGGCCAATTCTGCTCAGTAAATAGACTTAAAACTTCTTTTGACGTAAAACAGTCGGTTAGCGATTCTGCACGATCGTAATTAAATGCAATAACATCACTAAAATCAGTTAAATTACTTAGCTCATAGAATGCAGCCTGCTTAATCACGCCGTTACTGCGATCGAATAATAAGGACTGCCCAGCGGGTGTTACATTCGTCAAAGGAATGAGGTCGAACTGTAATGCTTTGTTTAGCAAATGAATTGGTGCCTTTTCATCAAGCGAGTTTTGTAGTAAGTAGGTTTCTGTGTTCCCTATGGTATAAAACAATTTTTTCTCAAAGGAAGCCGTTTCTGCAATTCTTAAATAGGTGGCAGCGAAGAGTGCTTGCTTGTTAAAGTCAGTCCAGTCTGCCATGAGCGGGCTTGCTTGCATAAAAATTCTTCCTGAATTTTCAAGTTTACTGTAAAGCAAAAATGGCTTGTTTTCTCGCGTACCAAAAAGTGAAATAAAATTATGTTTCTGATGGCTGATAATTGGATATTGCTTAGTGACAATAGTCTTTTTATACCGATCAGGCTTCTGATCAAAAACACCTGTATAAATA
The DNA here is from genome assembly GCA_033719695.1 of Putridiphycobacter sp. Lineage (GTDB taxonomy): Bacteria > Bacteroidota > Bacteroidia > Flavobacteriales_D > Crocinitomicaceae > Putridiphycobacter. The sequence continues at coordinate 10,156 of JAWWDX010000079.1, forward strand.
GGGTCTGAATCGTTAAAATATTTTAGGGTAGAATTGGAGACAGATACAGCACCGAAAGTAGGAAGATTTTTCGCTTTCAAAAATGTATTCCATGAACTCAAATTGGCTGTCGAGCCAGGAATGAGCACAACGGTCGCGCCAGTTTTTAAAGATTTATCAACTAAGTTTATAGCGCCAGAAGTAAGTGTGTTGATGCCATTTAAAACAATTAATGCCTTGTCATTGAAATCTTCTTGTTTTAATTTGCTAATATTTACCGACGTATGTTCATAGAAAGGGTCAACCCCATATAACTGCGCAAAACTAGTGTTCGTGCTAATTTCATTATTAATAATCAGTATTTTAGTCTCGTTTTTGATAGTATAAGTGAAATAGAATGTATCATCAAAAAACAACTGGTTTGTTTTGATTGATAGCTTCCCTTTTTTAACACCTGCATTGGCATGAGCATAACTTATTTGCTCAACGGAGGTAGATTGGGGATCTAAAGTTATTGTTTTGATACCTTTTTCTCTGCCATCAATGGAAAGTGTAATGGTTAAATTATCTATGCGTTGATCGGTCAAATTTTTCAGTCTGAACAACAATTCCGAAGGGGAATTTATGGTTTGATTTGGCGCATTAAACCAGACAGAATCAATAAAAATATTCCCTTTGATTTCAGCTATTGGTTGGTATATAAATGGGGTAATGCTGCTATCAGCCAAATTCCCTACAGAACCAGTTGATTTTTGAAAATCACTAAAGACAAACAGCCGCTTATCTGCCGTTTCCAGAGTTTGGTTTAATAGGTCTACTTGTAGATTAGTAGCCGATTCTAAAGTTGTTGCAATAGGTGAGAAATCGATTTCTTTGATTCGCTCTATAATGTCTGCTTTTGTATAAAATCTTTGATCCTTCGCTAATAGATCTGATGTTAATAAATTGACCTTTTCATTTTCTTCAAAAGAACTTACCAATTCTATGGCTTTATTTTTGGCTTCGTTCAAGAGGTTGCCATCTTTCCCTTGGGCTTGCATGCTAAACGAATTATCGATATAAATAGACGAAATAGTTTGCGTATTTTTCTGTTCATTGGTAGATAAATACGGCTGCGCAAATGCAAATACCAATGCTGTGATGGCCAGTAAACGGCTTAATAGTACTAATAAATGTTTTAATTTATTGCCCGATTTAGAGTCTTCAATAGCCTCATTTAAAAGATCAACTTTAGAAAAATAGATGGTTTGATAACGGCGAAAATTGAATAAGTGAATAATGACTGGAACCGCTAGCAAAAAAAGAGCCCATAGA
>JAWWDX010000080.1:0-11310 GCA_033719695.1 Putridiphycobacter sp.
AAGCTATTTTAATGGTTCAATAGACGACTTAGGTGTTTGGGATAGGGCCTTAACTGCCTGCGAAATTTCAGATTTGTACAATGCTACTTCTACATTAACAACCGTTTCCGCAGGTCCTGATTCTACGGTGTGCAGTGGATCGGCTTTTGTTTTGTCTGGTTCAGGAGCCAGTACCTATGTGTGGGATAATGGCGTAGTGAATGGTGTGAGTTTTAATCCAACTAGTGCCCAAACATATACCGTTACAGGGTATAATGCGGCAGGTTGCAGTGCTTGGGACCAAGTTAACATTTCAACCATAGCTAGTCAGATTAGCGCGGGTCCTGATCAACTCATTTGTCTTGGTTCTTCAACGACTGTGCAGGGCTCAGGTGGTTCAAATTATTCCTGGAATAATGGCGTGACAGATGGAGTTCCTTTTGTACCAACAACAACTACCTATACAGTTACGGGCACAGGCGCGAATGGCTGTGTGGGGTCAGACCAAGTTAACATCACACAATATTTACCGCTAATTAATGCGGGGCCCTCCTCTCTTAATGTTTGCGAAGGAAATGCCATAACTTTATACGGTACCGGAGGAGTTTCTTATGTATGGGATAATAACGTGATAGATAGTGTGGCATTTGTGCCAACAACTAGCACGCTTTACACGGTTACAGGAACTGATTCGTCGGGCTGCACCAATACCGATCAAATTCAGGTGAATGTTATTCCTTTGCCGGTAGTAGATGCCGGACCAGACTTAGTGATTTGCGAAGGTGATCAAGTAACCTTAACGGCCACAGGTGCCAATGGTTATTCATGGAGTCATAATGTTCAAAACAACGTACCGTTTACACCAACCACAACCACAACGTATACAGTACTTGGTGCCGATCAAAATAATTGTACGGGCACGGATGATGTTACTGTTACGGTTAATGTAGCCACCACGTCAACTTTGGATATTTCGGCAATAGATCAGTATGTATTAAACGGCCAGACATATTCAGCTTCTGGCACCTATACACAAACACTCACTAATGCAGATGGATGCGACAGTATCATTACCTTAAATTTATCTTTAGGATTCACTGGCGTTGACGAGGCGAATCAATTTTCTGTTGCCTATTACCCCAACCCAGCCACCAATGCATTGTTTTTGGAGCTGTCTGTTGTAACGGGTAGCCAACTGCTTGAAATTTATACTGCTGAAGGGAAATTAGTGCAGAGCAAAGTAATTACAGATGCCATCACTCAAATTGATCTCAGTAAACTAGCTAAGGGTTATTATATAGGTCATTTAAATGCCAGCACGGGAAACAAAACTCAGTTTAAGTTTGTGAAGGAGTAATTAGGAATTGGTGCGTGTTACAATGAAGCTTAAGGCTAAAAATTTCAAGCTAAAAATTAATCGGTTAACAAGTTGCTTAACTTTGTAAAAACAGGTGTTAAAACGGCTTTTACAATGCTTGCTCTTACAGGGTCATACTTTTTTTCTGTATCATCCATGTATAAAATCTTGTTCATTTCAAGTTGCAGAGCGTGCTGGTTTTGGTCAGGTTTTCCAAAGTAACGGGTAAGGTGACCGCCTTTAAAAGGGGTATTATGGTTAATTTGGAATGGACCTTTTTTAAGGGTTTCAAAAGCTGTTTCAATAATGGCGGTACTTGCTGTACTTTTGTCATTATTCCCTAAAATCATGTCAGGGAAAGGCGCTTTCTGAATTGACGGTACAAGGTGGCGAATAGAATGTGCATCCCAAAGCAGTGCTTTCCCAAATTCAGCTTTACGCTCATCTAATAAACTTTGAATTTTTTCATAATAGGGCCAGTAATAAGCATCTAGTCGGCGTTCAATTTCGGCCTGCGTCGGATCTTGTGCAGCTTTATAAATGGGTTTTCCAAAAAAATCGGTATATGAACATAAACCAGTAATAATGCGTCCGTCATTGTATAGTGGCTTGCTTTCTGGATCGCGATTTAAATCAATTACCCACCGGCTATATTTGGCTCTAATGATGGTGATGCCAAATTCAGAAGCAAAATTATATACATCATGCACAAACCAATCAGTATCATCTAAGTCCTTTTTTTGCCCTTCTAAATAATCGTCGGCTATTTCTGAAGGAAAATCAGTGCCAGAATGTGGTACACTAATGATAATGGGTACTTTTTTAGCTTTTGGTTCAATGATGTAAAAAGGCTCTGTCATATAAATTTCACTTAGTTGCTAATTTACAATTTTTCTAAAAATAGATTACCTTTAAGGCTACACTTTATTTATATGACAAACTCACCAAAACATTATACATTGATAGGAGCTGGTATTATGAGTGCAACACTCGGAACCCTCATTAAATTATTAAACCCATCTGCCAATATTAGCATTTATGAACGATTAGATAGAGTAGGCGCTGAGAGTTCAGCGGCCTGGAATAATGCAGGGACTGGTCATTCAGCTTTTTGTGAATTGAATTATACCCCACAACGGGAAGATGGATCGATAGACATGAGTAAGGCATTAAAAATTGCAGAATCATTTGAAATATCGAAGCAGTTTTGGGCCTATATGGTGGCTAATAACTTCATTGATGCGCAAACACCCTTCATTAATGATATCGACCATATGAGTTTTGTTTGGGGAGCGGAAAACGTAAGTTTTCTCAAAAAACGCTACGAGACTTACCAACAGTATCCCATTTTTCAAGATATGTTGTATTCTGAAGATCATGAAGAGATTAGATCTTGGGTGCCGTTAATTATGGAAAAGCGTTCCGTAACCGATAAAGTGGCAGCTACCAGAATGGCTATTGGTACAGATGTCAATTTTGGCGCGTTGACAAGAGGGATGATTACCTACCTACAGCAAAATGAGGGTGTAACATTGCATTTAGGTCATGAAATTGAGAATTTCGAAAAATTAGAGAATGGGCAATGGTTAGTAGGGGTGAAAGACTTGGCGGATAAAGAATATTTTCAGTTTAAAACTGATTTTGTATTTATAGGTGCCGGTGGTGGTGCTATTCCCTTATTAGAAAAGACAGATATTCCACAAACCAGAGGGTATGCTGGTTTTCCGGTGAGTGGTCAGTGGCTTAAGTGCACGAATCCTGATATAGTAGCCAAACATGAAGCTAAAGTTTATGGCATGGCTGAGGTGGGGTCGCCACCCATGTCGGTACCACATTTAGATACTAGAATGTTAGATGGTGAAAAGTCTTTGTTATTTGGTCCTTACGCGGGGTTTTCGACTAAATTCTTGAAGTTTGGTTCTTATTTCGATTTACCCTTATCGTTAGAAGTCCATAATATTTGGCCATTACTATCGGTTGGAGTAAAGAACTTTGCTTTAACAAAGTACTTGATTAAACAAGTCATCCAGTCGCCTGAAGATCGGTTCGACATGCTTAAAAAGTACTATCCTGATGCCAAATTTAAAGATTGGGAACTGGTGAAAGCCGGCCAGAGGGTTCAAATAATTAAGAAAGACGATAAAGAAGGCGGGGTGTTAAAATTTGGGACAGAAATTGTAAGTGATGAAGATGGTTCATTGGCGGCACTGCTTGGCGCTTCTCCCGGTGCCTCAACCTCTGTAGCCATTATGATTGATGTGTTGAATACCTGCTTTCCACAACAAATGAAAACGCCGGAATGGCAAGCTAAGCTGCGTGAAATCATTCCTACCTATGGGCAATCTTTAATTGAAGATGGCGACTTATGCCTAGCTACCAGATCTGCAACTACCAAGGTGCTAAAGTTGGAAGGGTAAATGTGAAAATTGTTGTAGAATAAGCCTCTACTTAACCCATGCTATTGTTCGTCCACACACCATCACATTTATTATCATTGTCAGGTCGAGTGATCCGTCAGCTGACGGTTTAGCGTTGTGCTGAGCTTGTGGAAGCATATTGAGAACCATTTCCTAAAATCTTAAATTATAACTATATTTGGTTAACCCCGAAATAGATAATGAGATTAACCACCCTGATATTATTTTTGCTACTACTTGCCTTTATGGGGTTTACCCAACCCATTTTAAATCAACGTTACAATTTGGGTGCAAATAATACAATATTTTCAAGTGTTATTGCAACGGATTCTTGCTATTATGTAGCAGGTATGCAAGCTCTTGCTCAGGGCTTTGTTTTGCAAGAAGGCGTATTTATTAAGTATAATTTGGATGGCACAATTGCCAACACATCCGTGTATTATAACGACACTGCAGAATACATATTTTGGGAACACCCCACATTAATACAAACAGTTGATAATAATTTTGCCCAAACCTTTGCGGTAGACCCTTTGAATGGGCCAAGGCATTTTGGTTTTGTCAAATTGGCACCTACTGGCGATACCCTCATTTTTAAAACCTATATGGATATTTATAACGATACCCAAGATGATGTGGTTTTTCAGCCCGGCGGTTTTTTGCAAGATTCAATTGATAGTTGTTATTATGGCACTATAAACATAAGCAAAGAACTTACTGCTTTGTCAGGTGTTGCACTCATAAAGCTAGACCCTTTTGGAAATCTACTTTGGTTTAAAAAGTTTTACGCTACCCAAGCATCTTACTTTGGTTATCATTCAGAAAGTTTAATTAAAACTACGGCTAACAAATTCATTATTGGTGGTACTCGCTATAGAAACGGCAATACAAATGATTACAAACGGCATCACACAAAACTCACCATTACCGACACTGCTGGCAACCTCTTACAAACCAAGGTTTATCCTGACGATTTATTGGCTATTGGCTGCCATGGCCTCACCGAAACTATTGACGGCGGTTTTTTGTATGCAGGACAAAACGGTGAGTTTACCCAGAATGGAAATTCTGATCAATATAAAGGTAGAATTGTTAAACTAGATTCAAATTTTACTGAAGAATGGCGGATTGAAAGAGGGTTACCAGTAATTTCCTCATTAATTAACTTTGAGAATGTTTTGCAAATACACGATAGTTCTTTTATTGCTATAGGGACCCAAATGGATACAGCAACAGGCGAAATTGGCTTGTCGGCTGGATGGGCACTAAACTTTGATTTAAAAGGAAATACGAAATGGGAAAGATTTTACAGAAAGGTCTATGCAGATAACAATACTAATAACTTTCCACGTCATTACCTTTACAGCGCAGACATCACTCCTGATAGCGGATTTGTAATGGTAGGACAGGCTGTAAACTATGAAACAACTAACCCAGAGCCCTACGGGCAGTTGGGCTGGTTAGTTAAAACAGATAAGCATGGATGCTTAGTACCAGGTTGCGAGCAGTATGATGGTTTGGATATTCCTGAAAATAAAAAGCCTGAAATAGGTTTAAAACTATACCCAAACCCTGCCAGCAACGAATTATATGTGTATTATGCCAGTGGTAATCATAATGCTAATAATCAAGTCACATTATATAACCTGCAAGGCCAAGCAATTTTAAATTTTGCTTTAGCCACCAACAACACCACTTATATGGTAGATGTAAGCCAATTACCAAAGGGCGTTTATGTATTACAGGTTACAGATGAAATTTCTGTGCTTAAAACCGAAAAGGTAGTTGTAGAGTAAGCCTCTACTTAACCCATGCTGTTGTTCGTCCACTCAGCTTGAAATTCTTTGCCAAGGTCAGTTCGGGTGATTCAAAATGCGTTAGCAATTTTGAAATACATCTAGAATAGATAGGAGGAGGATTTATAAGTACCCAAAAAACAGTTTTATGTATATTTTTCGATTTGTTTTCTTCCCTAACTACCCATTAATCAGTGTCTCTTTATGAAAAATCCACATTGAAATGCGCCCCTTTATTTTCTTTCCGATTGCTAGCTTGCGACACAATGAGGTAAGCTATGGTAATGAGGTTTCGCAGTTCACAGAGTTGAGGTGAAATAACCGTAGAATTATACAACTCTTCCGTTTCTCGGTAATGAATTTCAAGTCGTCTCAAGGCTCGTTGAATCCTTACATTTGATCGCACAATAGCCATATAATCCGACATGATAATCTTCAATTCTTTGCGAGAGTGGGTTATCAATACAAGCTCTTCAGGTTCTAAAGTGCCTTTAGCACTCCACCTTGGGACAGTAGATTCGATTGGCACATTTTTAACAGCTTCAGTTGCTTCAATCGCGCTTCTATGTGCAAACACCAAACCTTCTAATAATGAATTTGAAGCCAGTCTGTTGGCGCCATGTAAGCCAGTGCGAGCACATTCACCAATGGCCATTAAATTAGTGATGTTAGTTTGGCCTTTCTTATTGGTATTTATTCCGCCACACATATAGTGTGCTGCAGGAATCACTGGAATATAATCGGTTGAAGCATCAATCCCCAAACTTTTACACTTATCGTAAATATTCGGGAAATGCTTGTAAAATTCAACTTTATCCAAGTGAGTGCAATCTAAATACACAAAACGTTCACCAGAAACTTTTAATTCTTTATCAATGGCTTGCGACACAATGTCACGCGAAGCTAGTTCACCGCGTGCATCTGTATTAAACACAAAACGTTCTCCTTTCACATTGCGAATGTAAGCCCCAAAACCACGCACAGCCTCTGAAATTAAAAAATTCGGGCTGGCATCAGGTTCGTATAGGGCTGTTGGGTGAAATTGAACAAATTCCATTTCTGAAATTTTTGCTTGAGCTCTGTAAGCCATAGCTATGCCATCTCCCGTTGCCACATTGGGGTTGGTGGTGTGAATATAAACTTGGCCCACCCCACCAGTGGCGAGCATGGTAATTTTAGCCAAAGCTCTGTGAATCATTCTGGTCTTAGTGTCTAATACATAAGCCCCGTAACAAGTATTGTCAGTAAATCGGTTAACCGTTTTGCCTAAGTGGTGGTCAGTAATCAAGTCGATAGCAAAATGATTTTCATATACGGTAATATTAGGTGCCTCTGCTATTTTTTGAATGAGAGCCCTTTCAATTTCGTAACCCGTAATATCTTTATAATGTAGAATTCTGTTAGCCGAATGTCCACCTTCCTTGCCTAAGTCGTAGTTACCTTTATCCGTTTTATCGAAGGTTGCGCCCCATTCAATAATTTCATGAATGCGTTCAGGGGCTTCTTCAACCACAATTTTTACAACAGAGGGGTCGTTTACATGGTCTCCTGCCAACAATGTATCGTCGATATGACTTTTAAATGAATCGTGTTCATCTAATACCACAGCAACACCCCCTTGGGCATATTTGGTGTTGCATTCATCAATTTTACCTTTGGTAATAATACCAACTGTTTTGTCTGGATTTTGCGCTGCAACTTTAATAGCGTATGTTAAACCCGCTACACCTGACCCAATGACTAGAAAGTCTGATTTTATCATTTTTTTGCAGATATCTCTAACATGCGTTCAATTGGCAATAAGGCACGTTTACTTATTTTTTCAGGCACAACTACTGCTGGTGATTCATGCTTCATGCATAAATATAATTTTTGCATGCTATTCATTTTCATAAAATGACATTCAGAGCAGGCGCAAGACACATCTTGCTCAATGGGCGCTGGAATTAATTTTTTATGGGGTACTTCAGCTTTCATTTTATGTAAAATACCTGCTTCCGTTGCCACAATGAATTCATTTTTCGGAGATGTTTTAACATGATTAATCAATCCCGAAGTTGAACCAATATATTTTGCAACTTTAAGAATATGTGCTTGCGATTCAGGGTGTGCAATAATTTCTGCGTTCGGATTTTCTTTTGCTAGGTTCAAAATTTTGTCGATATCGAAAGCTTCATGCACGTAGCAAGCGCCATCCCATAATAACATTTCTCTACCTGTTTTCTTTTGAATATAGGCGCCCAGGTTTTTATCTGGCGCAAAAATAATTGGCGTCTCTTCGGGAATCGACGCCACAATTTTTTCAGCATTCGAAGAAGTGCAAACAATATCGCTTAGCGCTTTAATGTCGGCCGAACAATTAATGTAAGTCACTACCGTATGGTTAGGGTGTGCCTCCACAAATTTTTTGAATGACTCTGGTGGACAGGATTCTGCAAGTGAACAACCTGCTCTTAAATCTGGTAAAACAACCACTTTATCAGGGTTTAATATTTTGGCTGTTTCTGCCATAAAATGGACGCCTGCAAACACAATCATATCTGCATCTACTTCGGCAGCCTTTTGACTTAGTGCTAAACTATCTCCTACAAAATCTGCTATGTCTTGTATCGGCCCTTCTTGGTAATAATGCGCTAGTATGACCGCATTTTTTTCCTTTTTTAATTTTTTTATTTCAGCTACTAAATCTAGTTCCTGAGGTACGGCAATATCAATAAAGCCTGTTTTTTCAACATTGTTAATAGCGTCTGCAATTGTTTTATCCATGGTTTGCTTTTCTTCTTAGTTCAAATTTACATAATCAACCTAAATTCAAACGGGTTTTCATTAGTTTTTTTATCTTTAGTGGATGCTATGCGTTACATCAGTGATTGCGGCACAAATTTTGAACCAAAAACAGAAAACCAACCAAAATGAAGTCATTAATATCATTTTTTTCTATCATATCATTTGCCATATCGGGAACTGCTCAAGGTGAAATAGAGAAAAAACCAGATCAACCTATTATAAAATGCACTGATGCCCGTTTTGAGCGGGTAAAAGATTGTGCAGATGTGGTGTATTTCGACGAAGACCAAAATGCCGTTTTTCATCAAAAGTCAGGCAAACCATACACGGGCTTTTGTAAGTCATGTTTTTTTAACGATAATCTAGAAATGTACCTTCAGTTTGTAAATGGCCGTGCAGAAGGACAAGACACCATCTACTATGAAGAGGGGACAATTAATCTAATTCGTTCTCATTACCAGGGCAAAGAAGACGGGACATGGATTTTTTACAATAAAGACGGTACCATTAAATGGGAAAAAAGTTACTATGCTGGAATGGCAGAAGGCAAGCATGTTTACTATTTTCCTGATGGTAATATCTATAAAATTGAAACATGGCAAGCGGGCCAGTTAACAGGTGTCAAAAAAGAGTTTTTTGAAGGGAAAAATGGTCAACCTGGCACCATAAAAAAAGAAATTGGTTATAAAAATGGAAAATTTGATGGTTTATATAAAACGTATTTCGAAAATGGGCAAGTAGCGATTGAACAGTTTTTTAAGGAAGGAGAAAAAGACGGTCAATCGTCGTACTACTATGATGATGGCAAGTTGTTTTATACCGAAAACTATAAGAATGGCCAGAGAGAAGGTCAAATTAAACGCTTGTATCAAAACGGTAATACTTGGATTATTGAGCGATACAAAAAAGGACAAAAGGAAGGCGTGTGGGAAGAGTACTATGAAGATGGGACTTTAAAATATGAAGGAAAATGGGAAAAGAATGTGTTAGTGGAAGAACATTTTTATAACGCAGATGGTGATGAAATTCGTAAACCTGGTTCAGAACCTGACGAAAAGGAGGAGGAAACGGACGATAAAAAGAAAAAAAAGAAGAAATGACTGCCAAATTGTCTATTTAAATCAAAATAAGCAGCTTTGTATAGTTTTTGCATCCAAAACCTAAAAAACTATTAATGCAAATATTACACTTTCTTTTTTTACTAGGCGTTTGTTTTACCATCTTCGAATTCATATGGGCTATTTTCAAATTCATTTTTAATTTCATTACAAGTGGTATCCAAAATCCAGTGAAAACTAATTCAGTTCGAATTGTAAAATATATTTTATTTACAGCTGTAACCGTACAGTTTGTGCAACTAATTAATCAAAATTCAGTATTAATTAATAAACAGGCCGTAGGGATTGCACTTGGTGCCATCATGATTTTATTTTACCTAATAGGAAAATACCAAACTAGAGCCATGTTCACACAATTTAACGGCATAGCCAATCAATTTACAAGAGGTATTTTCCCAGCATTTGATGGAAAACTTGAAATAACATTAATCATAGGTTCAGTTGCCTTTTTTGTGTTAGGATCTATATTTCCAGCCTATACAAGTAATGGCATTACAACTTGGTTTACAGACTCAATTTTAAACATATATGACACACCTTTTTTTGGTTTTGTCTTTAAAGTAATAGGCGGCTTTGTTTTGGTGAACACCTTACTGAGGGCCGGCAGAACTATTGGAGGTTTGCTGTCGGGTAAATCATTTGCCGAAGCGACAAAACGCGACAATCCATTTGGCGGTAGGTTTAATGGGCAAATGTTTAACCAAAATCCATTTCAAAATAACACCTCTCAAAATTCAATTTCTGAAGAGCCTGAGTTCACCGATTACGAAGAAGTGACGGATGATGAAGAACCAGAAAAATAAAACCGATTTACCAAATTAATTTTACCTTTGCCAAAACTTTTTTTAATGGCTGAATTTTATAGTGATTCTTTCAAATTAGGTATTTTAGGTGGTGGGCAATTAGGGCGCATGTTTATTCAAGAAGCGACGAATTTTGATGTGAATGTCTACATCTTAGATCAAGGTAAAAACAGTCCAGCCAGTTCATTATCTTATCATTTTACAGACGGAGACATCAAAGATTATGATGCTGTTTATGCGTTTGGGAAAGACAAAGATGTACTGACTATTGAAATAGAAAATGTCAATATTGCCGCTTTAAAGCAATTAGAGAAAGAGGGGGTAAAAGTGTATCCACAGCCTCATATCATTGAAATGATTCAAGATAAAGGCGCTCAAAAAGCTTTTTATCAAGCAAACAATATTCCAACAGCACCTTTCTACTTAATTGAAAACCGGAATGAAATATCGTCGTACATCACGCAATTGCCATTTATGCAAAAAATGCGAATAGGCGGATATGACGGCAAGGGTGTGACGGTATTAAAAAACGAAGATGATATCATAAACGGATTTGATGCGCCTTCAGTACTAGAAACCTTTGTTGACTTTGAAAAAGAACTCTCTGTTATTGTGGCAAGAAATGCGAACGGCGACATTCAATCGTTCCCGATAGCAGAACAAGAATTTAATCCTGAAGCCAATTTGGTTGAATTTTTATTTTCGCCAGCCGAAGTTTCTGCCGACATTGAACGCAAAGCCAAATCAATTGCTGAGCATTTAGTTCAAAAATTAGATTTTATTGGCATTTTGGCCGTTGAATTATTTTTGACGAAAGAGGGCGAATTATTGGTGAATGAAATAGCACCCCGGCCTCACAACAGTGGTCACCATACCATTGAAGGTAATTTTACTTCGCAATTTGAACAGCATTTAAGAGCAGTTTTAAATTTACCTTTGGGTAGTACCGAAATTGCTATTCCAAGCGTGATGATCAATATTTTAGGTGAAAAAGGCTTTGAAGGCAAAGTAAAGTACCAAGGCATGGAAACAGTGTTGGCTATGCCAGGGGTC
>JAWWDX010000081.1:0-11188 GCA_033719695.1 Putridiphycobacter sp.
ACTACCAGAAGTTGCTAAGCAAAAACTAATAAGCAGACACGCCGCTGGACTGTAGGAGTAAAGATAATGGCTACGAGAATACTAGAAGCAACATTTGATAGCTCATTGAGAGGGATAGAATGGGCTCTGAATGAAGAGGTTCAAGACTCAGACGACGAATATATATGCGACCGATTCACGATTAATACAAGGTCATTTGATGCACCTTTACACCTTGGTAACGCGGCCCCTGTTGTAAAGGTGCATCAAACAATCATTACCGGTTCTGCACAAGCTATCATGTTCCTTGTTGCTAGGATCGCTGGAGCGGGGGAAGATTACCTGCGCAGCATTAAAACTATTCGGGCCAATGCGCAATATAACGCTTACCTTGTTCAAGATACCGCAGATGAAAAAAAAAGAGGAAGTCGTATCTTATAAAAATCCTAGTAACCCCTAATCATCCGGTTCAAATATCTGCACAAAATTCAAATATCTGTACCATATTGTGCAGATATTTGAACTATCCTAAAAATAAATCACACAATTTCACCTACTTATATTTTTTTCTAATTGGCACATCACTTGCATATATAAAGGTATAAGGTGAGCAAAAAAAAATTATTAATGCAGTGATTTTTTTCTTGCGTATCTTGCTCAGTTTAGTATAATGGAAAGTATCAAAGGGAAACAAATTAACTCAACCGGAGGCAAGACAATGACCCGCAAAGAACGAAAAGCAAGAAGAGATAACGTAATCAACAACACTATTAACTACGTTATCAACAATGGCGGAACTGTAAGAATCAATGACCTCTATGACCTTATAGGTAATGGCGTCTTCAATTCCCAACAATATTTCATGCGTTGTGTAATTGACACTTTCAAAAATGATATTCGGTTCAAAATTCAGTCAGCTCGTAAAATCGGAACATTTGTCTGTGTTTCAGACCAAGAACTTGTAATCCCTAAAACCAAGAAGCAGATTAAGGCTGATCAACCTAAAAGACCCGTTGGCCGTCCTCGTAAAAATAAAGTCGAAACTCGTAAAGTAACAATGAAGCTTCTTTTTGGAAAGAACCGCTTCGATTTTACCGGTTTCCCGACACAGGTTCAAATAACCGATGAATGGAAAAAATGCAAATCTGTTCCGAAAATGTTCAGCCATTACACAGACACTAAGGAAGTTCATCGGAAAGATAATGTAAACGGTCCTTCGCATTATATACAGATATGTACCGATGGTAAAAGGTTTATATATAAAGCTGTATAATTATTTAGTCCATGTTCAAATAATTTCAGTTAAAAATATAAATTTTTTAACTTCAATGAATCACCATGTCTATAAACATATGTTTTTATGTTATTTATTTTTTTTTCTAATTGGCACGAACCGTGCATATATAAAGGTATAAGGTGAGCAAAAAAATTAGTTATTCTAACCGGAGGCGAGACAATGAAGGTTCATAAAGAATTCAATCCATGTGGTAGATATGTATTTGACTTTGATTTATGTTCAATTAAAAAAGGATACGGCCAATTAGATGTTCCAGGAGACGCGGAATATTTAGGTTACTGGATCAACCCAACTGAAATGAAAATCGTAGAATATTGCGAAGGTGATATCAGCGTTTTCACATGCGAAAATACAAAAGAGTTATTGAATCAAGTCAAAAAAATCCGTGATTTACACGGCGATGCTCATATTGATCATGGATTAGATGACACATTCAGGCAAAAATTTATAGACGTTGGACTGGGCACATTTTTGTATTCTAAAAGCGTTTTATCATAAAATACACTCCCCCTATCCGGTTCAAGATCCTGTACTTCTATTCAGGATCTTGAACTATTTCATTACCATCCTAAAATTAAATCACGTAATTTCACCTACATATATTTTTTTCTAATTGGCACATCACTTGCATATATAAAGGTATAAGCTAAAAATTATTAATGCACAAAATAAAGCTTGACTACTTGATCAGAAATTAGTATAAATAAGTATAACAAAGAAAAACGAACCCCTGGAGGAAAGACAATGACCAAACAATACGCAATAACACTGACCGACGAAAAAACAAAACAAAACATAACAATTATAGAAGAAGGCATTGATAAAAAAGAAGCTCTTGAAAAAGTAAGTGAAACATTCAACATCGATGAAGAGGGAACAATCGTCACAATTAAAGAAGAGTCCGAAGAGATCCTTACCAAAAAATCAACTAAGAAATCAACTAAGAAATCAACCAAAATTACTCCTCAAAAAATCCATGCAATTATCCGCAAAAAAACTGGTCAGCTATCAAGCAAGTATTCAGTCGCTCAAAGAATAGACCGCACAACTTACGATCTATCCAACAGATTCAAGCACATGATAGGAATCATGTCAAGCGAATACATTAACGAAATTTGCGAAGCATTGACTGAAGCCGGTATAGTTTATGATGATTCCCAAAAAGAAAGAGGTTTCATTACATTAATGAGAGTTCAATAATTTGCACAAAATTCAAATATCTGCACCGAAATATACAGGAATTTGAATCCTTCTCAAAATAAATCACGTAATTTCACCTATATAACTTTTTTATCTACTTGGCACATCACTTGCATATATAAAGGTATAAGGTGAGCTAAAAAAATTATTAAAGGATACATTTTTTCCTTGCGTATCCTGCTCAATATGATATACTGTAATTAATGAAAGGAACAAAACAAACCAACTGAAGGAAAGACAATGACTGACCAATTCACAAAAGTAATTGAAGCCGCTGCCGAAGAAATGAACCTGTTGAATGAGATGGATAAAGAACAGGAAGTCGAAACAGCCAAAACCAGATTAATTGATTCAATAAATACAGAAATCGCTAAATTTGAAAACGAATCTGGTATGATAGATCAAGAGATTGTCATATCATTGAAAGAAACTTTAGAAGAGGTTAACACCTTAAATCTAGTTCAATGTCATAAATTAGAAAAGGAGATTACAAAATCAAATGATAGTTTCAAGAAACATTGCAAAAAATACGGGTTCAACTATGAACCGGTAAATCCTATAGATTACCGTGGTATTTTGAGATTTATGTAAATCCACCAAAAAATTATTAAAGACGTGATTTTTTCCTTGCATCCTTTGTTCAATATGATATACTGTAGTTAATGAAGGGAACAAAACAAACCAACTGGAGGAAAGACAATGACCGCAATGAAAAGAGCCCACGAACTGAGACGCCAACTGTCCCCCTTAATGCCTTCAAAGAGCTACCGTGAAATGATGAGTATGTGCCTGAAGCAAGCACATAACGAATTAAAGATCAAGGCAAAGGCCGCGCAACTGAAAGCAGCCCGCGAAGCTAACAGGCCCGTTTTCAAGGCCCCAAAGGCTTCCGGTAAAGAGTTCGCCGAAATGGACATTGCAAAGGCCGCCTTCGCCGCTGATCAAAGAGACAGGGCATTAGGATTAAACGTAAGAGGATACTAGGAGGATGTCATGACCGTATTTAGTCCAGGAACAGCTTACAAGCTATATATTAACGAATCTCTTTATCAAGCCGTCTGCACCAACGTAACCGAACATTTTGCAACGTTTAATATTGAAGGTGAAATTATTAAACGAAAGATCTGGACCGATTTCATCGGTAATGAATGCGTAAACTATAGATCAGATACTCTATGTGCTCATGAATGTTGCATAAATTCTAAAGACAGCTACTGATTCGGTTCAAATAATTGCACAAAATTCAAATTCCTGTACGCTAATGTACAGGAATTTGAACCTTTTCCCAATTACCTTAAAAATAAATCACGTAATTTCACCTACATAAAAAAATACCAAACAGGCACATCACTTGCATATATAAAGGTATAAGGTGAGCAAAAAAAATTATTAAAGGATGCAAGGAAAAAATGCATCCTTTGATCACCGTGATATACTAGTAATTAATGAAGGGAACAAAACAAACTAACTGGAGGAAAGACAATGACCACGACTCACACCTTACAAGCCCTGAGCATGTCAAAGAAAGCATTTTCTGAAGCACTCGAAATCATTGGTGCAGAGAATGTAAAATACACTCAGAAAAAAAGAGTTCCTGGTTGTGGAATGGTTATGTACTTTTACAATGCTAATAATGTATCTGTTGCTCATATGCTTAAAGGAAAAGGTTGCATGGAGCTAATAGTGAAATAGACCGGTTCAAATATTTGCACAAAATTCAAATATCTGTACCATATTGTGCAGATATTTGAACTATCCTAAAAATAAATCACGTAATTTCACATACGTAAAAAAATATCAACTTGGCACAACATGTGCATATATAAAGGTATAAGGTGAGCAAAAAAAATTATTAATGCACAAAATAAAGCTTGACTACTTGATCAGAAATTAGTATAAATAAGTATAACAAAGAAAAACGAACCCCTGGAGGAAAGACAATGATCGCAGCAAACGCAATAAAAAGACTGGAAAAAGCTGGAT
This sequence comes from Putridiphycobacter sp., assembly GCA_033719695.1. GTDB lineage: Bacteria > Bacteroidota > Bacteroidia > Flavobacteriales_D > Crocinitomicaceae > Putridiphycobacter. Next base: position 4,460 of record JAWWDX010000081.1, read on the forward strand.
GGGAAGTCGAGACCGTTAACGGTACCGTATATGCAAGCAAAGACAATTACCACAACATACATTTCAACACCTTTCAAGGAAAGACGAACGGTGGTTTTCATTATGAGTCTGAGAGCTTCTGCACACCTATCCATTACAACTCCCTGAAAAAAGCAATGGATATGGGCGAATAAAAAAATTATTAAAGGATGCATTTTTTCCTTGCATCCTTTGTTCAATATGATATACTGTAGTTAATGAAGGGAACAAAACAAACCAACTAACTGGAGGAAAGACAATGCCTGCACTGACCACTTATAACGCCGCCAATGACACCACCAAGATAACCGTTAACGAATATACACCCGCCCCAATAATTCAACCAGTTGATTTGTCCCCTCTTAAAAAAATTTTAGAAGCTGCGTATGATTGCTATCAAGTAGCTTATGAGCCTGGTCAAACCTACACTCCTCTTGACTGGATGAGAGGACCGGATTATGCGTTGTTAGTCGATGCTTGGAAACTCTTTGGTCGAGGTCAAGAATCCGTGTTATCATTCTCTGAGCGGATTCGTAAAGCACGGGGTAAAAGCTTAATGATGACACGGATTATTAAATAAGTTGAATACTCCTGAAAGCCCTGCATTAGCAGGGCTTTTTTGTGTCTTTTCGTTAATGCTAACCATTCCCAAAAAATTGGTTGATACTTTCACCAACGCGGCCTCTTATCGTCACAGGGCATCAGAATTGTCCTTTTAAGCCAATTACAATTAAAGTGTGAATTAGCACATTGATTAATTACACAATGGTTTAGAAGGGCAAATCAGAGCTTATAAAAAATTATTAAAGACGTGATTTTTTCCTTGCATCCTTTGTTCAATATGATATACTGTAGTTAATGAAGGGAACAAAACAAACACTTACCGGAGGAAAGACAATGACCCAAGCAACCACAAAATTCGAAATCGGAAAATCTTACGACACACGCGGATTTTTTTACTTAGTTGTAAAGCGTACCACTTGCTTTGTTACATTAAAGAACGAGTTCGGTAAAATTTCCAGACGCAGAGTATATATTCAAGACGGTGTTGAGAAGGTAAAACCAGAGGGTTCTTATTCTATGTGTCCAATCTTGGATTCTAGCCGTGATGAGCTGTTAATGGGCCTAGAATTAGATAATACTGTAGAGGAAGAGGCTTCACCTGTTCAAGTTTCTCATGAATTGACATCTGTTGACGTGGAAAGAGTTATTGAGCAATACACCGGTGATTTACACGAATTACGCAACACTATCACAGAATTAGGTTATAACAAAGCCGATGCATTAGGTCTGTTTGATGATGCAGCAATTTTGGAAAATAAGTTGAGTTCATTGATGGATAGAGCCAGTGAACTGAAGAAGAAAGAGAAAGAGGAAGCAAAGGCCAAAAAAGGCGGTATTCGCTTCCTCATGTACAAGGTAACCGATGGTGAAAACGCTTGTAAAATATGGTGGTACAATCACAAACGATTCACAAACGAAAAAGGAGACCTGGTTGAGTATATTTCGATCCATGAAAAAGGTTACGGTCAAGACCTTTTTAAATTGTTTCCTCATGCTAAAAATGGTACTGATTTAATGTCTGATGTGATTGATTCATCTAGCGTTAAAATATATAAATCTTCACCATATTGGGGAGATGCGTTAAAAATGGCAGAAAAACATAAAGAAAAACAAAGAAAATCCATGGAAAAATGGATGGAAAAGGCAATTGATTAAATTTTGTACAAAATTCAAATATCTGTACCAGATAGTACAGATATTTGAACCTTTTCCTGGTCATGCAAAAAAATATCCCACAATATCACCAACTTATTTTTTTCTCTAATTGGCACAACATGTGCATATATAAAAGTATAGAGCAGGACAGGGTAAACACTAACCATCCTCTCAGCCAAGCCGGGCAACTGTCAGCTAACCAAAAGGGCGACACCAACAGGCATCAAAAAAAATTATTAAAGGATGCATTTTTTCCTTGCGTATCCTGCTCAATATGTTATACTGTAATTAATGAAAGGAAAGGAACAAAACAAACCAACTGGAGGAAAGACAATGACCACAAGAAAAACCACACTGACCGCTGACCAATACATCGCCCAAGCCAATATCAAGACCGCTGCTGAATACATCGTGGAAGCTATCCTTGAGCAACTTGATGACAATCGCCAAGCATGGATCAGATTTGATTTCATTAAAGAAGCTGCTGCCGTTCATGAAATCAGCAAGGAAGAGGTAGACGGAATTTTGATCAAAATGATGGACCGGGGAGAGATCCGGTTTAAGATGGGAAATCCGGGCCGGTTCGAGGACAAAGAAGACCTGATGAAATTCGATGGTCAGATTTATACCCACTGCCACTTTGCTTCATAATACTCCTAAATGGCCCGGATATCCGGGCCTATCCGAAAAGATGAGCTTAAATATATAAAAGTTCAATTATCTAAGGCAGATATAACAATAGTTAAGCAACTCATGCAGACTGTTAATGCTAACCATTCCCAAAAAATTGGTTGATACTTCATCAACCATCTCCAAAAACCGCCATAAACTAACAGAATTGCCCTTTTAAGTCAATTACAAGTAAAGTGTGAATTAGCACATTGACTACATGTACAACGGTTTAGAAGGGCAAATCAGAGCTTACAAAATTTCAACCGGAGACGAGACAATGAACACGGAAGCATTCACCGACACAGTACAAGCAGCGGGATTTGGCGTGAAAGATGCTTTGCGAGTATATGAGTACATCAAGCAAGATGCGAGAAATATCATCCAAGTGTATTCCGGTGATATAAACAAAGCTCTGGAGGCTTTGGAGCGTATGCAAGGTGTAGCTGCTCAGTGGTTTGCTGGTAAAGAGGAAATGCTCTGTGAATTTTTCGTTCATGCAGAGGTGGAAGTTATGGAACTTATTAATGAAATGGGTTTCTGAAAAAAAAATTATTAAAGGATGCATTTTTTCCTTGCATCCTTTGTTCAATATGATATACTAGTAATTAATGAAGGGAACAAAACAAACACTTACAGGAGGAAAGATAATGACCACAATCACAACAAACTTAATGGCTGACACAGTAATTTCCTTAGAAGAAATGAAACAAGCAGAAATAGCCCACGTATTAGAAAATTCCTCAGTACTCCTAGCAGACACGGTAATAGACTTGATCAAAGAAATTGAAGAGAAGTACGCTTACTAAAAAATACAGCCCTGGAGTACTCCAGGGCTCTCATTTAACCTAACCGGAGACTGAACAATGCCTGACATGACACACAACCAAATAGCAGCTAAAATCATCGATGAAGTAGCAGCAGCCGGTCTTATAATAGATGAAAAACCGGCCCAAACATACCGAATGATGGAACGAGTCATATTAGATGCAATTACAAATAATACACTGATTCCGGCTGCTAATGTGGTTGATGAGATGGTGCAATATGGCCTAAACACTGACGCAACAGGACACCGGATCATTGAAAACGCGATAAAAGAAAACGCCTAGATTACTGGAACCTTGAGCAATTTCATTTTATCCACATCAAAAGCTCTTCCTTTAGAAGAGCTTTTGATAAATAAGTACAATAAATTTTACTAAGTACAAAAAATTTCAGCTAAAATACCAAATTTTTGAACTCTTATTTGTTACACATAAAAAAATATTACATAAAATCAACTACATAACTTTTTATTAAAAATGGCACAACATGTGCATATATAAAGGTATAAGGTGAGCAGGACAAAGACAAGTCACTTACCTATAAAAAATTATTAAAGGTTGCATTTTTTTCTTGCAACCTTTGTTCAATATGATATAGTAGTAGACAAATAGAGACGGACAGGGCAAAGACAGCCATCCAGACTCACCCAGCCGGGAAGTTAGCCAGCCATCGAGAGACGAGGGGCGACAACAATAGGCAAAATGAGACAGCAAAAAAAATTATTAAAGGATGCATTTTTTCCTTGCATCCTTTGTTCAATATGATATACTAGTAATTAATGAAGGGAACAAAACAAACCAACTGGAGGAAAGACAATGACCACAAGAAAAACCACACTGACCGCTGACCAATATATCGCAGAAAGCACAAGCTTGACCGGTGATGAAGTGATTGAGATAGAGCAAGCGTTTCAAGAGGCCGAAGGTCGCCCAGCTACTGAAGAAGAGCTGAGAGCAATGATTGATATGCTGCAAGACTGAAATCAACCGCCCCTGGTCGTATCCAGGGGCCTACCTAATCAACTGGAGACAAGACAATGACCACCACAAAGTTTGACATCGAGAAGGCAAGAGAAGATGCTCGTAATAACTACAGGGCAGCTACTGGTAATGAACCTACACAAGCCGAACTCAATTACATGACGGCCTGTGTAGAGGGCACAGAGGGGTTGTATAACACTGAACGTTACGGTTGTGTGGCTGAGTACCTGGCAGACGTTGACAGCTACATAGACACGCAGAGAGAGCTTAACGGACTGAGCAACGAGGACTTTATCCAGCAATACGGCTTCAGCAACGTTCCGACAGATGAAGAAATGGCCTATCGCGGCATGCCATACGCCGATGAACCTGTGTAAGTTCAAAAATTCTTACCGAGTTCAAATTATTTCAGCCAAATATTCAAGAATTTGAACTCGGTAAGAAAGCTATACCCCTAACTTACTAAAATTATGTGATATATTTTTTTATTAAAAATGGCACGAACCGTGCATATATAAAGGTACATAAGGTGAACAGGACAAAGACAAGTCATTCACCTAGCCTACACCGGGCAACTGTTAGCCAACCTTAGAGATGGAGGCAACAACAATAGGTAAAGAAAAAAAATTATTAAAGGATACATTTTTTCCTTGCATCCTTTGTTCAATATGATATACTGTAGTTAATGAAGGGAACAAAACAAACCAACTGGAGGAAAGATAATGACCACAATCACAACAAACTTAATGGCTGACACAGTAATTTCCTTAGAAGAAATGAAACAAGCAGAAATCAATCATGTATTAGAAAATTCCTCAGTACTTCTAGCAGACACGGTAATAGACTTGATCAAAGAAATTGAAGAGAAGTACGCTTACTAAAATGAATCAAGGGGCTAGTATATAGCCCCTACATAATAGACCATAACATAATTCTAACCGGAGACTGAACAATGCCTGACATGACACCTGACCAGATTTTCGCGGAAAATGTAAGAGTTGCACAGCTTCAGATCGATAACTACATGTATGACGCAGCTTACACCGATGACCAACTGAGAAAGCTTATTATTAATGACGGTTTCAGTAATGAAGTATTTGAAGAAGCTTGGTCACAGTATGTGAATGATGCTCTCAGTGCTCTCTGTGTCGAAGAAAAGGACGTTGAATGCGAAGGTGAGAGCATCCTTGATGCCGTGGACTGGGATAGTATTTAACTCCTTTCAGTGCCCTGATAGAGGCATATACTTAACACATATCTAGTAGGTGGCAGAAAAGACATTGCACGGGGCAAAAATCCCGGTATCGGTTCGAATCCGACTTGGTCAAGGTGACATGGGGGTTGAAATCCTCCTCTACTAGATATCTGCAAGGTGTAGCTCAGTTGGGAGAGCGGCGGGGTGACCCCGTGAAACGCAACCACTTGTTGGCATAGCCTGCGCTGGTTCGAGCCCAGCCACCTTGTTTTTTTTCTTGTAACGACGCGTAGCGACGTGGAAAGTAGACACGGCTATAGACTTTACCTATATGCTCCGTATGGTCATAGTAAGTTGCTACCTGTAATCGGAGGAAGCCAGATTAACGCCTGGCCTACGCGTCATCTTTCAAAAAATTGTACATGTTCAAATTATTTCAGCTAAATTTTCAAAAAATTGTACATGTTCAAATTATTTCAGCTAAATTTTCAAAAATTTGAACTCTGTAAAAGTAACACTACACTAAATACTTAAAATTACGTTACATAAAAATTTTCTTAAACTGGTATAGCAGCTGCATATATAAAGGTACATAAGGTGAACAGGACAAAGACAAGTCATTCACCTAGCCTACACCGGGCAACGGTTAGCCAGTCGTCGAAAGATAAGAGGCAACACCAATAGGTGACAATAGAAGCTTAATCATATAACATCAACTGGAGAAGATAATGAAAGACCTCGAAAACATGCCCAATAGTGAAGCAATAGCCAATGCCAGCGAAAAAGCTGTGCAGGGAGCTGCTACATATCAGGAAGCATTGGCTCAAGTGGAAAATATGATATGGGCCGCGTATGGCGATGGACATGATGCACTGAGTAAGCAGGTTACTGATGAACTGTGGTTGAAACACCACGTATGATTCGGTAATATTCATCTAGTAAGTTAAAATATCTGTACTGTGTTCAAATTTTTTCAGCAATATGTACAGATATTTTAACTTATGATCCATATACATAAAAAATATCCAACAATATCACCAACTTATTTTTTTCTCTAATTGGTACAGTACCTGCATATATAAAGGTATAGAGCAGGACAGGGTAAACACTAACCATCCAGACTCAGCCTACACCGGGCAACGGTTAGCCAGTCGTCGAAAGATAAGAGGCAACACCAATAGATGTTAAACAGCAAAAAAAATTATTAAAGGATACATTTTTTCCTTGCATCCTTTGTTCAATATGATATACTAGTAATTAATGAAGGGAACAAAACAAACCAACTGGAGGAAAGACAATGACCACTACAATAGTAATCGC
>JAWWDX010000082.1:0-11162 GCA_033719695.1 Putridiphycobacter sp.
AATGAATACCTCCTTTAAAATCAGATTGTGAAATGGCATTTAACTGTTTGGTTAACCGCTCCGCAAACTCGAAGCCATTTCCAGCAATACCGCCAATAAATACCTTTTCCTCCTCAAAAAAGTTTTCATAAATTTGAAAAGCAATCCGCTCAACAAGCTGGCTGATTTGATTTTGATTTAAGATCTCTGTTTTCATGACTTTCTTAAAATTTGAATTTATTGCTTAATACTGCGTTCGTTAAAAATAACATAACCATAACTTACTTGAAACGATAAAGGTACAGTTTGACCGCCGTAGTAGTTTAAAGTTCCCCTAATGGGGCCAATAATAGAGTGGTAGATGAGTGAGGCAGAAGCTAAATTATAACGTGTTGCAAATATATTGGTAAACTCTGTGTCACCTTCATTATCAATCATACTTCTAATGGGCTGCAAATAGTATCCCTCTAGCCGCAAATCTAGTTTATCTTTTAAGGTGATGATGTTAATTAAACCAACTGCCGCAAATTCTGTCGCACGGTAGTCGCGGTAATAGACTGTTTTTGAGTCGGCAAACGGATTGAATTGTTGGGCATCTAAATTGGTAACTGTATAATTATGTAAATTAGGTTTAAAGGCATAATAACTTTGTAAATACATGCCTAGGCGGTAGTTGCGATACTGTAAAAAATAGTCGATATATTTAATATTGATGTATGCCCAGTCTCTAAAGGTATTATCTTGCGATATAGGGTTGTAGGATGTGGAGCCCGGTAAGGTATTTTCAATACTGTGCACATACCGAGCAGAAATTTCAAATAAAGTCCCCGTGGATTCAAACTGCTTTCTATTAAACGTATTTCTGATGTAACGTATACCAGGGGTATAAAATAGCATATTGGTTCTATCAAGGGTATCGTTCGTAGGATTAAAATTCTCTTTTTGATAGTAGCTGTATTCGTTAACGCCGCTTTTGAAACTCAATTCAATTTTCCCTTTTGAAAATACCTCGGCATTGTATTTAATACCCCAAAACGACTCATCAATAATCAACGAGGAGGGCACAGCATCTTCAAAAAAGGTGGCAAAACTTTCACTGTAGTCCCACTGACTTCTGGAATAAAATGGTTCAATATAAGAATCGTTTTTAGTTGGTAAATTCAATTTTAACCCTGTTCTAATCGAGCCATAAAAATTACCAAAATAAGCGTTCGCATAAAGGGTCGTGGGGGCCACATTAAAATCGCTATATTGTATTTTCAAAAAACCGGTATTCACTGGACGAGAAGAAAAATGGCCGCCAAACGAAGCTTGTAATGGTTTCTCTTTTCGAACCGCAACGTGCAGAATCTGGCTAGTATCGGTTTGTGTAAGGGTGGGAAAGAACGATAAAAAATGCTCGTTTTGGTACAAGCGTAAATACCGCGATCTTAAGGTTTCTTGATCGACAGTTGGACTCTGCTTTTCGCGAATTAATTTTCGCTTTATATATGCCCCTTCAACTTCTGAAATGCCTGTGGTTTCAATATCGTCTACCGCTATTTTGATTTTTTTACTCTTGTAATATTCTCGTCGCATAGCCAATTCTACTTTGTTCGAACGTCTGCTGACATACTGCTTAATAGAATCTATTTTGGCAATGGTGCTGCTATAGCCAATATCAATGGCAGCGGTAATTTGGTCGAAATCAAAAGTGCCAATGTCAGCTAACTGTGGTGATATTAAAATACCTGTTTCACAAGGTAAGCTATATTCTGAATGTTGCGAGAATAAATTCTTCACTTGCGACATTAAATCATCTTCACTTGGTGGCGGTTCATTATAACTAACATTACTCCCAATAACATAATCAACATTGAATTCATTAATTAGTTCATTAGCAGGGAAATTATTATACAAGCCCCCATCATACAGTAATTTACCGTCTACTGTAATAGGGCTGATAAAAAACGGATATGTCATAGACGCTCGAACAGCAGTATTTAAATCCCCTTGGTTAAATAAAATGCTTTCCTTGGTACTAATGTCTGATGCCACACAACGAAAAGGTATAAAAAGTGAATCAAAGCTTTGGTTTTCACTGCGTGGATTAATACCCAAATAATACAATAATTCTAAATCTAGAGGAGTAGCATTCAGTAAATTAGTTGGCAGAAATTTTTGAGCAATGGAATCAGTCGTAAACCTCACTGATAGCAATTCACTGTCTACATCTGCATTATGTAAGAAAAATTTGTATTCGTCTTCTAAAATGCCTTGCGTTAAACGATAAAACTCTGGCGATTTAGCAATGGCTTCAATTTCTATAGGACTGTATCCTGAAGCATACATGGCTCCGACCAAAGCTCCAGCCGAAGTGCCTGTAATATAGTCGATAGGAATATTGTGCTCTTCTAAGGCCTTGAGGACGCCAATATGGGCAAAACCGGTTGCGCCACCGCCGCTAAACACAATTCCAACCGTTTGAGCAGATGCCAAAACCGTGAAAATTAATGTTAAACCGACCAAAAATGTCTTCATACCGAAACAAAAGTAAGTTTTCTTTTGTGAAAAGAAAATATAATCAATTGATAAGTGACTATATTTGCAGAAAATTATTTGATATGCAAATTGTAGCCAAAACGTTTTTTGGATTTGAAGATTTACTTGCCGCTGAATTAAAAGAATTAGGTGCCAAAAATGTTGAAATTGGAAACCGAATCGTAAAGTTTGAAGGAAACCAAGCATTTATGTACAAGTGCAATATATGGTTAAGAACAGCTATTTCAGTGCTCATGCCTATCGAAACTTTTCGTTTTAAAGACGAGAAAGATTTAATTAAAAAATTAAGCTTCATTAAATACAGTACGTATTTTTCAGTAAATAAAACCTTTGCCGTTAAAGGGGCTGTCAATTCTACGGTTTTTAACCATTCGCAATACCCTTTATTATTGTTAAAAGATGCCATAGCCGACCATTTTAGGGATTCTTTTGGCAAACGGCCAACTGTTGATAAAAGTAAGCCAAATGTCGTGTTCGATTTACATATTGACGAAAACGAATGTACGGTGGCATTGAATAGTTCAGGTGCGCCTTTGTTTCAGAGGGGTTACCGTAAAAATGTAGGGGAAGCGCCCTTGAACGAAATTGTAGCAGCTGCATTAATCATGCGCTCTGGTTGGGACAAACAATCAGACTTAATTGATCCGTTTTGTGGGTCGGGAACCATTTGTATAGAAGCGGCCTTAATGGCTAACGATATGCCAAGCATGATTGAACGTAAAAACTTTGGTTTTAAGCATTGGAAAGATTATGATGTAAACCTTTTTGAAGCTTTACAAGAAGAAATTCCGAGACGCCCAAAAAAGGATCTAAATTTTAAAATCATTGGATCAGACACTGATACCGATATGATTAATATGGCACGTGATAACGCGCGAATGTTACCTGTTGATAATGTTTTAAAGTTTGAAGCTAAAGATTTTAGAGACGTGACACCGCCAAGTGAAGAAGGGCTGCTAATTACCAATCCACCATATGGCGAAAGGTTAGCAGTGGAAGATATTGAAGCCTTATATGGTGACATGGGTACCTTTTTTAAACATAAAATGGGTGGATACGATTGCTGGATTTTAAGTTCAAGTGTTGAGGGCTTAAAGTCAGTGGGATTAAAACCATCAAAAAAAATACGGGTGTATAACGGCGATTTAGAATGCGACTTTCGCCAATACCAAATATTTGCCGGTAAGCTAAAAGAATTCAAAGCAGAACGACGTACCGAACCAAGAGGCAGAAGACCAAAAAAATAAACTAAATTGAAAAAAACCGAAGCCAACACTTCGGTTTTTTGCTATATAGTGTTGTTTCAAACTTTTTAGGCAGTTGTCTTAACTGCAAATTCACTTGTTTATATTAAGTTAATAACTGATGAAGTGAATGACTCATTATTTCGAGTTGATTCTTTATATTTGAATCAAAACCAATAAAATACATAAACGGCGTAAATTGAATAGGTCAGTTTAGCCGGTTGTTAGGCGCAATAAGAGAACAGTATTAAATGAAAATATTATTTATGATTAAAATGATATCAAAATTTTTCAATAGAAACAAAGAGCCCAATTTAGCTCCACTCAAGGAATTGTCAGCTGAAGAATTCGAAGATGCTAAATTAAAAGCAAGAATAGCGTTTATTGATGATGAAGAGATAACACATATAGAGCGGCTAAGGCAAGATGGTTACAATATTGTTCACTATACAGATATAGAAAACATTGATGACTTTGTAAGAAAAAAGCATCATGTAACAGTATTAGATATTCAAGGAGTTGGTCAAAATATTTCTCCTGCTTCAGAAGGCTGGGGCATTTTAAAATACTTGAAACAGACATGCCCAAACATGATTGTTATTATGTTCACAGGAGCAGAATGGTCAATTACTAAATATAAAGAGGAAGCTGAAAAGGCTGATGACTTCATTGGTAAAGACCTAGAGTTTCTAGATTTTAAATCCAAACTGGACAATGGAATAAGGAAAGCTTTTTCTCCGCAGTATCATTTTGAAATTGAAAAGAAAAGAATATTTAATGAAATCTCAAATGCCAATACTATAGAGCAAATTAAAGCAATTATTGACAACCATGGAGCAAACAAAGCCACGGCAATGAATGAGATAAAGAAAATCTCAACTAATAAGAAAGTATTAGAAAGCGTAGAGAATCTTTTATCTATAACTGATTCAATTTCAAACCTACTCTCATAATGGTTTTTGGGTATCCATTTGTTACAAATCTTCGGAAAGAACTTGTATTTTCTAATGGAAGGTATTGTAATCTACCTCAAGAATATAAAAGAGAAAGTAATCAGAAACTCTTAAAAGAATTTTTTAGTAAAATACTCTCTGATAGTTCCACTAATGAAATTGAAGTAGGCATAGACCCACTTGGTTTTACATACTTAAATCTCGATTTTATTTGCTATGTCGGCTTAGTAACTAATCAAACAGGTAGAGGGAAATATCGAAACCTAGGTAAAAAATATCCCGAAAACCGATTTTATTTGGATTATCTCAAAAAACAAATCCAATTCGAGTATGACTTAGTTAATTTCAAAGAATATATACCAATTCATATTGTGACCCAAAATCTTCACGAAATAAGGGGGTTAAACTCTAAAATCGCTGGAAACATTGATACAATAATGCGAATTGATAGTGAAGCAGAATGGGAAGAAAAGTTTGAAGAACAGTCCGAAAATGTAAAGAAAATTTATGTTGGAAGTAGATTAATAAAATTTATTCTTGACAACGTCAAATTTTATATACCAGATTTTTTCGAAAATTTAAAGTTAAGCAATGATAGGTCTTTTATAGTGCATAGGTCTGTTAGTAAAATTGTAAAAATATATAGAAATGATTTTAAAAAAGACCGAGCTGATATTGAATTTTCAGGTTCAAGTTCTGGTTTAATAAATGGTGATAAGGAATACTTTGAAATATTAGTTAAAATATTAGTTGAAAATGCTTTGAAGTATTCGGAATTTCCAAAAAGGATTGGACCCAAAGTCATTATTTCTGAAAGTAAAAAATTGATAAATATTGAAGTACATTCATATGGAAGGGCGATCCCTAAAACAGAACAACCTTACCTTTTCTCAAAAGGATTCAGATCAACTGCAAATCGCTCGGATAAAGAAGGGACAGGCATGGGACTTTACAATGCTAAACAGCTTTCGAAACATTTCCACGCGGAAATTAACTTCACAAATAAAGAGGTTTCAAATGATAATAATATTGATTTAGCATGGAATATTTTTACACTTAAAATAAATAAAAAAGCGCATAACAAAATGTAAAATTTACAGCAAAGCTGTTCGGCATAAATGCCAAATTTTACTTAGCCGTTAAAGGCAATTGCCCAAAAGTATTTTTGCAGAAGACTTTTAACTTAATAAAATCCTTATGAAAAAACAGATTCCCGCTCCCAGTCATTGGCAAGACTTTGAAGATTTGTGTGAAACACTATTTGGTGAGGTATGGGATTGCAAATTATCAATAACAAAACATGGAAGAAGTGGTCAAAAACAACAAGGAGTTGATGTGTATGCAATACCGAAAGGAGAACATGGTTACTATGGTATACAATGCAAAGGTAAAGACAACAACTTCGGTAAGAACTTAACAATAAAAGAAATTGATAAAGAAATTTCCAAGGCCTTGGAATTTATTCCAAAGTTAAAGGTGTTCATTTTCGCTACCACTGCTCCGAAAGATGGCAGAATAGAGGAATATATCAGAACAAAGAATATTGAAAGTATAAAAAACGGAAACTTCCAAATACTAATTAAAGCTTGGGAAGATTTAGCTGATTTAATTAGAAAAAATGAACGGACTTATAAATCTTATATGCTCAATAAACAGTTCGAAGAGCAAAATTCAGTGTCATTAACCTTTAATGGCGAAACTCATCCAACAATAAAACCTAAATTTAAAAAAATAATAACACATCATACTTTAGAGAAACATTTAGACATTGAGAAGCATTTTAGCAGCAGTCCAATTAATAGAATGCCTATAAGTTTCTTTGAACCATCTGAGATAAATCATACTTGGTGTTCTGTTGAGATGGAGTTTACAAACACAGGCAGTATTATTCTCGAAAACTGGGAAATATTTATGAAAATTGAATCTGGTGCTCGTAAAATAATTGATGATGAACCTACTGGAATACAAGCCATTTCTATGAATCTAGCTAAATACCGAAAGCTTTTTGTAAATGATGATGATAAAACAATCCAATACATTCCGCTTGAAAACAAACCTTTAGTACCAAAAAAGAATCGTATATTTAAGTGGCATTTCCTCCCAGAAAATGATGCAGAAGAAATTAAGATAAGTTGGAAGATTTTATCTAGTTGTTTTAACCTCGAATCTGAAACTACAATTCTTCTTCAAAAAGAATTTGAAATTATTGAGAAATATATAACAGTTGCTAATAAAAAATTAGTAAGTGTGGAAGAGGTTGTAACAGATTTAATTAAGGTCAGTATTTAGCTCTTTTTTGCAAAAAAAGCACCTAGCAAAATGCAAATTTCATGGCTGTTTCGTAATTTACAGCAACTAAAATTTACCCAACCACCAACCATCCTTATGAAATCTGTTGAAACGTATTTTCCTGCTAACAAAACTGACTGGCGGCAATGGCTTGAATTAAACCATAAAACAAAAGAGGCGGTATGGGTTGTTTTTTATAAGAAAAACGCACCAAACCATAACCTTAGCTGGAGTGATTCGGTAGATGAAGCATTATGTTTTGGTTGGATAGATAGCACAAAACGAAGCATAGACAGTGAAAAATTCATGCAATATTTTAGCAAACGCAAAGCCAAAAGTAATTGGTCTAAAATCAATAAAGCTAAAGTCAAAACTTTGATAGAAGAAGGGCTAATGACAGCTGAAGGTTATAAAAGTATTGAAGTGGCCAAAGAAAATGGTTCTTGGACTATTTTGGATGATGTTGAAGCACTAGTCCTACCGCCAGACCTGAAAGAAGCGCTATCGAATAGCAATCGGGCAGTGGCTTTCTATGAAAACCTTAGCAAGTCGGCCAAAAAAATATTATTGCATTGGGTAATTTCAGCAAAACGACCAGAAACTAGGCAAAAGCGCATAGTGGAAATTGTGGATAATGCGCAAGAAAATTTAAAACCGAAACAGTTTAGATAAACTCAAAATGATAGGTTCTAAACAAATTTAACAACGCTATTGGAGGGCATTCATCACTAAAATTTGGTGAAATTTAGTGGAAACACAAAACAAATTAGTATACTCGTACTATCATTCATCCAAATATATCGCCTTATGAAAAATATATATAAGTTACCAATAGCTATTCGTTCTGTAAGCCTAGCTGCAATTCTTGGATTCATCATTGTGCTTATGGGTTGTTCAGAAACTGCGTCAGAGCCTAAACCTGAGGTTGAAGCTGCAGAAGTTACTCCTGAAACCGAGCAAGCAATCATTTGGCACATCAAAGCAATTGATACAGCTGGTAAAACGTTAGATGTAAAGGCCATTGATAAGGACGGAAATAGCTATGATGTTAAAGCCATTCAAGACTCAGAACAACAGAAATTCATGGACATTAAAGCCTTTGTAGGTGCAGAAAAATTACCTGTAAAAATATTAGTGAGTGATGATGAATACGCCCCGGTAAAAGCCATAGGTTTAGACGGCACTGTATATGACATTAAAGCGCTCACGCCCGCCGGCGGTAAATTAGACGTTAAAGGCGTCAAACGTTCTGGAAACATTATCAACATTAAAGCCATTAGTGAAAATGGCACGTTCTATGGCATTAAAGCTATTTCTCCTGAAGGCGAATTGAATAATGTAAAAGGGGTCAAAATGTCTGAAGAAGACCTTGAGTTAACAGTGAACGGCGTTGAAGTGTGCGCACACGTCAAGGTATTACCACAAGATGGATGGGGTGGTGACAATGCTATTTGGCACATCAAAGCAATCGATACTGAAGGTAAAACTTTAGATGTAAAGGCTATGGATATGGACGGAAATAGATATGATGTTAAAGCGATTCAGAACGCCGATCAACGACAACTGATGGATATCAAAGCTTTCGTAGGATCAGAGAAATTACCCGTTAAGCTATTAGTGAGTGATGATGAATATGCACCTTTAAAAGCTATTGGCTTGGATGGAACTGTGTACGATATTAAAGCTTTTACTGCCGACGGTGGTACACTAGATGTTAAAGGCGTCAAACGTTCCGGAAACATCATCAACATCAAAGCCATTAGCAAAAATGGCACCTTCTATGGCATTAAGGCTATTTCGCCAGAGGGACAATTGAACAATGTAAAAGGGGTCAAAATGTCTAAAGAAGACCTTGAGCTCATACTAAACGGCGTTGAAGTGCATGCACATGTGAAGGTTTTGCCATAAGTAAATCGAAGAGGCTGGTAAATTTTTCAAAAAATATTCGAAAGAATATAAAATATTGCGCTGTAGAATGCTTGAAGTAAGAAACAAGCTGTAGATTAACAGAACATAAATTATACACAAAAGCGAATACTTACAAAGTTTATCTATTAGTTACGTCTCATAAAAACGATTGAAAAAAATTCTCTCCATATTAATTTTGTTCCTAGCAATATCCTCATGCTACCGAGCGGTGATGACAGGACCATACATAGAAAGCAGATCAAATTGTGGCAAGTTGGTGTTAAAGCCATTGGGAAAAGCCACCTTAACCAAATGCGGCGAAATTATGTGGACTGAAGAAGGTACTTGGTCACGACATAATGACACCATTCGGGTTCAGTTTAGAAATTATAGTGACCATAAAGTGTATGTGGTGCAGAGAGGAAAACTGTATCGGATTATTAACGATAGTATACTCATTAAAGCCAGAAATAAAATTGAATTTGAAGAATAGAATTGCTCTATAATAGAAACCAATACCAGGTAGCTGTATCAAAAATAAATACCTACATTTATATGAGATTACTGCAAACCAAACGTCATTGCAATGAAAGCAATAAATGTTTTTCTCTTGGTTTTAATGGCTTTGCTACCATATTTGGTACAGGCTCAAGTTGACGTTGTTGAAGGGCGTTTATTTAGCAAAAACACCAATCAGCCCATTGCCTTTGCAAATGTCTATAATATTAGCACTAAAAAGGGAACCATTACCAATACTGAGGGATACTTCAAAATTACTGTCGGTAGTTTGTCCGATACCATTAAAATTACTTGCATTGGTTATCAGAACTATATAATACCAATTAAACCAAGGGAATCTTTTTATACCATTCAGTTGGCAGAAAGTAATCAATTGCTGAATTCGGTCACTGTGGCACCAAAAGAGAATGATTATTTGTACGACTTGGTGAGTCAGTGCAAAAAGTCAGCCTCTTCTGTTCAAAAAAAAGCCAAAGCACTCTATGAACTAAAAAGCTTTATCAACGGTAGTCAAACAGAACTAGTGGAGGGTTATTATAATATCGACATGGTAGGACATAAGGTGGAAGATATGCAGTTAAAAGCAGGCCGGGTGGCTTTGCGTAAATACAATAATCGTTTTTTTGCTTCCTTAGAAAGTTCAAAGGCTATTATAATGCTGGATGTGTTTCATAAAAACGCTTATTTTCCAACAAACCCGCTCGAACTGAGTAAACGGAAATTAAAAAAACAATTCAGACTCTATAAAAGTCAGGCTTATCTGACAGCAGATGCTGATTCGGTATTTGTTATTCGTTATGAACCAAAGGACAGCGCAGTAGGGTACTTTTCTGGAAAATTGTGGATAAATCAAACCACAAAACAATTACAAAAAATTACGTTGAATTGTCAAAAGGCAAAAATACATCCTTTTTTACCCTTATTTGAAACCGACAAAATTTCGGTAGTTTCCTTTAGTATTACCCAGACATATACCAGTGAGGCCAATGGTGCTTCTATTTTTAACCATACCGATTTCACATACCAAATTGTGTACAAAAGCAGAGTAGGTAAGGCAGAACAAGAAACTTATGCGGTAACCACCAATGTGATTTTATATGCCTATAACTTTGAGCAAACGTTTTTTCAACCCATTTTTAATTTCTCTGAAAATGAGTTGGGAGATTACCGTAGGATTAATGCCTTGCCGTATAACGATTTTTTTTGGACCTATCATGATGAGTATCAATTGAACGACCAAGAAAATGTGAATGCGCTATTCTACCATGATAAAAAATCTTTTACCAATAAAACCATGTTCAAGGCCAATCCATATGCCACAAAGGGGGTATTTGAACATCCATTTGTCACGTGGTCTAAAACAAGAATAGGATTTCAAGACGTCATAATAGATACCAATGCCTACGAGGTCACTACCGATTTAAAAACAAGAAAATACAATTTAGTGGTTAAAATTTATTTAGATGCTAATGCCTATAAAGATACTTTGCAGATAAGTACCGCCACCATTTTCGATCCTTATGAGAGTAATTACCATCTGCCTATAGACAAGGAAACACACTGTTTTGTAAATATTTATTTTGACCTATGTGAAATAAAACGACGTGAACTAGACAAGGCTCTAGTTGAGGCCGGGCATGATTTAGAAAAGATTCGGGCTATTTATGATGCTTTTTTAGACGATTTTGAAACGAGCAGTGCAGTATTTTTTAAGGCTGTTCAACGAGGT
>JAWWDX010000083.1:0-11138 GCA_033719695.1 Putridiphycobacter sp.
AAATCCCCTGTGTCTATTTTCTGTAAGCATAACGTACTGAATTTGACTGCACCATTGTTTGCCTATACATCAAAAAAAAACAGCCACTCTGCTTACTGAGTGACTGTTCTTAACATTTACACCTATGAAAAAACAAATACTATAAATTAAGTGTAAATTTTGTAACGGGTTTTAGTGTTCTTCACAATTATGATTATGCTGTTCGTTTTCGCATTTCTCTGTTTTATTAAAATAAACCGCTTCCCCAGACGCATTTTCGTACCATACTATATTGAAGGCAAAAGTTTCATTTCGTTTGACATTTTTAATATGTATGTCTTGAATTTGCTCGCCATTGTCTGTATTAATTTCACAACGCATATTTAATTTTTTAACTTTCCCTGCCCAAACTCTACAATCGTATCGCACATCAATGCCGGCCTCAGTGGCTTCTTTATTGAAAGCTTCTAAATCTAAATCTGTAGTTTTATCGGTAATAGTAAATACTTTACGGGTCAGCTTTGGAGCTTGCACAGTTTCTCTACTTAACACCATCACCCTGGCTTCATGCCTATTACGGTCAATATCATGATTAAGTTTTACGCCTTCTGCTTCTAATTCCCTCAGTGTGTTGGCTAATTCAAATCGAATAAGGCTATCAACCTGCATCTTTTCTAGCATTAATCTAAGTTCAGCTACTTCACCTTCAATGACTTCTATATCGATTTCCTTTAGGCTTTCAACAGCTCTTGCTAGCTCAATTTCTATAGCTTCCATATCAATACTATCGATTGTTTTTAAGATGATTGCTTCCAAATTTGCTACGGTATCAGTTTTCTCTACGTCCAAACTATCGTCTGGCTCAACTAACAAAGTTGGCCTGTTTTGTTCTACAAATAGGTCCGGTGGCAGCGCACTCCCCATAGGTGTGTTTGCCTCAAACACTTCGGTTGAAGGTTTAGTTTGATGGTCAGCTACTGACTGAGTTGGTTTTACTGCCGCTGTATATACTAAGACGGCACTGGTTAAAATACTAACTGCAGATATACTCATGATAAAAAATTTAGATTTTAATATAGAACTGGTGATGACTTTTAACCCAATGATGCTGGCACCTCCAACGGCTAGACCGGTTAAAAATGTCTTTTTAGTATCGTCATACGACCGCTGTGGCACTTCTACCCTTGCCTGAGCAAATAAGTCTTCTAGTAATGTATTCATTTGGTTATCATCCATGACTCACCTCCCCTCTTTGATGTGTTGATTCGAATGTTAAAATAGCCGTTAGCCGCTCTCTACCTCGCTTTAACCTTTGTTTTACAGTTGATTCCTTTGCGTTTTGAATAACCATAATATCCTTGATGCTAAATCCTGAAATTTCAAATAATATGATAGCTTCTCGTTGTATTTCAGGCAACAAGGCCAAAGCTTCATGCAATAGGTATACTTCAGCACTACTTTCCGATCCGCTCCCTTCTGCTTTAATACTACTCAAATTTACCGAAACATCTGACAGTTCTTTTTTGGCTTTCTTGGCCGTATTGGCTAAAAACCTAACAGCTATGGTAAACAAAAAAGATAAAAAAGCCTGCTCCGACTTCAAGGTGTCAAATTTTGTATATGCTATTAATAAGGTTTCGTTCATCAAGTCTTTATAATCCATATCACCATAAACCCTAGCTCTACAAAAGCGTTCAAACCGATCGTGAATCGGTTCGTACAATTTTAAAAACTTGTTTTGCTTACTTGCCATTGTTTGGGTTTCTATCTATAAGAGGGCTAAACAGTGATAAAAGTTACATAAGCGTATAATTTTTTTTTAATTTTTCTTCTGTTAATCGGTTTAAACGTGTAATTAAATCAATGATAGATAGAGTTTTAATCGGGCAAAACGCGCTGTACCGAAGGTGATGTAATTTTAGTAAACTTTAGCGGTTATGGAATCCTTTCACGAATCCATGTTACTTAAGTTACTGCTTTGAGTATTTCAATATATTTGTCAAATGAGTATTGTTATTGAAACGGTGTATGAAGATGCTTGGCTTAAAATTATTAATAAGCCTAGTAACTTAATTGTTCACCATTCAAAATATGCGCGCAATATCGACGAAGAATCACTCTGCCAACTATTAAACAAAACATCAGAGGAAGAAAATTTACATCCCATACACCGACTCGATAGAAAAACGTCTGGCTTAATCGTTTTTGCAAAAGATAAAACAATCATTCAACCAACACAGGCCCTGTTTAACAGTAACGATTTTCAAAAAACATATGTAGCATTGGTGCGGGGCCATGTGTTGACAGCAGGGTTATTAGATTTTCCCATCAGGGCCGACGAAGCAACAACTTATAAAGATGCAGAAACGCAATATAAACCCCTACATCACTTTGAGGTGCCTATCCCCGTGCAGCCTTACCCATCTGCTCGGTACACCCTTTTACAATTACAACCCAAAACTGGTAGAATGCATCAGTTACGCAAGCATATGAACAAATTTAGTCATCCTATTATCGGTGACCCAAAATACGGCAATCGGCATCACAACCACATGTTTATTGATGAACTAGGCATTGGTAACTTATTTTTACATGCTCATCAAGTATCTTTCCCTCACCCTATTAATGGGAAAACAATAAATGTTACTGGACGCTTTCCTGAGTTTTGGCGTAGTATGTTAAAACAGCTGAACGTTGACTATTTATTATAGAAAGCGTGCGCTACTAATAGCTAGAATCAAAATGAAAACTAGCGCCGACCGTGAAATAGGCACTGGTAAAACTAGTTTTAGTAAAATCTTTTATTTTGCTGTCGATTATCCAATATTTGCCTGATACATCAAATGCATAGCCTACTTTGGCATTTAAACTGATAACTGGCAACATTAACCGCGCTTCCAAATAAGGATCGAGGTAAAAAATATCATTCTTGTAGATGGTAATATTTTCGCCATTTACCTGAATAAGATTAGGTACAACAGCATCTTTAGTTTCTTTTAGATAGACAGTACCAAATGTGTAATTTAAGCCTATAGCACCAATAAACCAATCGTTTCCAAATGGGTAAGCATTACCAAAAGAAAACAATGATTGTCGCATAGTGAAACGGTCGCCGTTACTAATTTCGGGTACAAACATATAACTTAGGTGAAAGGTCGACACATTCATGTCGTAATAATCAAATCCTATTTCATAAAAAGTTTGAGTGGTTGCAAAAGGACTTGAACCGACATTACCAAGTTCAAAATTTAGCGTATTTAATTTATTCAAATAACGCAATCCTGCACTTAGGCCAAAATGTACAGATTCTCTACCAAAATTGAAATTATACTCATCTGAAAAACCTTCTTGCGGATGTGTATTGACAATAATGTATGGTAGTGAGTTTGAAAACCCGGCCAATGGATTATCACCTTTCAAATAGTTAATGTCAATCAAATAGACTTCATTTTTATCTTCAAAACGATAGTCAAGATTCAAACTTTCAATCATTTGCCGTTCATAACTATTATACGCTTCATATAGCACTGGAATGGCCAGTACTTTACCTTTAAATAAGGGGTCATCCATTTCGCCTATGCGTTTGGCAATGGACGACATATCGTATGAGTAACAGCGTTTAGCTTTTTTATCGGAATGTAAGTGACAACGACCAAATTGTCCATAGAATTTCGGCGCTTCGTAACGTTTGGTTAAGCGTTCAAATTGGTCGAGCATAAAGCGCTCACGTGTGATAGGTCCTGACAAATCACCTTCGCGTTCTTCATGAAACCACTGATGCCCTTTTTCAATACTTTCTATAATATCTTTAAAAATTGGATAGGTATCTCCCAATTCTACCTTTAACGAGTCTTTTAACCTATTAACATCATAAATAATGGTATTAAAAGTCGACCAAGCATCTATCACATTGCCGTTTAAATTAAACCTCGTGCCGCCTGCATTATAGATTTGCTCAGGTGAAGCATCTTTAAATTCAGAAGACCCCAATGCTTTAATCGACTCATAAATTCTTCCAGTTTCGCCTTTGGTAGGTAAAGTGTCTATGATATCATTTAACGCAAAAATGGCATAAGCCGGATAGCGTTCAACGTCAATGCCATGCGTCATTATTTTCGCACTATCTGGTTGAAATTCATTATAATCCCTTATTCTCTTTACCATTTCAAAAAATGGTTTATAAAAACGATCCTCTAAATAGAAAGCATAATCAAGATCATCTTCAATAGTAATTTTATTAATGATATAGCCTATGGCTGGACCTTGTTCAAAGAGGAAATGATTAACGCCTTGTGTTTCGTGAAGGAATATTAAAAAGCGGTATTCAGTCAATGAATTTGTTTTTGCAAATGCATGATTCTCACCGGTGAGGAACACTGAGAAGTTTGAGAGCAACGAATCTCCAAAAAACGTACTCAGTTCATCATAGCCGTTATCTTCTTCTATTTTAAGTTTTGAAAAATGGTCTTGCCCCCATAAGATACTGCTTACAAAGAGCAGGAATATTACCAATAATTGTTTCATACCTATTACTTAACAAAAAAAATCCGCAGTAATGTTTTAACTGCGGATGTTCACTACTTTTAATTAATTTAAAATGAATGTTAACTCATTCCCATTTTTTCTTTCAATGCTTTTAAACTGTCTGAGGCTTTTACTTCAGCTGTACCAGACTCCAAAGCTTTGTTAATCTCATCATCAATCGAGTGGCTCTCTGAAGCAATATCAGCATACGATTCTGCCAAAGCCTCTTCTTGCGCTACTTTTTCTTTCATTCTTTCCAACATACTCACAGTACTAGACGAATCAACATCAGCTAATTGCTTATTAATGTTTTTTGTTGCAGTAGATACTTTTGCTCTCGCCTTCAACGTTTTTAATTCATGCTCAAACTTTTTAATGTTTGACTTTAATTCATCTATGTTTCCGTCTAATTTAGTGACATGGGCATCAAATTTTGCTTGATCTGCTTTATGTGTTTCAGCAGCTTCGCCAAGCGCTTCTTTTTGCACCAAACACTCACTGGCTAACCTATCAGCTTCTTCTGCCGTAATTTCTCCGGCTTCTGCTCTTTTCAATAATAATACAGCTTTCTTTTCATATTCATTGGCTTTTTCAGTGGCTGTTTCAGCATCATTTTTAGAACGGATAGCAAGTGCTTTTACTTCTGCCAAAGCTGTTAAAGCGTTGCTTAAGTTTGACTTTAACTCGCGAATTCCCTCTTCCGTCATTTTAATTGGATCTTCTAACTTATCAACCAAAGCATTTGCTTCTGCATTTCCAATTCTGAATAATCTTTTAATTAGGGCTATTAATTTTCTCATTTTCCTTTTTTAAAGGCAATCTTCGATTACCGGTTTGTTTAACTGTTCC
This sequence comes from Putridiphycobacter sp., assembly GCA_033719695.1. Classification (GTDB taxonomy): domain Bacteria; phylum Bacteroidota; class Bacteroidia; order Flavobacteriales_D; family Crocinitomicaceae; genus Putridiphycobacter. The sequence continues at coordinate 5,353 of JAWWDX010000083.1, forward strand.
AAATATACAATATCTGCGTAAAATTTATCGACATTCGATTTTTTTTTGATGGTAAAATTTTATAAAATATGTGCAGCCAACATATAAAAACCGATACCTTTGCAGGAAATTTGATGAATGGATAAGTTTAAAAATAGAATCAAATACTATTTAGTAGGCTTTTTATTGGGGGTTGTTGCTGTGGCTTTCTTTTTTGGACAAAGAGGTTGTACTTGGTTGCCTGGTAACCGAGTGAAAAGCGTCATTGCAGAAAATACAATTATTATTGGTGACAGTGTAGCAGCACTATTACACTGTTTTTCGGACGATTCGCAACCAGTTTTTGATTTGTTAAACACCAATGGAAATGTCGATTTTGGAGGAAGTAAAACCCGTATTGAACAAAAGGAGTATAAAATTGATGGACCAGACGGACTGTCTATGTATTTTAAACTATATGAAAGTCTAAATGATGATGCTTACAGCGAACTAATTGATATTAAGTCTCCCAAAATTAATTGTAAAGTTAGTCTATCGAATTCAAATAAATCACCGCTAGCCTTACCTAAACGCATTGTTTTTCAAATCATAGAATCACACAATTTTTCATATTACCCAATTATTGATTGCCAACTAGATTGTTACAGTATTGAAATAGACAGTTTAAAAACATGGCATAAATCTGCCGTATCCATCCAAACATCAAATGACCCTAGCCTAGTCAATAGAGTTTACAATATTATAACCGTCTACAAAGGAAAAGAGTATGCAGTTCAGTATGAGATTGGTGAAAATAGAACGAGAATTAAAAACATTGCATTAGCTAGTCAACTAAAGAATAACTTGTGCAATTGTGAATAAAAGCAATTGAACTTGCATTCATTTTAAATTAAAATATTATCTTTGCACCCTTAAATAATTATTAACCGGGATTTCGTATCCCAACTATAATCCATTATGGCAACAAAAATTAGATTACAAAGACACGGTAAAAAAAGAAAGCCTTTTTACCACATTGTTATTGCTGATGCAAGAGCAAAAAGAGATGGTAAGTACATTGAAAAAATTGGTACTTACAATCCGGTAACCAACCCTGCAACAATCGATTTAAACATTGAAAAAGCAGTAAGCTGGTTGCAAACAGGAGCACAACCAACTGATACGGCGAAGGCTATTTTATCGTACACTGGTGCTTTGTACAAAAACCACTTGTTAAAAGGGGTTGCAAAAGGTGCTTTAACAGAAGCTGATGCTGATAAGAAATTCGCAGCTTGGTTGGAAGAAAAAGAAGCTAAAATACAGGCGAAAAAAGACGGTTTAGTAAAAAATGCTGATAGCGCAAAAGCTAAAGTATTAGCTGCTGAAAAAGAAGCCAACGAAAAACGTGCTGCTGAAATTGCTGCTAAGAATACACCACCAGCAGAAGAAGTAGCTGAAGAGGAAGTTGTTGAAGCTGCTGCAACAGAAGAAGAAGCACCAGCTAAAGAAGCGTCTTCAGAAGAAGAATAAAATGTTTGAGAAAGAGGATTGCTTCAATTTAGGTAGCATTGCTCGCTTACATAGTTTTAAGGGAGAGTTGTCTATTTTTTTAGATGTAGATGATCCCAAAGAATTCAAAGGATTGGAATCAGTATTTGTTGAAATCGACAATATATTGGTTCCTTTTTTTATTGAATCTATTTTAATTAGAAACAAAGGTTTTGCGGTTGTAAAATTTGAAGATGTCAATTCAGAAGCAAAGGCCAAGCGTTTACTAAAAAAGAAACTCTACCTCCCCCTCGACTTTCTTGACGATTTAGGGGATGACGAATTCTATCAATTCGAAATCGAAGGGTTTAAAGTAATTGAAAAGGTACATGGTGATATTGGTAACATTGTTAAGATATTAGACTATAAAACAAATCCTATGTACGAAATTAATTTTAATGGAAAAGAAATTCTAATTCCAAAGCAAGATCAATTCTTCGAACGCATAGATTGGGAGAACGAAACCATTTACCTAAAGGCTCCCGAAGGATTAATTGAAATGTATGTGGAAGATTGATTATGTCTAAAGTTTATTGTCGGTTAGTTTGATAGTGAGTATTTTTCGATAAGAATAATAGCTGTTATGTTATATCGCAACTTATACAGCCTAAGTTGTTTTGTGAAACCTTAATACTTGATTCTCTTTTCTTTAATCTTCTTTGTACTTTCAACTTTTGTCTATGAACTAATATTGACTATTTTCGCCCTATGGCTGCATCCCTTATCATCTCATACTATCAAAACATACCAAATCTTCGTTTGATTCTAGAAGGTTTAAATAGACAGTCCAATTCTAATTTTGAAGTAATCATTGCCGAAGATGATGCCAATGAGGAAACCATTTCATTTGTGCAGGAAATGCGATCTGTGTATCCATTTGTTATCAAGCATGTTTTTCAGTCGGAAGATGACGGTTTTCGTAAAAACAAAATGCTCAATAAGGCTATTCTGGTCGCTAACCACGAGTTGATTTTATTTATTGATGGTGATTGCATTCCCCATAAACATTTTATTAAAAACTATTTAAAAGCAAATGCAAACAATGCCATTTTAAGTGGCAGGCGCGTTATGTTGGGTGAAGACATTAGTTCTAAAATGAGGCTTTCAGGTACGCTTGAAAATCTAAACTTTTCATCACTTCTGTTTTCTAATACTGAAAAAATAAAGGAAGGAATCTACTTTCCTTGGTTTAAATTGAGTTTTAAAAAACGAGGACTATTGGGCTGTAACTGGGGCGTATTAAAGTCGAACTTACTGATGGTTAATGGGTTTGATGAAGACTATACATCACCAGGTGTTGGAGAGGATGTAGATATTGAATGGCGATTAAAGGCATGGGGCTTAAAAACCATTTCCATGAAAAACAAGGCAATAGTCTATCATTTATATCACAAGCGAAGCTATACTGAAGATAAAGTTGCAGAAAATTATGCAAAATTAGCGCAAAAGCAAAATGCTGACCAAATTGTCTGCTTAAACGGACTGAAAAAACTCATTAAGCTACAATAGTTAGTGTTTAGGGCAGCTGGAGCATGGCTTTTTCCCCTTCTTGTATTTCTTACAACACTTCTTTTTTTTACAATTGAATTCAAAGGGAATATCATTGTCAAAAGGCGTTGGTGTGAACGGTTTTTCTATCACTGCTAAAAAATTCTTGCGCTAATGTAGAACAATTCTAAATAAGTACCAAGTCTTAGACCTGAATATTTTAAAATTATTTTAACCAAAGAAATACTTCTTTTGGTTTTCATAACTAAGTTAAAATATTGAAATACTATTAATTATACAATTCATTTTATAACCTATTGCAACAATTATATAGAATCTAGGGAAATAATATTGCTAAATTACTATATTTATGCTAATTTAATATATCAATCATAATACTTTTGTAATGGCTATTAAATTCTGCCCAAACTGCGGTTCTGAAAAATCAATAAAAAGTGGTATTGTTAACGAACGGCAACGCTATAAATGCAAAGCGTGCAACTACTACTATACAGTAAGTAAATTAGGCAAAAAAATAGATGACTATTACGTGAACAAAGCCTTACAATTATATCTAGAAGGATTGACGTACCGCGAAATTGAACGTATCCTAGGCGTATCGCATGTGAGCATTTTGAATTGGGTGAAAAAATACGGCGTGAAACGGCCTCAAAATACAGCCTATCATCCTACTTACAAAATTCTCAGCGCAGAAGAGTTAGCAAATTATTTTAGTAAAAGTGAAAATATCAAAGGCTCAGGAGCTATTGTTACCGAGCTGGGAGATAAGTTTATGCTCATAAAATGGGAGCGTTTTCGAGACTGAAAACTATATTAATTACCATATTAGTATATTAAAATATTGTTAAATCGATTTTATTTAGACTTTAGTGGAGCACACAAAACCAAATTTAATACTCATTAAATCTATTAAAATCTATGAAAAAAAGAAAAATTGGTTTAAGCATATTGTTTTGTATATCAATGATATCAGGGCAATATGCTTTTACACAAGGATCGCCTGATTATACGGGAGGTCTAAAAGTAAAACTCAATGATAGTGGTTCAAAATATTTTAGACTCATATCATGGGCACAAGTTCAAGCTGTTTATAGCGACAATGTTCCAGCAAACACAAATAATATTTCTTTAAATCTGAGACGTGCCAGAATACTCATGTATTCACAAATTACCGACAAGTTTTTAATCCTTACCCATTTTGGATTAAATAGTTTAACCGCCAATACTATGAGTCCGGTTGGTAAAGGTGATGGTGCACAACTTTTTTTCCATGATGTTTGGGCTCAGTATAATGTGGCAAAAAATCACACAGTTGGTGGAGGCTTGCACTATTTTAACGGTATCTCTAGATTAAATAACCAAAGTACGTTAAATATGCTGACACTCGACAATAATCGACAATCGTGGTCTACTATTGGCTTGTCAGACCAATTCGCAAGGCATTTAGGTGTTTTTGCAAAGGGGTCGTTTGGCAAGTTGCAATACCGATTAGCCGTTAACGACGCCATTACAAATGGGTTAGACGCCAGAGATGCTGATGTTTTAAATCAAACAGTATATGGTGGTAAACGTTTACTTGGTTCAAAATCAGCAGGGTTTGCCTATGCTGGCTATTTTGAATATCAATTATTGGATAAAGAGTCAAATTTTTTACCATACAAAGTTGGGTCCTACCTTGGTGCCAAGAAAGTATTAAACATAGGTGCAGGCTTCTTTGCTCATCCTAATGGATCAGTTTCACTTGTCGATACTATGGGAACGCTTGAAGGGCAAAATGTATTACTGTTTGCTGGAGATGTTTTCTATGAAGCGCCGATAGGTGAAAATGGTTCTGCACTATCGGTATATGCTACATACCAACTCAACGATTACGGCAAAGATTATCTGTTTAGTGCCTATGGTACCGGTAGCATGCTCTATGGGCATATAGGATACGTAGTGCCAGGTAATTTGAAAGGTACTAAATTTCAGCCTTATGTGTCATATGGACTCAATACGTATGAAGCAGTAGCAGATACGCGAAACATTTTGGGAGTCGGTGTGAATACTTATATGAGTGGCCATAATTCTAAACTTACCCTTGAATATAAGAATTCAACGTTTGGTGCAGCACAAACTAATGCTGTGACCTTACAAGCAATGATTTACCTGTAAAACTTAATTAACATTATTATGAAAAATCAAGAAAAAGCAACCGCTTATTGGAAAGAGAATGTCAAATATCTTTCCATTTTATTAGCCATATGGTTCGTGGTATCGTTTGGCTGTGGCATTATTTTTAAAGACGCTTTAAACAACATAAGTTTAGGAGGTTTTAAACTAGGATTTTGGTTTGCGCAACAAGGCTCTATCTATGTATTTGTGGTCTTAATATTTGTCTACGTTCGCATAATGAACAACTTGGATAAAAAGTACGGTTACGACGAATAAGTCAATTAAATAAAAAAATTAATTCATTAAAAATATTATAATATGAGTGTAGAAGTATGGACATGGATCCTAGTGGGAATAACATTTTCACTATATTTTGGAATCGCTATTTGGGCTCGCGCAGGGTCTACTAAAGAATTTTATGTTGCAGGTGGTGGTGTGTCTCCACTTGCTAACGGAATGGCTACAGCAGCCGACTGGATGAGTGCCGCCTCTTTTATTTCCATGGCAGGTATTATCTCTTTTGTTGGATATGATGGCTCTGTATACCTTATGGGGTGGACTGGCGGATATGTGCTCTTAGCACTATTGTTGGCACCCTATTTACGAAAGTTTGGAAA
>JAWWDX010000084.1:0-11095 GCA_033719695.1 Putridiphycobacter sp.
GGTGGTATGTCATTATGAAGCCCTCTATAGTCAAAAAAGAAAAAGATACAGCCATTGGTCAAATGTGTATAGATGTTTTCGGTAATGATTGGACTGAATTTGAAATTGCTCATTTATCAACGTCTGATGGCATTGGTATTGAGCTTTTCTCTTTTCCTCATGGTATTAAAGAAGCGCCAGCATTCTCTCCTTTTAATACTGGGCTTTTTCATTTTTGTGTACAAGACCCAAATATTGAGGTGTTGATTGAAAAAATTGTGTCGTATGGAGGCAAGCAAAGAATGCCAATCAGAGCATATTACCCGAATGGTAAGCCTTTCAAAATGTGTTACGTGGAAGACCCTTTTGGTATTGTTTTTGAAATCTACACACATAGTTACGAGTTGACGTATTCTTCTGGTGCATATTCGTCATAAGCGGCCATTTCGCCAGTTTTCTACCTCTGTTTTTAATCATGTGGACATTTGCCGCTTTTGGAGAAGAATTCTTGTTTAGTGGTTATTACATGAAACATCTCGCTGAATTATTTGGAGATTCTAACAAATCGTGGCTTTTCTCAGTTATTGTACTTTCTATTTACTTTGGAGTTTCTCATAACTATCAAGGAACTTCCGGAATGATTGCCGTGGGATTAGCAAGTACAATATTCTTTTTTACATTCTATAAGAACAGAACTAATCTTGCTTTACTAGTTTTTACACACGGTTTTTATGATACCATTGGATTAACTTTAATTTATCTAAACAAAGACCGAATTTTCTACGATTGGGTCATTCAACTGATGAATAAATAAAACGGCACCCAACCACACTTATACGCAATACCCTTTGGGATACTCTGCATAACTAAACCATCAGAAGTAAATCTATCAATTATATGTTATGAAGCAGAGTTACGCAGGCCATGCTCTCAGCTGTTTTAATTAATAAACGTTCCATGAAATTTAAGTTTTAACGTTTCTTACGTGACCAATCCTTATCCTATTTGAAACATATTTTGTAACTTACTCGTGAATCATTAAATGGAAGATTATGAGCGATAGAAAGAGCGGCAAATGCCCAGTTAGCCATGGTGGGAATACCGAAACACAAAACAATGTGATGGATTGGTGGCCAAAAGCCTTAAATCTTGATATTCTGCATCAGCACGATACAAAGACCAATCCTTTGGGCGAATCCTTTAATTATGCAAAAGCGTTTCAAGCGTTAGATTTAGAAGCCGTTAAAAAGGATTTAAAGGCATTAATGACCGACAGTCAGGATTGGTGGCCTGCAGATTGGGGGCATTATGGTGGTTTAATGATTCGTATGGCTTGGCATGCTGCAGGAACTTACAGGGTGTCGGACGGTAGGGGTGGTAGTAACACTGGTAATCAAAGATTCGCCCCTTTAAACAGTTGGCCAGATAATGTGAACCTCGATAAGGCACGGCGCTTGTTGTGGCCCATTAAAAAGAAATATGGGAATAAGCTATCCTGGGCCGATTTATTCATTTTAGCAGGTAATATGGCCTATGAATCAATGGGCTTTAAAACGTTAGGTTTTGCAGGTGGGCGTGAAGATATTTGGCATCCAGAAAAAGACATTTATTGGGGAGCAGAAAAAGATTGGTTGGCAAAAAGCCGCTACAGCACTGAAAACGACAGCGAGTCGCTAGAGAATCCGTTGGCAGCTGTTCAAATGGGCTTAATTTATGTCAATCCTGAAGGCGTAGATGGGAAACCAGATCCTTTAAGAACGGCACAAGATGTCCGGACAACCTTTAAACGGATGGCAATGAATGATGAGGAAACAGTAGCTCTAACTGCGGGTGGTCATACCGTTGGTAAAACACATGGAAATGGAAATGCGTCCTTACTGGGGGAAGATCCAGAGGGTGCTGACCTTGAAAATCAAGGCTTCGGGTGGAAAAATACGCAAGGGAATGGAAATGCGGAAGATACTGTTTCAAGTGGCTTGGAAGGAGCTTGGACAACAACACCAGACCGTTGGAACCATACATATTTCCATTTATTATTGAATTATGATTGGGAATTACAAAAAAGTCCTGCTGGCGCTTGGCAGTGGGAACCTGTAAATATTAAAGAAGAAGACAAGCCTTTAGATGCGCACATTGCCGGTCAGAAGCAAAACCCCATGATGACAGATGCTGATATGGCTATGAAAATGGATCCAGCATACCGAAAAATATCTGAACGTTTTTACAAAGATCCAGCCTATTTCGAAGCAGTATTTGCAAAAGCTTGGTTTAAACTCACTCACCGCGACTTGGGACCAAAGAGTCGGTATTTGGGTCCTGATGTACCAACAGAAGATTTTATATGGCAAGACCCTATTCCAAGTACAAAGGTGACCTTAAATGAGGCAGACATTTCGCAGTTGAAAGAAACCATTTTAAACAGCGGCTTGTCGCAAACAGAACTAATCAACACAGCATGGGACAGTGCAAGAACCTATAGAGGGTCAGATTTCAGAGGAGGTGCCAATGGCGCTCGCATTTGCTTAGCACCACAAAAAGATTGGGAAGGAAACGAACCAGCACGACTTCAAAAAGTACTGAACACCTTATCTAAGATTCAGTTAGCCTTTTCAAAAGACGTGAGTATGGCTGATTTGATTGTTTTGGGCGGAAGTGCGGCCATTGAAAAAGCAGCTCAGGCGGCAGGTGTGAATATTGACGTTCCTTTCAATCCTGGCCGTGGAGATGCTACAGATGAGATGACAGAAACAGAGTCGTTTGAGGTGTTGGAGCCAATCCATGATGGTTATAGAAATTGGCTTAAAGATAATTATACCGTAAAACCAGAAGAATTGATGTTAGATAGAACACAACTAATGGGATTGACAGCACCAGAAATGACTGTACTGGTAGGCGGCATGCGTGTATTAGGAACCAATTTTGGCAATACCAATCATGGGGTGTTTACAGACAGAGTAGGCGCCTTAACCAACGATTTCTTTATCAATATCACCGATATGGCCTATGAATGGAAGCCAGTCAACGAAAACCTATACAATATTATACAGCGATCAACAGGCAAAGTAAAGTGGACAGCCACAAGGGTGGACTTGATTTTTGGTTCTAATTCCATACTGCGTTCCTATGCTGAAGTGTATGCGCAGGACGATAATAAAGAAAAATTCGTCAAAGATTTCGTCAAAGCATGGACCAAAGTGATGAACGCAGATCGGTTTGATTTGGAATAGACTTGATGTAGAAAAAAACACCCCTGCATTTCTCTTTTCCGATAGCTATCGTTACCTTGCTCTAGGCGGGAAATGTTTAATTATGTGTTTTTAATGCTAGTGTGGACTGTGACTTCCTCCCTCGAGGGAGGATCGAGGTGGGTGATTTCTTGAATGATTGCATTTTAGATGAATACTGGAAGAGTCTTCCTCCGAAGGTCACTTCTCTAAACCCCTCCTCAATGAGGAAAAGACAAGCTGTAGAGATAACTTTTGAATTTAAAGACTTCCTCCCTCGAGGGAGGCTCGAGGTGGGTGATTTCTTGAATAATGGTATTATATCTGAATGAAAAAGTATCTGCCCTTTTAAGGATAAAAATCACGAATCCAATAAAAATTCCTAAATTGTCGTCAACTACTAAAACTAAATTATGACTGAAGAAAAAACATTGCCAAAAGGCGCTTTGTGGGCCTCTTATATTCTGCAAACACTCATTGTAGTTGCGTTTACTTTCGGTGCCTTTAATAATATGTTGAAGGCAGAAAATGCTACGAAAATGGCCATAGAAATGGGGTACAGTGAAGATTCAGTTGTAGCAATGGGGATTATCTTATTAATTGCTGTCTTATGCTATGCTATTCCAAAAACTTGTATTTTGGGTGCTATTTTAATTACTGGCTGGCTGGGCGGGGCAGTGGCAACGCATATTATTCATAGCGACCCTGTTAGTCAAATCTTATTCCCGGTTATTTTTGGAATCATTATTTGGCTAATTTTATGGCTAAGAATGCCCAAGTTAAGAGCTCTGATTCCAGGCGTGAAATAAAAAATGTTTTTTATTGTAATGAATAACGTTGTATACAGACCAACCGAATTGTTATGAGAAAAATAGTTGCCATTTTTATAAGCTCACTAATTATACTGTCGTGCCATGAAAGCCATCAAAAGATGGAAGCAGATGAAGTTGATACGATAGTAGTTCCCCAGTCCAAAGCCGATAGCATTATCAAACAGTCTCAGAAAGCCCATGGTGTGTCTGCTTTTGAAGAGAAAATGTTTCAATTTGACTTTAGAAACAAAGCATATAGTTTTTGGTTTCGCAATCAAGGTTTTAAATTTAATAGAATTGATACCGTTGGACAAGAAATCATTCATGACAACTACAGTAATGACGATTTTTGGAGAGAAGTTAATGGTGACTCGATACCATTGACGGAAGAAGAAGCAAGTAAATATAAGGCGTCTCTAAATTCGGTGATTTACTTTGCATCATTACCATATAAATTGTCTGATGCGGGTGTTTTGGCTAGTTATAAAGGACAGCAAACCATAAAGTCTACAGTTTGTGATGTAGTTGAAATTCGCTTCAGCGAAGAAGGTGGTGGAGAGGATCATGACGATATTTTTTATTACTGGTTTAACGCAGGTACCCATTTAATTGACTACTTTGCTTATCAATATAATACCAATGGTGGAGGTGTCCGTTTTAGAGCGGCATATAACCGTCAAAAAGTTAGTGGCGCTGTTTTCCAAGATTATATCAATTATGAAGTAGCAATTGGCACAGCATTGGAAGAGATTCCAGCATTGTTTGAAAAAGATAGTTTAAAGGAATTGAGTAGGATAGAGAATACTAATATTCTGGTTATTCCTTAAGCTTCTTTTCTTGAAAGGGTAAAATGTGATATATGCTAAAGTAATTAGAGTCGCCAGATAGTGGAGGACCTAATTTATGAGCAAAACCCAAACTTTAAAAAGGCTTCTTTTGTGATACGATACCGTAAATCAAAACTTGGGTCTGATTTAGGCCAATCGGTTTTTAAAGGCTTCATATATTTTTGAAGAATCTTAATCGACCTTGTGTTTTTTTTGTGGACGTCAGCTTCAATAAGATCATATTTAAGTGCTGTAAACCCATAATTAAGGAGTGCAAAGGCTATGTCACTGCCATAACCTTTTCCCCAGAACGTTGGCCGGAACCGATAGGCCAATTCAGGATTTTGGCTAGAATTCATTAAAAAGCCGCAAATTCCTATCAAATCAGCGTTTCCTTGCTCAAAAATACCCCATATCATTTTTTGTCTGCCTTTCGCCGCTGCAATTAATTCATGTAATTTAATATCACTTTCTTTTTGATTAAAAACAGGTTGTGGAATGGGGTCCATAACGAGAGGATCACTCATTAATTTATAAAACAATTCCTTATCGGAAAGCTTAAGCGGTCGTACAAATAGATTTTTGGTTTCGAATAGTGTTGTGTCGTCCATTGCTACAAAGTAGTATATGATTGCCAATCTTTATAACTGTGAATATAGATAATTAATGTAAAAATTTCATAGAATTTTTAAAGTATCATCATATTTGATAAGTCAGTAGTCAGTTTAAGAATCTGTCGTTGAATTATGGTTTTTAATAGACCAAAGCCATTTGATATTCGATAAACGAAATTAAATAACGAAAAACAATTGTTTTTTGCGCTTTTATAAAGATCTTTATTCGTCGATAAATCAGTAGATTATACTATATAAAGTTTGTAACATTTAGATGGTTATGCAATAGTCTTATAAGTGATTTATTAACAGCATTTAGTGTACCCTAAATATTTCATTCGTCGAAAAATCTATTAAGTGGCTATCATTCTTTCATACTATTGTCTTGAATTTAAAAATCAATAAGTTATGAAAAAGTCAATGATTCAATTAGCACTTATGTTAGTGTTTGTATTAACCTTAAATACGGTAGTGTCACAATCACCTCCGCCACCACCACCAGGACCACCCGCAGCCTTGGATATTATGAATAACACTAGCGAAATAGTAATTGTTATTGCGGTGGAACGCAGTCAGTGTTCTGGCGGTACACCAGTATCTAATATGTATACCCTTATGCCTGGTTCAACCATTCAAATTTACCAGTCACTAACAAATCCAGATGCATATTGGGCCGGATTGGGTATTTATTGGTATCCAATTATGCCTCAGTTCGTCACCATGGTTGCAAATGCTTTTACAATGTGTCCAACGCTCACAAATCACATGGTTCCTGGTCAGCCAACAGCAATCTGGTCTGCTCAAAATTTAGTTGAGATTTTCGATTAAAACATTTGAACGCTGTTTAACAACCTATGCCTAATCAAAAAGACATTCGTCGAAGAAATCGACTTTTTAAGAATTAAAGTAATGAACATTTAAATTTATGAATACGAGATTTTTAAATACATTATCAACGGTTTTTAGCTAGTCCTAAAAAATCCCTTCGTCGAAAATATCAGATAGTCTCTTAAAATGATTCGTAACATTGCGGTAATCATAGGAGTGGGTCGATTGATTGACTTGTATGTTTGATATAGAATAGTGTTGAATGCTTAATTCATTCCCCGCAACAAGAAAATAAGCGTTCTATAATTAGTCACTAAACTGTTATGCATACAAATACATATTAAATCCCCGCGAAAAGCCCCGACAGTCATACTCGGGGCTTTTTTTATAAAATTTTCGGCCATGTCTCAATTTTAAATTATCTTGCATTTATTCAAATCAAATAGATTATGAGTAGAAGAAAATTCTTGAAAGTTGCTACATTGGCAACAGGTGGTGTATTATTATCAAAGTGTACAGGTGGAACAGCCGTTGAAAAAGTCGCAAATGGTTCGGCGATAAATACTGGAAGCTTTGTTAATCCAATTGTGATTTCTACATGGAACCATGGTATGGCAGCGAACAAATCCGCCTGGCAGGTATTGGAGGGGAATGGTTCAGCTATAGATGCGGTAGAGTCAGGAGTGCGTGTTACGGAGTCGGATGCTGACAATAAAAGTGTTGGGCTTGGAGGTTTACCCGACAAAGACGGAATTGTCACGTTAGATGCCTGCATTATGAATCACGAAAATGAGTGTGGCGCAGTTGCTTGTTTAACAGATATTGAGCATCCAATTTCAGTGGCCAGAAAAGTAATGGAAGAGACTCCACATGTGATGTTAGTAGGGCAAGGCGCCTATGATTTTGCAATTGAAAAGGGTTTCCCAAAAACAAATCTATTAACCCAGAGTTCAAAAGCTGACTGGGAAAAGTGGAAATCTTCAGAAGATTTGAAAAAACCTGAAATCAATTCTGAAAATCACGATACCATAGGTATGTTGGCGATAGATGCTAAAGGCAATATATCTGGTGCCTGTACCACCAGTGGATGGGCTTATAAATTGCATGGCCGTGTTGGCGATTCACCCATAATTGGTGCTGGTCTTTTTGTGGATAATGAAATAGGAGGGGCTTGTGCAACTGGACTTGGAGAAGCCGTTATTAGGATTGCTGGTAGCGCCACTGTTGTAGAGCTAATGCGTCACGGTAAATCGCCCCAAGCAGCTTGCGAGGAGGCGGTCAACAGAATCATAGCTAAGCATAAAGATTTAACAGGGTTACAAGTCGGATTTTTAGCCATAAATACCAAAGGTGAAGTTGGAGCGCATAGCGTATATGCGGGCTTTAATTTTGCCCAAACTACCACCGATAAACACGAATTAGTAGATGCTACTTACGAAAAAGAGTGGTGATTTATTATTCTATAATCATAGCGTCTTGATCTAAAATCTGCTCGCCATCTTTTTCTATTTCTAAACTAGCTGGTGGCACTTCATCTGGGCCAATGACATTAATCCATACAGTGTAGGTATATTTGCCATTTTTAAATACATAACGGTGATTACCACCGGTTCCCTCAGCCATGTACTGTCCATTATTTATAACCAAATCTGGGGCTTCGTCCATGGTTTTAGTAATTGGCCATGAAGCATAACGATACGTCTGATCCGCCAAAACGTCAATTCTAACTCTAAATTTTTTAGTTTCTACTAGGGTAGCAGGTCTTTCAAAATCTTTTACACTGTTGTGCAATTTTGTTTTCATATGGGCTATAAGCTTATCTTGATGGTCTAATTCACTTTGAGTTTGATAATTGCTAGCAAATAAAATGCCTGTTTCATCAAACCATAATAGGCCATAATCTAGCATAATACCGCGCCATCCAACTGCTGAATAATTGCTGTCAACCGACGATTCACTAATTATTTTAATCAGTGAATCATCAAACACTTCTGAAAAGCGTTTTAAAAAGTCATCTTCATTTTTAATTGCTGGAACAGGGTGTTTCATTTCAAACGGAAAAGCTATGTAATTGGCTATTTTAGTGGTGTCACCTGACTTTACTGCATCAATAAATATTTGTAGATTAGCTTTTTGTTCAATAGCTAAATCTGGCGCTTCATAATTATTGTTGTCCGTCGGCTCTTCAAGTACGGCTTCATCAGTTGTATCAGGCATTTTTGCTATTATCGCGTTCTGGTTGTCTGTGGTTATTGTGTCATTGCTTTGGCAACTAATTGTTATTAGTGCCATTGTAAGAAAGCATATATTGTTCATTATCAATTTTTTTCTGTACTATAATCGTGATAATAATAGTAATAAAATAGCCAATGCTGCTGGAACCGTCTGTATAAATAATATTTTCCTATCGGCCGTCATACTACCAAATATGCCGGCAACTGCAATACATCCTAGAAAAAACAAGGCTATATTGTTTTGCCACTCACTGTCAGCTATAAAAAATGTCCATATTAATCCAGCAGCTAAAAATCCATTATACAGCCCTTGATTGGCAGCCATGGCTTTAGTTGGTTTGAATAAATCTTTTGGAAACGATTTAAAAATTGCTCTGCCTTTGGTCTCCCAAGCAAACATTTCAAACCACAAAATATATAAGTGCAAAAGTGCAATGAAGCCAATCAATATTTTAATAATTATATCCATGATTTGAAGATAGGTAATTTAACAGATAAATTTAATCATAAATAAGAATTATCTTAGACGCAACATCAAAACATTTTACCAATTGAAATTGAAAATCTTTAAACCGCTGCTACTTTTATGGACTATTCATGTTGTATATGCTTGTCAGGATACCCTAAATAACCAAGCGGATTACAGGCATGAACATGAAATTTCAATCATACCGCAAGTAGCTAACATTGATATGGGTGAAGGTTCATTTAAAATTGATAAAAACACAACTATTTTAGTTCTAAATGACACAACTACCGCGGCTTACTTTTTAAAGGACCATATTGATAGAGTATCTAATTTTACCATACCGATCATTCGAATCAGCAATGAAGGATTTGATAAAAAACAGAATTTTATATTTATTGATAACACCAGGAAATTCATTTACGACGAAGGTTATGAGCTAAAAATAGATTCAAATGCCATTTACTTGAGTGGAATGAATAATAGAGCTGTATTGCATGGTGTACAGTCTATGCGTCAGCTTTTTATAGATGAATTCACAATGGGAAACAAAAAAGATGTTTGGTTCTTGCCACAGTTGAAGATTACCGATTTCCCCATGTTTCCCCACAGAGGTTTATTATTGGATTGTTCGAGACATTTTTTCACAAAAGATGTCATCATAAAATATATTGAAGTACTTTCATTCTATAAAATGAATGTATTACATTGGCATTTAACCGAAGATCAGGGCTGGAGACTGGAAATTGATGCTTACCCTAAACTAACAGAAGTAGGTGCCTGGCGAACAGGAGACAATGAAACCGACCGCTATGGGGGTTTTTATACTAAAGAAGATGTAAGAGAGCTGGTTGCGTTTGCAAACAGTAGAGGGGTGACCATTATTCCTGAAATCGAATTGCCAGGGCATTCACAAGCGGCTATCGCAGCCTACCCGCAGTTGTCGTGCACTGGTGAGCAAGTGTCGGTGGCCACCGATTGGGGGGTGTTTAAGGAGATTTATTGTGCTGGAAATGATTCTGTCTTTATTTTTCTAGAAACAGTATTAGATGAAGTGATGGCATTGTTTCCTAGCAAATACATTCACATAGGAGGAGATGAAGTACCAAAATTCCGTTGGGAACACTGCTTGAAATGTCAAAAGCGAATGAAAGACCATGGTTTAAAAGATGAGCAGGCTCTCCAAAGCTATTTCATTGCTAGAATTGAACAGTACTTAAATGCAAATAGCCGGCAATTAATTGGTTGGGACGAAATACTTGAGGGCGGTTTATCAAACAATGCTACTGTGCAAAGCTGGCGTGGAATGGATGGCGGCATGGCTGCTGCAAGTGCGGAACATCATGCCATTATGTCGCCAACAAGTCATGCATACTTCGATTACAGCCTACAGTCAATTGATTTAGAAAAAGTTTATGAATTCGATCCTATTCCCAATGGTTTAGATAAAGATAAATACAAATTTATTATTGGTGGAGAATGCAATATGTGGACAGAGCATGTGTCGACCGAAAACGACTTAGATAACAAAGTGTTTCCAAGGTTGTTGGCAATGAGTGAAGTGTTATGGTCTTATCCCAAGGACCGGGATTTTGAAGCATTTTATCAACGTGTCCAGCAGCACTATCCGTTTTTAGCGGCTTTTGGAATAGCTTATGGTGCTGCAGCTATACCAATATCTACAAGGGTTGAGATTAAAAACAAAACAGCCTTTATGATTGCTGACACAAGAGACCAAAGTCTAACCATAAAATACAGGTGGCTCTCCAATGCAGATACAACATTTGAAACTTATCAATTTCCGCTTCAAATTACAAAATATGATACTTTAATATTTCAAGCGTTTAAGCACAAGAAAGAATTCGGTAAGCCTGTTGTAAAAGCTGTTAGTCATCATAAAGCGATAGGTGAAGTGATTAAATATAAATCTATTTATAATGAGTGGTATAAAGGTGGTGGAAGAACAGGATTGGTAGATGGTAATATGGGGTCACATGATTTCAAAGACGGTTGTTGGCAAGGCTTTTGGGGTAGCGATTTTGAAGCAACAATAGACTTAGGTGAAGTGACTGAGATTACCCATTTAGAAACTCATTTTTTTCAGTACAATA
>JAWWDX010000085.1:0-10872 GCA_033719695.1 Putridiphycobacter sp.
ATTGCAAAGGGTCATTTCATCCTTAAAAAGCCTGAGCTTTTACAAAAATGTAGGCTTAGATCAGGCAAATTTGATGATCAGTAATGCTCAAAAAAGTTATGAGTCTGGATCAATTGCCTACTTGGAATATTTCCAGAGCCTCGAATATGGCATCCAGTTAAAGTTAGATCATTTAAATGCATTAAATAATTATAATCAGGCAGTTGTGAAACTACAATATTTGCTTGGAGAATAATACTATTAAAATAATAATTATGAAAACAATAATTAAACAATTCATCCTCTTGATAACAACGGTGTTTTTTATAGTTTCCTGTGGGGGTTCAGGTGATGGGCATAGTGAAGAAGACGGACATGATCATGGCCACAACAATGGAGACGAACACAAGGGTGAGCATGGTGAAGAAATTCACTTGTCTGCGCAACAATTCATGTCCTTAAATATAAAGGTAGATTCGTTGCCAATGAGAAATATGAACTCATTTGTAACAGCCAATGGCGAATTAGAAGTGCCTCCGCAAAATGAAGCTGAAGTGACTGCAGTGATAGGTGCGAATGTAAAATCAATCAAAGTAATTGAAGGCGAAAAGGTGAAAAAAGGTCAAGTACTCGCCTACTTAACTCATCCTAATTTAATTCAATTACAAACAGATTACATTACCAATTGGAACGAGCTTAGCTATCTAAAGACCGAGTTTAATAGGCAAGAAAAACTCTATGGTGAAAAAGTAGGTTCAGGTAAAGAGTTTCAGAAAGTCACCTCAGAACTCAACGTCAAAAAAGGAATTGTTGCAGGATTAAAAGCACAATTGAAAATTCTCGGAATTAGCACTGAACGGTTAGAGAAAAATGAAATATCTGAAATGGTAGCTGTTCGCAGTCCGATAAGTGGTTTTATACGATTGGTAGAGGTTAAATTGGGGCAATATGTCAGCCCAGAAACATCTCTGTTTGAAATCGTCAATGCAGAGCATGTTCATGCTGATTTGATGGTGTTTGAAAAAGATGCGCATAAAATTAAAGTAGGTCAAAAGGTGATTTTTAACGTTCAGTCTGTGCCTGATGAAGAGTTGACCGCTGAAATTTATTCGGTAGGTCAGAACTTTGAACAAGACCCAAAGGCAATTCATGTACATGCAGAAATTGAGAATAAAGACGGAAAACTGATTCCTGGGATGTATGTAAAAGGTAAAATTTACACTGATAATGTGATGAGTTACGCCATTCCCGAAGAAGGATTGGTCCGCGAGGGAGAAAAGTACTTCATTTTCTCAGCAAAAAAAGAAATGGATCATGATGAAGAGCAATGGGCTTTTGAACCGATTGAAGTGATGCCTGGAATAAGTGAGGGTGGTTGGGTAGAAATAAAGCTACTGACGCCATTAGATCCAAACATAAAAATAGCTTGGAACAATGCCTATAATTTAATCGCTGAAATGAAGAAAGGAGAAGCTGAACATAGCCATTAATAAAAACGACTTTAACATGACAGAAATAGAAAAAACGTTAGAAAGTAAAGATATACGCCCTACGGCAATGCGAATTTTAATTTATAAATACATGGCTGAAAATGAAATGACGGTTTCCCTTTCAGATATTGAAAATGCATTTCATAGAGCTGAACGCACCACACTATATCGTACCTTAAAAACATTTGAGGAAAAAGGAATTGTACATCAAATTGATGATGGCACAAATATTTCAAAATTTGCTTTATGCGAACCTGGTTGTAATTGTGAACTTGATCAGGATTTGCACTTTCATTTTCATTGCAGTAACTGCCTTGAAACAGTTTGTTTGACTGAACATAAAATTCCAAATATCAAATTACCAGAAGGGTACATAGCTGAAAACGCAAATTTGGTTGTAAAAGGAATTTGCGATAAATGTAGTGGGCAATAAATGCACTTCTGTTGCACTCATTTTCGGTTTATATTTGGCTTAAATTTTAATTCCAGAATTTGAAAAGTGAAGACTGACATTTTAATTTAAGGAATAAAAACATAGTCACTAATTAAATATAAATATGAAAACAAAGTATCTAAAATTTGCAATTGTAGCGACCCTATTCTTAGGATCAATTTCATTCACCTCTTGTGAAGGAAATGAAGAAGAAACGACAAGCGAAGAAAACCATGAAGGTCATGACCACGATCATGAGGAAGGGGATGAACATGAGGGTCACGAGCATTAAATAGAGAGTACCACTTGATTTTAACGTAAAGTGGTACTTTTTAAACCTTAAATAAAACCGTCTCAATTATCAATTATGACCCTATTTCAAATCTTCTTACCCGTTTTTATGCTCGTGTACTTTTTTCAAGTTTTCGTCATAAGAAGTTATGTGCAGTGGAAAAAAACAGAACAAAATCCTTTTGTATTCAGCCGTTCAGAAAATGCGCACGATTATATTGGCTTTGTGTTTAAAATAATGACGGTATTGAGTGTGACTGTCATTATACTTTTCTCCTTTTTCCAAGGGTTTTACCAAACTTATCTGGGAGCATTATCTTATCTACAATTAGTTGAATTACAATGGATAGGTTCAGGCATTTTAGTTGCATCATTAATTTGGACAATCATTGCGCAATATCAAATGTCTAATTCATGGCGCATTGGCATAGATTATGAAGAAAAAACCACCCTGGTTAATAAGGGAATCTTCAAGTTGTCACGAAACCCTGTGTTTTTGGGCGTAATTCTCATCTATTTGGGTGTGTTTCTTATCGCTCCAAACACCTTGTCTTTTACTTTATTTTTCCTTTGTTATTTCATACTTCAAATCCAATCAAGGCTGGAAGAAGAATATCTTGAAACCGTTCATGGGCAAAGTTATATTGATTATAAGAAAACAGTACGGAGATGGATTTAAAAAATAGCACTCCACAAAAAGAACGGCATTTTCACTCCTATAATAGTAGTGGTGAAATAGAATGTTGTCATCTTGATGAAAAAATTACTAAAATGGCGAGCGAAACACAAAAAGAGAAGAATAAAAAACACTCGCACGTTCTAAAACCTTACTTACCTTCAATTATTTCATTCACATTGTTAATGACAGCAATCGCCTTTGATAATCTGATTAATGTAAATTGGTATAACAAATACATGCGTTTAGGTCTCTATATTTTAGCCTATGCGCCTGTTGCCATTCCGGTAATAAGAGATGCTTGGAAAGCAACCTTAAAAAAAGATCTATTTTCAGAATTTACGCTAATGGTTATTGCAACGCTTGGCGCCTTCTACATTGGTGAATACCCTGAAGGTGTTGCAGTCATGCTTTTTTATGCAGTTGGTGAGTTGTTTCAATCCGCAGCTGTGCGCAAAGCCAAAAAAAACATTAAAGCTCTTTTAGATTTAAGACCAGAGACTGCAAACGTTATTAAAGGAGACAAAGTTGTACAGGTGGTTCCCGAGTCAGTGCAAATTGGAGAAGTAATTCAGGTACGCTCAGGAGAAAAAGTTCCGCTTGATGGAATATTATTATCTGACCAAGCCATATTAAACACAGCCGCATTAACTGGTGAAAGTGTTCCTGCAGAATTACAAAATGAAGCGGAAATACTTGCCGGAATGATAAATGAAGGACCTGTGATAGAAATTCATGTCACGAAAGCTTATGCTGACAGTTCTTTATCCAGAATACTCGAGTTGGTTGAAAATGCCTCATCACAAAAAGCGCCAACCGAACTTTTTATCAGAAAGTTTGCCCGAATCTATACACCAATTGTGGTAGGCTTAGCCGCCGCACTTACTTTTCTACCATTTTTCTTTGTTGACGATTATATTTTCAATGTTTGGCTGTACAGAGCGTTGATATTTCTGGTAATCTCCTGTCCATGTGCATTAGTCATTTCTATTCCACTCGGATATTTTGGCGGCATTGGAGCTGCTTCTAAAAATGGCATTTTATTTAAAGGGTCAAATTACCTTGAGGCTTTTACAAAGGTGAATACGGTTGTGATGGATAAAACTGGAACCTTAACCAAAGGCATCTTTCAGGTAGAAAAAATAGAAACAGTTGAGTTGAACGAAAATGATTTTTTAAACCTTGTGGCTGCCGTTGAAAAGAACTCAACGCATCCAATCGCTAAAGCCATTGTTGAAGCTTCGGATAAAAATGCTCTCTTTTCAGTAAATGATGTCAACGAAATAGCGGGACATGGTATTGAAGCTGTTTACAATCACCAAAAGATTTTGGTAGGTAATCCTCGTTTGCTTCAAAAGTATGACATCTCCTATCCCAAAAAAATTGATACCATTATTGAAAGTATTGTTGTGGTGGCTTTAGACGGCGCATACAGCGGTTATATAACGGTTTCCGACCAAATAAAAGCAGATGCTAAAAATGCTATTGAAGAATTGAAAAAGCAAAACATTACGCCCATCATGCTCTCTGGCGATAAACAAAGTATCGTCTCCAAAGTGGCAAATATTCTAAGTATTAGTCAAGCGTTTGGCGGATTATTGCCACAAGATAAGGTGAACAAAGTACAGGAAATCAAAACAGATGTAAGTAAGGTGGTAGCTTTTGTTGGTGACGGCATTAATGATGCTCCGGTATTGGCATTAAGTGATGTTGGCGTGGCTATGGGAGCCATGGGAAGTGATGCTGCCGTAGAAACTGCGGATGTTGTAATTCAAACTGACCATCCTTCAAAAATCAATACGGCAATAGCCATCAGTAAAGCCACTAAAAAAATTGTCATTCAAAATATCATTCTTGCTTTTGGAGTAAAACTGATTGTGTTGATTTTAGGAGCTGGTGGATTAGCCACCATGTGGGAAGCTGTGTTTGCGGATGTGGGCGTAGCTTTATTAGCTATTTTGAATGCCATAAGAATACAGCGGATGAAATTTTGATTAATTTTTTAGAAAGGGCTTTTAAAATCTGGATTATTAATGAAATCAGTATCTGTTAGGCATTTCAAAAAATTGACGAGATCATGTTTTTCCTTTTTTGAAAGTTGGAAAGGCTTTAGTTTATCGCTTTTATTTGGATGATTCTTACCACCAGTTTGATAATGATCAACTACTTCTTCTAAAGTTGCAATGCTGCCATCATGCATGTAAGGTGCTGTTAACTCAATATTGCGCAACGTAGGAACTTTAAACATTGCCCTATCTTGTTCTAGCTTGGTTACTCTCATCCTACCAGTATCGGTATAAACTTTATACAATCCATTGTTTTGGGTAGAGAAGTTTGTAAAGTTGAATCCAGAATGGCATGAAGCACACTCTAGTTCATTAAAAAAGAGGTTCATTCCCCTTTTTTCTGAACGATCCATCACATTTTTTCCTTGATAGGCCTGCTGATCAAATTTTGAATTCCCACTAATTAATGTTCGTTCAAATGAGGAGATTGATCTGGTGATGACGAAGGGATCAATCTCTCGATTATATGCTTGACGACTCAAATTAGAGTAGAGGCTGTCATTAGCTAGCTTTTCGCTGATTTCTACAATATTGTTTGCAAATTCTGCATGTTCCTCAATTGGAACGAGTACTTGCATTTCTAATGTTTTTAAAAATCCATCAAACAATAGGGTTGGATTGTAAGCTACATTGGTTAAAGTGGGCGCATTTCTCATAGCTAATCTGCCTTCAACTCCAGGACTTATAGCTCTATTGTCAGCAAACCCTAAACTTTGGTTATGACAGCTAGCGCATGAAATTGAACTATCAACCGATAAAATGGGATCATAAAATAACCTTCTTCCCAATTCTATACGTTCTTTTGTCAACTGATTATTCTCTGGTATGACAGGTTCAGGAAATCCTTCAGGTAATTTCAAAACATAAGGTTCTATCTTGTCATGCTGAAACGTTTCTGAAATAAATCCAAAACATATGATCGATAATAGAATTAATATAATTGGTTTTATAATTTTCACCTGTTGCAAATGAGTAAAGTTGGTAATGCTGTCGTTTCTAAATCTAAAGGTTCTAAACCATTATTTAGTTCTCTTATAACAATGTCTGCTCCGTATAAATCTATAATTTCTTCAAGACCTTCATTGATTGTGTCGGCGTAAAATATGGATATTTTAGTTTTACTCAAAGCATAATTATTAATCAATTGTTTCATATTTCTAATACTGATGGCAGAGCTTTCGTGCGTAGCTTCCGTGTTTATAAAAATCAAGTTCAGAGAAAATTCTGGTAATTCTAGTAACCTACCTAAAAAATAAGAAGTCGCCTCTGATTTCGTTTTAAAATCAGCATGAAAAATACCATAACTTAATGCTTCTATTTTTAACTCTTTATCGATAACTAGCGTGTTCATACTATTCTTTGTAATAAAATCTCTAGTTGCTTTATCCATTAAGGTTTTACGGCATGTTAAAACTACAGAACTTTCGTTATATTCTAAATGCTGACTGATTTCTTTCCCTTCATAAAAGAGGAGGTCTTTTGACGACTCAATATCCATTGATCTTGAGTCGTTTAGCCAAGCATCCATTTTTTGTTTTGCCAAGTTAATTTCTTTCTTTTCATCTGGATATTTGTCTCTACTGCTTCTGCCTAATTTATCCCAATTTTCTGGTGCTTTTATGACATAAATGAACCGCATATCTGAATCGAAAAACAATGCTAAATTTGCAGCTGATCTTAGTAAAGAATCACCTCCGCTAAGCTCATTGATAATTACAATTATTGATTTCATAATAGGGTATTTATTATTCGTTAAAAGGACAATTGCTGTTTTACCTCTCCACAATTGAGCATTTTTTGTCCGTAATAAGGATTTTTAACTTCTTTTTCCATGCTTAGCCAAGAACCTCCCTCTTTATTGTAGGTCATGGGACAAAACATCTCGTAGGAACTATCACCTATTCCAAATGCTTTGGTAACCTCAATGATGGGTACTGAAAGGTTCCTGAATTCTTTTCTTTGGATGGCAATATTAGGTGCGTCAAAAATTCGCTGACTTTGCTCTTCTATAACCATTGATTTTTTCATCCAAAAGAGATGTGCATCTCCTTTTACTAAATTCATATCAACTTTTTTTAGCTGACTTAACAGTAGTTTAGCTCCGTTTTTAGCCATCTTCATTTCTCCACTAACAAGGGCATTTTTGACCGTAAAATAGTGGTTGTTCATTTCATTCAATTGGGCTTTAAATGCTTCAGGAGTAGTTTTAATGAAATTAGGGACGGTACCTTGTTCATCTGCTGATTGATCAGTCAACCGATTCATCATGCTGGCTTGATTGTTTAATTGTGCAGAGGCATCAATTACAAATGCGCCATGTGTTACCACCTGTTCGCCTGATTTTAAACCCGATTTGATGGCATAATTATTACCTATAGAAGGGCCTAACACCACTTCTCGGTATTCAAATGAGGGAATCTTTGTGTTTTCCAGTTGAACATACACTACAGATCGTGTGCCTGTCCACATTACAGCAGATTTTGGGACGATCAAATCAGAACTTTCATCTATAGTCCCCTTCAATTGGCCTTTCACAAACATTTCAGGTTTGAGCTTAGCCGTTCTATTAGAAATTTCAGCCCTAATTTTAGTAGTTCTGGTTTGGGTATTGATTATAGGATCAATAAAAGCCACATTAGACTTGTAGCTAATACCAGGGTCGGCAATAGTTGAAAACGTAATGACATCCCCAACTTTTACATCCCGAATATCTTGCTCATAAACGTCAAAAACAACCCACACGTCGTTTAGGTTTTGAATGTCAAATAAGACTTCGCCTTCTCCTATATAATCACCGACAGATACGTGCCGCTTATTGACT
This sequence comes from Putridiphycobacter sp., assembly GCA_033719695.1. Classification (GTDB taxonomy): domain Bacteria; phylum Bacteroidota; class Bacteroidia; order Flavobacteriales_D; family Crocinitomicaceae; genus Putridiphycobacter. Next base: position 7,757 of record JAWWDX010000085.1, read on the forward strand.
ACGCCTGAATGACCTGCATATATATTAAACGTTTCTTTTACCTCATTTGAGGCTAGGATTTCATCAATTTGTTCATCTGTTATTTTCCAATATTTTAGCTTATTTCTAGTTGCTTCAAAAAGTTGAGGCTGACTTTCTTTCATTTTTTCTGCTTCTAAGAGTTCTTTTTGAGCTGTAATTAATAACGGAGAATAAAGTGCTGCAATTCGTTGACCTTTCTGTACTTTTTCACCTGTAAAACTCACGTATAGCTTCTCTATTCGACCAGGAATATGCGTCACCAAACTGGCTGAATTTGATTCATTCACCTCCACTTTTCCCGATACTTCTAAATTTGAATTTTGCTGATTTTCTGAAACGACTTTAGTGGTTTGAATCTGTGAAATTTTCACAGCTTCGTCAGACATTTCTAGCACATAGGGATTACTACTTGTGTTCTCAGTCAATGGAATTAAATCCATGCCACAAATCGGGCAAGCACCAGGCTCATCTTTTCTGATTTGGGGATGCATAGAACACGTCCAAATTTGGTCAGCACTTTCAGTCACAGCATGATCATGTTTTGAGTGATCCGTTGATTGTTCAGTTTCACCTTTACTAAAAAACAGCCATCCTAAAAAGAGTCCCAAAATTAAAGCGGATGCTATGCCAATAATTGCGGTTTTATTTTTCATATTATGTGTTATTTTATACTCTGTGTTCTAAGTCTAAGTGCGTTTGCAATGACAGAAACGGAACTGAAACTCATAGCAAGCGCTGCAATCATAGGCGAAAGCAGTAATCCAAAAAATGGAAAGAGCAGGCCTGCTGCAATTGGAATCCCGAGAGTATTATAGGCTAGCGCAAAAAATAGATTTTGTTTGATATTCTTCATCACCTTATGACCGAGCGTTCTTGCTTTTACAATGCCTTGTAAATCTCCTTTTACGAGTGTGACATCTGAACTCTCTATCGCTACATCAGTACCTGTCCCCATAGCGATTCCAACATCTGAAAGTGCAAGCGCAGGTGCATCATTAATACCATCACCCGCCATAGCAACCATCTTTTTTTGTTCTTGTAATGCTTTGACTTTGTTGAGCTTGTCTTCAGGTAAGCAGTCTGCAAAAAATTCATCTAAATCAACTTCTTTAGCCACAGCTTTTGCCGTGTAGGCATTATCACCAGTCATCATTATGACTTGCATCCCTTTTTCTTTTAAGGCTTTAATGGCTGTTTGGCTGGATGGTTTAATCGCATCTGAGATCACTACAAACCCAACTAATTCATTGTTAATCGCAATTAAAGGCACTGTTTTACCTTTTTCCTGTTCTGCTTTTGATCGGTCTGCAATTTCACCTTTTACTTGAATGGAGTGTTCTGACATCAATTTTTCATTGCCAACTAGAACAATTTTATCATTGATAATGGCCTTGACACCCATGCCTGTTATGGAGTCAAAATCATCAATTTTTAAAGGACTGATCTCGTTTTTTTCAGCAAACTGAACCGTGGCCTCTGCTAATGGATGTTCACTTTGACTGTTGACCGAAGCCACAAACTGAATAAGATCATCTGAGGTATAATCTGAGGTTGATACCACTTCTTGTACAGATGGCTTTCCTTCTGTTATGGTTCCTGTTTTATCAATGATCAGCACATCTACCTTGTTCAATTTTTCGAGTGATTCCGCATTCTTGATCAAAACACCTTCTTGTGCACCTTTTCCTACACCAACCATGACTGACATAGGAGTTGCTAATCCTAAAGCACAAGGACAAGCTATGATTAAAACTGCAATGGCATTTACAAAGGCGTAAACAAGTGTTGGCTCAGGGCCAAGAAACTTCCATAGAATAAAAGTGATAATAGAAATGACGATTACCACTGGCACGAAATACCCTGAAATTTTATCTGCTAAATTCTGTATGGGTGCTTTGCTTCGGCTGGCACTATTTACCATGTGAATGATTTGAGACAATAAGGTATCTGACCCTACCTTTTCTGCTTTCATGACAAATGATTGCTTACCATTAATAGTGCCTGATGTCACTTGGTCTTCTTTTTCTTTGTCAACTGGAATGGGTTCTCCTGTAATCATTGATTCGTCAATAGAACTTTTACCTTCTGTGATCACGCCATCAACTGGAATTTTATCACCTGGTTTCACCCTTAGCAGGTCTCCTATTTTGATGTCGTCAATGCTGATTTCTTTTTCTTCACCGTCTTCAATTCTAACCGCTTTGTTTGGGGCTAACTTCAACAATTCTTTGACAGCATTATTTGTTTTGCTATGCGCTTTAGCCTCTAATAATTGACCCAATAATACCAGCGTTAGTATAACTGTGGCTGCTTCAAAATAAACGTGAACCGTCCCGAAATCTGTTTTAAAATCACTCGGAAATAGATTTGGAAAAACCAAACCAAACAAACTAAACAACCAAGCCACACCAGCACCTATACCGATTAAAGTGAACATGTTAAGATTCATTGTTTTGATGGAGGTATAGGCACGTTTAAAAAACATCCACGTGGCATAAAAAACAACCGGTATTGAAAGACCAAGCTGCAACCAATTCCAGTATTTAATGTGCATCAGGTCATAAAGGGGATTATTCTGAAGCATTTCAGACATAGCAATGAGGAAGATCGGGAGGGTAAAGGCTGTTGCAATGATGAATTTCTTTAATAACTTTTTATAGGTTTTTTGCTCAGCAGTTTCATTTGTTTCCTTGGGGACTAAATCCATCCCACATTTCGGGCAGGATCCTGGTGAATCCTTGACCACTTCAGGGTGCATAGGGCAGGTATATTCTTCCTGGTTTGAAGTAGAAACCTCAGCTACTAAATCCATCCCACAAACTGGACAATCCCCTGACTCATCATAGGTTTTGTCGCCTTCACAATGCATGGGGCAGTAATAGGTGCCTTTAATTCCTTTCTCAGCTTTTTCTTTCTTTTCAACTGTTTCATCCATGGAATGAATCATATAGTTAGAACCTTCAAATTGTTTTTTTAGCTCATCTAGCTCAATATGTTCAGTCATCTCAATGATAGCTTTCCCTTCAGCTAAGTCAATTTCAACCCGTTCAATTTGGTCTACTGCTTCCAGTGTTTTTTGGACATGATTCTTGCAC
>JAWWDX010000086.1:0-10859 GCA_033719695.1 Putridiphycobacter sp.
ATTATCTGGCTTAACGGCCGATCATTATACGTTTACAGGAGGCACAATTACGATTCCTATCATTTGGGGATATGGTTCTGGTTCAACTTTTGCTCAACACGCTGGCAGAGGTGCAACTACAATTTCATTAACTCAAGATTGTACAAATGGCAGTACTGCTGCTACTATTAATCCAGTGGTTTGCGATATGTATACGTCGGGAAGTGGATTAAATTATTTTTTTACAGGGACCTATACTGAGATTGTTTCCAATTCGATCGGTTGTGATAGTGTTATAACCATTAATCTGACTGTAAATAATAATAGTTCAAGTATTTCCGAAACCTCTTGCGGCGCTTATATGGCGCCAAGTGGAGCGGTATTTTCCACTAGTGGTACATATACAGATACTATTCAGAATGTTGCTGGATGTGATAGTGTTATCACAATTGATTTGGTCATCCAAAATACAGCCTCAAGTATTAATCTTTTGTCATGTGAACCATCTGTAACTTCACAGTCTGGTAATCAGCAGTGGAATAGTGCCGGAATATACACCGACACCATTCCAAATACTGTAGGTTGTGATAGTATAATTACGGTTGATTTATCTTTTAGCTCACCGAGTTCTAGCACTATTACGGCCTCATCTTGTAACGAGTATATCAGTCCAAGTGGCATGGTTTTAACAAGTACAGGTACTTTTACTGATGTGATACCTAATGCGGTAGGCTGTGATAGTACCATAACTATAAATTTAACAGTCACAGACCTTGATAATACCGTAACAGTTTTACATAGTCATCCGAACTTTCCAAGTCATATAGGTGAGATATTAGAGGCTAACCAAGTTGGAGCCACTTACCAATGGATAGACTGTAATAACAATAATGCGCCAATAACTGGGGCAACAAATCAATTAATTGCGCCAAGCGCTCCTGGGTTTTATGCAGTAGTTGTGACAAATGGAAATTGTTCAGATACATCTGTTTGCGAACAAGTACTATTATTGACAGTGCCTAGTGCTGCAAAAGCGTCTATATCTGTTTATCCTAACCCAAGTAATTCAATTGTATTCTTTAATATTACAGGAAGTTTTGCAACAGCCCAAGTAGCAATTTATGATATAACAGGTAAATTGCTTAAAGAAACAGTTATAGTAGATTCAGAAACCGCTATTAAATTGCCAGAAAGTTTAGGAGTATATTTTGCCAAAGTTCAAATTGATGGTGAAGTTATGAAAACGATTAAGTTGGTTAAGCGTTAACTTAAGCGCCTATTTCTTCACTTAGCTTTTGTTTAGCATATATAGATGCGTACACACCGTTTTTGTTCAATAGATCAGTGTGATTGCCTACTTCCACAATAGTATTATCATCTAAAACCAAAATACGGTCAGCATACTTTATACTTGAAATACGGTGACTAATAATGAAATTGGTGGTATCATCAAGGTCTTCTTTGATAGCATTCAAAATCAATTCTTCAGTTTCATTGTCAACTGCTGAAAGGCAATCGTCAAAGATTATAAAATCGGGTTTTTTAACCAAGGCTCTGGCAATTGCCAAGCGTTGTTTTTGACCACCTGATAAATTGATGCCTCGTTCACCGAGTGGCGTTTCATATCCCTTTGGGAAATCAATGATGCTGTCATGTATACCCGCTTGCTTAGCTGCTTTGATAATACTTGCCTCTATATCATCATCAGATGTTAACCCAAAACTAATGTTGTTTTTTATCGTATCACTAAATAAAAAGTGTTCTTGAGGAACATATCCTATGGTTTTGCGCCAAGCATCAAGGTTAATGTCGTAAAGATTATGATCGTCAATTAGAATTTGGCCAGTGGTTGGGTCAATTAACCTTAAAAGCAAATAGGCTAAGCTTGATTTTCCTGAGCCTGTTCTGCCAATTACACCAATGGTTTCACCTTTGTGTATGGTAAAATTTATGTTTTTTAACGCTGTTACACCTGAGTTTTCGTAAGTCAGTTCTACATCTTTAAATGTAATGGTTTTTTCAAATGAAAATGGTGCTTTAGAATCATTTGTAATTTCAGGCACTTCTTTCAAAAACTCATTAATTCTTTCTTGAGAAGCTGCAGCTCTCTGAATCAAGGAGGTAACCCAGCCTACTGATGCGAATGGCCACGTTAACATGTTCACAAAAATGACAAACTGTGCTATTTCACCACTGTTAATAATACCTGCTTGAGCTTGTAAAATACCGAGATAAATTGTAATGATGTTACTGAGACCAATTAAGAAAATAATGGTTGGCATAAACAAAGCATTCGTTTTAGCTAACGACAAAGAAGCATCTTTATATGCAAGTGCCTGTGTATTAAAATTTTCAATGGACTCATCTTCTTTGATATACGATTTTATAATGCGGATGCCAGAAAAATTTTCTTGCACATACGTCGATAATTTTGATTGTTCACTTTGAACCAAATTGCTGCGTTTGTTGAGTGTGAAACTGACAAAATAGATGAGAACCGACATGATTGGAAGTGGAGCTAAAACATATAACGTCAAAGTGGGACTAACTTGCACCATTACACCAACGATTAAAACTGACATAATTACCAGATTAATGGTGTACATTATTCCAGGACCTAAGTACATTCTCACTTTCGAAACATCTTCACTAATCCTATTCATTAAATCGCCTGTTGCGTTTTTTTTGTAAAAATTGAATGATAGTTTTTGGTACTGCTCATAAATTTCATTTTTCATGTCGTACTCAATATATCGTGACATTTTAATAATGGTTTGTCGGGTATAAAAAAGAAACACCCCTTTTAATGCAGAATACAATACATAAAGTCCAGCACTAATTAAGGCAATTTTAAGTACGGCTGCTAATTGAATTTCTCCTTGAGAAAGATCTGTTGTGAGCAAATCATTGATAGTGTCACGTACCACACCAGGCATCATTACCCCAAAAATATTCGATACCAAAATGAATAAAATTCCAAGTATTAAATAGCGTTTATATTTTAGTAAAAATTTGTTTAAATAATAGAGTGATGACATTTAAATGTTTATTTTTGCAACAAAATTAATCAATTCTAAGTACCATTTTAGTATTAAAAAAATAAACTTCTATTATGTTTGAAGTAAAAGATATAAAAGAATCAGAATTTGCTACAAATCCTGTGATTGAAAGGATGTCGCAATATAACCATGAACAGCTCTTATTTTGTAACGATAATGCTACAGGTTTAAAAGCTATTATTGCAGTGCATAACACCGTATTAGGTCCAGCCTTGGGAGGTACTAGAATGTGGCAATATAACAATGAGTTAGAAGCCCTAAACGACGTTCTTCGTTTGTCGAGGGGTATGACTTATAAAAATGCTATTTCAGGTCTAAATTTAGGCGGGGGAAAGGCTGTTATTATTGGTGATTCTAGGACTCAAAAAAACGAAGCTTTATTCCGTCGTTTTGGTAAATTTGTGAATAGTTTAGGTGGTAAATATATTACAGCTGAAGATGTTGGTATTTCACCACAGGACATGACATGGGTGAATATGGAAACTGATCATGTTGTAGGCTTGCCAGGCAAAAGTGGTGACCCATCTCCTGTAACCGCCTACGGTGTTTATATGGGGATGAAGGCTGCAGCTAAAATTAAATTTGGATCCGACTCTCTGACAGGTAAAAAAATTGCTGTGCAAGGTGTAGGCCACGTTGGTGAATATTTAGTAGCAAATTTAGCAAAAGAAAATGCCGATATTTATATTACAGATATTCATGAAGAAACTTTAACCCGTGTAGCCAATAAATACGGTGCAAAGGTTGTTGGTTTAGATGAGATTTATGATGTCGATATGGATATTTATGCACCGTGTGCACTAGGGGCAACGGTAAATGACGATACTTTATCGCGTTTAAAATGTAGCATTATTGCTGGTGCAGCCAATAACCAATTACAGGCGGAATCTATTCATGGTGAAATGGTGAAAGCGCAAGGTATTATATATGTACCCGATTATATGTTGAATGCCGGAGGTGTGATTAACTGCTTTGCTGAAGTAAAAGGATATTCATCAGAATGGGCAATGAGTAAAGCAGAAGATATTTACCAAACCACATTAGATATTATTAATCGATCTATTGAAAATAACGTACCAACTTATAAAATAGCTAATGCAATGGCTGAGGAGCGAATCAATGCAATTGGCAACGTAAAATTACCTTTATAATGTTAAACAGAAGACATTTACGGATTAAAGTACTGCAAATATTATACGCATTCTATCAAACAGAAGACGCAGAGTATGTTAAGTTTGAAAAGGAGTTATTTGCTTCTATGTCCAAAATGTACGATTTATACATCTACTTTCTTTTAGTTTTTGAAGAATTGCATGACTTTTCCTCTGAAAGAATCGAAGAACGAAAGTTGAGAAAGCGTGCCACTGAAGCCGATTTAAGTCCAAATACAAAGTTTGTTAACAACCCTATCATTCAACTGTTAAAAACTAATGAAGATTTAAAAGCAAAGTCGGAAATTAGAAAAGTTAATTGGCAGTCGGATGTTAAGAAAGACATGTTGTCAAAAATGCATAACGCAATAATTGAAAGTGAAGTGTATGAAAACTATATGTCAGATACTTCGGAGTCAGACTTTGAAGCAGACAAAGCATTCATCATTGACTTGTTTAAAACTGAAATTGCAAACTTTGGTTTATTACATGATTTTTTAGAGGATGAAACGGTTTATTGGCAGGATGATATAGATTTAGTATGCTCCATGGTTATAAAAACCATACGTAATACTAAAGCTGAGGATAGTCAGATAACTCTAATGCCTTTGTTTAAGGATGAAGAAGATGAAGTTCGCTATGTGCAATGCTTGATGCGAAACATCATTGAAAAAGATGCTGAGAATACAAAACTAATTGGAAAATTGACCAAAAATTGGGACATTGAGCGCATTGCAAAGATGGATATTATCATTTTAAAAATGGCAATCACTGAAATTATGGTTTTTCCGTCAATTCCAGTAAAAGTGTCGTTAAATGAGTACATTGAAATTGCAAAATTTTACAGTAGTCCTCAAAGTAAAGTTTTTATTAACGGTGTGCTTGATAAATCTATAATTGTGTTAGAAAAAGAAGGTAAAATTAAAAAAAGCGGACGCGGATTATTAACATAAATACAGACATGAAAAAGACAATATTTATAGCAAGTCTTGCTCTTATTGTGGCAAGCTGTACCAGTGGACCAGAAACGAATAACATTGAAGAACGCAAAACAAATTTTGCTGAAATGCTAGATAAGCCAACTGTCATTGAATTTGAAGAAATGGCTTTTGACTTTGGAACTGTAAAAGATGGAGAACAAGTTAACCATGTGTTTAAATTTAAAAATACAGGTTCAGAAACTTTAGTGCTATTAGACGTGAAAGGATCATGCGGATGTACAGTTCCAGTTTGGCCAAGAAATCCTATACTACCAGGCGAGTCAGGAGAAATTGACGTAACATTCGATTCTGAAAACAGAGTAGGTAAAGTAAGAAAAACAGTAAGAATACAAGCAAATACAGAACCGTCAAAAACAACTCTAGAAATAACAGGAGAGGTAATTGAACGAAATTAAACAATAAAAACTATGAATTTAACATTATTACAAGCCGAAGGTGGTGGCGGCATTGGACAATTTTTACCGCTTATATTAATAGCAGTGGTGTTCTATTTCTTTATGATTCGTCCACAAATGAAAAGAAGTAAAGAAGCCAAAGCATTTCGAGAGAATTTAGCAGTGGGAGATAAGGTGATAACTGCTGGTGGTATTCATGGAAAAATTCTTGAAATTTCTGAGACCAACGTATTGATTTCTGTCGATAGCGGAAAAATGCGTGTTGAAAAAAGTTCTATTACAGGAAATGAACAAGAACAGTTGGCTAACCAAGCCAAGTAAGCAATACTAATATTAATGGAATAGCCTTGACATTGATGTCAGGGCTATTTCTTTTGCAGACAACTTTTTTTGCGGTTGATTGTACTTAACAAAAAAAGATAGACCATGAAATATTTCACAATTATTATTGGCTGCATGTTGCTTTCAGCCTGTTGCAATAAAAAGGCGCTTGCTCCTACTGTTACCATTGTATATCCAGTTTCTGCAAAGGAAGCACTGATTGTAGTTGATGCTTACAATAGTGAACACATACTTGAATTTTCTGAATCACAAAATGTGATTGTTCAATCAAAGCCTTTTATTCACAGACTGGTTGTGAATGAAAGGTACAGCAAATACATTATTCAATATTTCGAACTAGCTGAAAATACTGGCTTTGTGGATACAACACTTAAGTTTGCAGACACCATAACAAATGTCACGTATGAAATAAAAGGGAGATGTAATGATAAATTAGAAAACTTTTCCTTCTATCATAATGGTATATTAATAATGAATAAGACCATTAATAAATGAACGCATAAAAAACTATTGTCTGCTTCCAAATATAGAACTACCAACACGTACCATGGTACTTCCTTCAGCAATAGCAAGCTCAAAATCACCACTCATACCCATGGAAACTTCTTTAAAGCTCGGATCATTTAAAAAGTACTGTTCCTTAAGTTGGTCAAAAATGTTTTTTAGCGTCTTAAATTCTGCTTTCACGATTGATTCGTTGGTGGTGAAAGTAGCCATTCCCATCACACCAACAATTTTAACATGTGCTAGGGTGCCGTATGTCTCACTCGTTAGCAATTCTGTCACGCGTTCTAAATTAAAGCCATATTTACTGTCTTCCTCAGCAATGTGAAACTGTAATAGAACTGAAATGATGCGGTTATTTTTTGCAGCTTCAGCATTAATTTTTTTTAATAGCTTGAAGCTATCAACTGAATGAATCAGTGCCACATATGGAGCAATGTATTTGACTTTATTGGTTTGCAAATGACCAATAAAATGCCATTGAATATCTTGTGGAAGTGATTCAGACTTTTCAGTCATTTCAAGGGCCTTATTTTCTCCGAAAATTCTTTGACCGGCTTTGTAAGCTTCTTCCAATAAACTAATTGGTTTCGTCTTTGAAACAGCAACTAAAGTGACATTAGAAGGTATTTGTTGGCGAATATCTGTTAAGGCTTGTTTAATGTTCATCATTCATCAAGGGGGTATATTGTTAAACCACTTCTCAATTTAGGTTCAATCCATGTTGACTTTGGCGGCATGATCAAATTAGCATCAGCCACAGCAATTAACTGTTGCGGAGAGATAGGGAAAAGTGCAAATGCCAGTTTCGCTGTACCTTTATCTACCATTTTTCGCAGACCTTTCATGCCTTTGTCTCCACTGATAAAGTCAATTCTATCGTCGGTTTTTAAATCATGGATATCTAAGATGGGTTTTAAAACTAATTCTGTTAAAATATTAGTATCTAAACACCTTACGGGGTGGTCCATGTCTACCAATCCGTCTATTAGCTCCAAACTGTACCAATTTTTATCAATATAAAGGCTAATTTCACCATGTTTTTGTGGTGCATAGTGTTTTTGATTAATTTCTCTAACAGTAAACGATTTTTCAAGTTGCTTAAAGAAGTCTTTTTTTGATAAACCATTTAAATCTTTCACCACGCGGTTGAAATCTAAAATGTTTAAACGTGATTCTGAGATGTAAAAAGCGAGTGCATGTTGATTGAGATTTGTTTTTGTTTTGCAGTTTTGATAGTATCTATACGAAGAAGCAAATCGGTGATGTCCATCCGCAATATAAGTTTCATCTATTTTTAAAAAGCCAGCTTGGATGGCCGCTATCGTTTCTGGATCACTCACAACCCATAATTCATGCTTTATCTTGTCTGTTGTTGTGTATTCATATTCAGGCCGAGTCTGTGTCACATTTAATAAAATAGTGTCTAAATCGGCTTGGTTTTTGTGAAATAGCAATACAGGTTCGGCATTAAATCGAACAGTATCTAAATATTTAGAAAATGTTTTTTCCCTTTTGGTAATGGTTTCCTCGTGCTTTTTAATCTTCCCTGTTTCGTATTCTGTTAAATCGGCTCCGCCAATATATCCTAAAAACTCATGCGTTTCAGTAGTTTGACGGTAGATATAAAATGATTCTGTGTCTTCTTGAATAAATATACCTTGATTAAAGAACTCATTAAATCGCTCCCTTACCTTAACAAATCTGCCAACTGAATTTGGTTTTGTTCGATCTTTTTTATGGAACTCGGGATTAATAATATGAATAAAAGTATACGGGTTACCTTTAAGCTTAGCCTCTAACATTCTTTTGGAATAGGCATAGTAGGGTCTTGAAGCCACAAGTTGTGCTTTGTCTCTTACGGGTCTGATTGCTTTAAAGGGAAGGATATTTGTCACGCTTTGTTTTTTTGGCGAAGATAAAATAATTAATAATAAGTTTTGAGGAGATTGTATTTAAAAAAAATTAATAAATTTGGATATAGAACTAGCATTGAAACTATGAATTTTAAGAAAGAATCAAGTGATAATTATACTGTTGTAAACTCTGAGGTTGAAAAATTAGATTCCTCAAATTCTGCAGAATTAAAAAGTGAATTTGTGCTTCTGAATAAAAATTCAGTGAATTCTATAATACTAAATTTACAGCATACTAAATATTGCGATTCTTCTGGGTTGAGTGCCATTTTAATTGGCAATCGGCTTTGTAAAGATTCAGGAGGAACATTCGCGCTCACTGGATTACAGCCAAATGTGGCAAAAATGATTCAAATTTCACAACTTGATAAAGTGCTAAATATTTACGAAACTGTAAAAGAGGCAAGTAGTAAGGCTATGACTAGTGAAGGATCACAGCAAGCTTAAACATTAATAATTTAATTCTAAAGGTCTTTTTGAAAGGCCTTTTTTTATATGTCAAAGTATCAGAAAATCACTGAGCGTTTTATAGAAGCACTGAAACTAGTTTTACCTGAGGCACAAATCCTTGCTCAAAAAGAAGTATTAGCAGCTTACAGTCATGACGAAACTGAAGATTTAAGTTTTTTACCAGAATTGGTACTCAAGCCTGAAACAACCGAGCAAGTTGCAAATATTGCAAAGCTTTGTTTTGATTTCAATATTCCCATGACACCGCAAGGTGCCCGAACGGGGCTGAGTGGGGGAGCACTGCCCATATTTGGAGGGGTGGCTCTGTCACTTGAAAAGCTCAATACAATTCTTGAAATTGATACTGATAATTTGCAAGTAACTGTACAACCTGGTGTTATAGTGCAAGAACTTCAAGAAACGGTAGCTAAATTAGGTCTGTTTTATCCGCCAGATCCATCAAGTAAAGGGTCCTGTTTTATAGGAGGTAATATTGCTGAGAATGCTGGCGGTCCGAAAGCTGTTAAGTACGGTGTCACTAAAGACTATGTTCTCAATTTAGAAGTGGTTTTAGCTGACGGTACTGTTATTTGGACGGGCGCTAATGTTTTAAAAAACGCCACCGGATACAACCTTACACAATTAATTGTGGGCTCAGAAGGAACATTGGGAATTGTAACAAAAGCGGTGCTCAAACTAATCCCATTGCCAAAATACGATCGACTACTTTTAGTTCCATTTAACAAATTAGAGAATGCTACAAAGGCAGTGGCAGCAATTTTTAAAGCCGGAATTACACCAAGTGGTTTAGAATTTATGGAAAGAGACGCCATTGATTGGACTATTGCTTTTATGGGAGAAAGCCAAATTAATATTGAACCTACTGTTGCCGCGCATTTGCTTATAGAAGTAGACGGTAACAATGAATCGGTTCTAATGTCTGACCTAGAACAAATACTAACAGTTGTTGAGGGATTTGAATGTGGTGAAGTGTTATTCGCCGAAGACCAATCGCAAAAAGATAAATTGTGGCAAATTAGGAGAAAAGTAGGTGAGGCTGTTAAATCACAATCTGTATACAAAGAAGAAGATACGGTGGTACCTCGCTATTATTTACCCGAACTTTTGTTAGGTGTAAAAGCAATAGGTGCTAAATATGGTTTTAAATCTGTTTGTTACGGCCATGCAGGTGATGGTAATTTACATATTAATATTATCAAAGGTAATTTGTCTGACCAGTTTTGGAATGAAACGTTAACAAAAGCCATTGAAGACATTTTTAATTTAACGGTAAAACTTGGCGGAACAATATCAGGTGAGCACGGTATTGGGTATGTGCAAAAGAATTACATGACAATTCCATTCAATGGTGTTCAATTAAAACTCATGCAACAAATCAAGAATATTTTCGATCCGAAGGGACTTCTAAATCCAGGAAAAATATTTCCTGACTAGAAACAATAAAAAAGGCTTTTCAAAAGAAAAGCCTTTTTTATTGTCATCATTTAGTAACCTATTTAAATACATTGACAGTTCCTCTGAAGTCTATTGTCTCACTTGAAGATATATCTTTTGCCTCAATCAACCATACATACGTACCGGGGTCAACCAATCTACCGCTGACTAATCTGCCATCCCATGTCGCTTCTGGATCAAATGATTCAAAAACAATTTCTCCCCAACGATTGTAAATTCTTAGGTGAAATTCATATACGTCAATTCCAGCTATATAAATACGCCAATTGTCGTTGTATGCGTCATCATTTGGCGTAAATGAATTAGGAGCATAAATTACAATGTCGTTTACCACCTTTGCAAAGTTTGTGACGGAGTCTCTACATCCTTGCGGACTTACTACAGTTAGTTGAATAGGGTAGTTGCTAGCTTCACCCTCAGGATAAACAACCGTTGGGTTTTGTGCGTTTGATGTTGTGGGCTCACCTCCTGGCATAAACCATGTGTAATTGTTGTTAGCGCCGTCTGTTAAATTTACAATTTCAAAAGTCGGTTGAAAAATAGTAGCTTCCTCAGGTGATAAGTAGAAATCTGGTTCCGGAATTGG
>JAWWDX010000087.1:0-10852 GCA_033719695.1 Putridiphycobacter sp.
GTGCAGATGAATTATTTGGAGGGTATCGAAAACACGAGGCTGAATTCAAACTGAGAGCACTCTCTGCATTTAAAAAACAGAGCATCAAAACGACAAGTAAAGTTTTTGCACTTTTACCAAAAGGACGTCATAGTAAATGGTCTGACTTAAATCGAAAATTCCAAAAATTTGCGAAAGGAGCAGGTTTACCACTAATCAGTCGGTATTGGAATTGGCTCACCTTTATTGACCATACAGACAAAGTAAAACTTCTGAGAAACTCGACTATTGAACCCAAGTTGATATTTGAAATTTCAGAAGATCTAAATTCTGTTTTTCAAGCAGATCAAACTTTTGTGTTGCCAAACGATATGTTAACCAAAGTCGATCGCATGTCAATGGCTCATGGCCTTGAAGTTAGAACACCTTTTTTAGATCATGAATTAGTTGACTATGTAAATAGTTTGCCTGCTAGTTACAAGGTAAATAAGAACGGTCGCAAACAAATTTTAATCGACGCCTTTAAAGATGAGTTACCACCTAGCATTTATAGTAGGAAGAAAAAAGGCTTTGAAATACCCATTCTTGATTGGTTAAAAGATGATATGGCTGATATTTTTAATTCCAGAATCTTTTCCGAAGAATTTATCAATCAGCAAGGGATTTTTAATTATGCCTACATTTGCGAGCTTAGAAACAATTTTACAAAACCCAATTTTGGCGATAGAATTTACCTTGTGTGGACCTTGATAATTTTTCAGAATTGGTGGTATAGAAATATATGGAAAGAGAGCAGCCAATAAAAGTCTTACGGATTATTAACCGATTCAATTTAGGTGGGCCGACATATAATGTCACATACTTAAGTGCCTATTTATCTTCTGATTTTGAGACAAAACTGATAGGCGGGGCAGCTGAAGAAGCAGAGGGCAATGCATTATACATTCCACATCAACACGGTTTAAAACCAGATATTATTCCTGAATTGCAGAGAGCCGTTAGTTTGAAGATTGACATAAAAGCTTATAAAGCTATAAAAAGTATCATTAAAACCTATAAACCTGATATTGTCCATACACATGCCTCAAAGGCCGGAGCTGTTGGTCGCTTAGCGGCATATCATGCCAAGGTTCCTATTATTATTCATACCTTCCACGGACACGTTTTTCACTCGTATTTTGGAAAGTTGAAAACAACTCTTTATAAGGCAGTTGAGAGGTATTTAGCAAAGCGGTCAACCAAAATAATTGCCATATCTAAAAAACAAAAACAAGAACTAGTGGTTGACCATAGGATTGCAACAGCAGATAAAGTCGAAGTTGTCAATTTGGGGTTTGATTTAGACAGATTTCAGGCACATAAAACGGCATACAGACAAGAATTTGTGAATGATTATCAAATTGCTGAGGATGCTATTTGTATTGGTATCATTGGTAGGTTAACAGCCGTTAAAAATCACGATCTTTTTTTAGATGTTATTAATCAGGTTTTTACACAAACAAACAAACGAATACATGTATTTGTGATTGGAGACGGAGAGTTAAGAGAAAGTATTGAAAATAAAATTGCTACAATAGCAACTAAATTTCCAGAACAAAAAATCTCATTCACTTCGTGGATCCAAAATGTAGCTGTACCACTAGCTAGGTTAGACATTGTATGTTTAACGTCATTCAATGAAGGAACACCCGTCTCGCTCATTGAGGCGCAGGCGGCAAACGTGGCAGTAGTGAGTACAAATGTTGGAGGGGTTGAAGATATTGTTCATCATGGGGTGACTGGCTATGTAGTAGATGGTTTAGAAACAGATGAGTATGTGTCTAAATTGTTAACACTTATCGAAAATCCCTCGAAATTGGCGGAAATAAAAGCAGCCGGTTACAATTTTGTGCGAGAAAAATTTCATTATAAAACCCTTTGTTTTAATATAGAACAATTATATTTGAACTTGTTAAAGCCCTGAGATGACACTACAAAAAATTTCAAAGTTAATCCCCTTTATTGCATTAGTTTTTTTAGTCGGAAGTTGTAATGTAAACAGCGACTTAATGCTAAAAACACCAAAGGATTATGAATATGAGCCGTTAGATTCCTTACGTTCAAAATTGAATAATGAAGAGTATATCATAAAGGTAGATGATATTATCCAATTTAGATTCCAAACCAATAACGGGATTCGTATATTAGATATTGCAGCAGGGACAAACGAAGGTGGCGGTATGGTAGGTAATCAGATGAATTCTGTCAGCGCAATTCAATACGTTATTAACGCAGACTCCTTGGTAAAGCTACCTTATATTAATCAGGTTAATTTGGTTGGCAAAACCATTCGCGAAGCGGAACGATTTTTACAAGAAGCTTACAAGAATTATTATGTAGATCCGTTTATTCAAATCACAGTCACTAACAAACGAGTCCTTGTCTTTCCTGGGAATGGTGGGGATGCTCAAGTTGTAAATTTGATGAATAATAATACCACACTCATAGAAGCAATTGCTCTGGCTGGAGGTATATCGGACAGAGGGAAAGCAAGACGAATTAAGCTAATTAGAGAGGTAGAAGGTGAAAGAAAAGTTTTTTTAATCGACTTGTCGACAATTGATGGCCTAAGTCATGTTGATGTTGTAGTGCAGAATGGCGATTATATATACATTGAGCCAGCACCGCAATTGGGCCGAGAGGTCTTTGTTGAAATTGCACCTATTTTCTCTATATTAAGTAGCACCTTTGCCATTATTTTTGCAATCAGTAGATTATAAATTATATGGTACCTGAAAAGTCTGACAAATCAATTAATACGCCTGCTTTCAACAGAGAATTAGACTTTGACATTTTTAGAGCGGTACTGCAAAAAAATTATGGATGGTTATTAATTATCGTACTGATTGGTTTTCTTAGTGCAGGCCTATATTTGCGGTATACAAAGCCAATTTTTGAGTCAAAAGCTATAATTCAACGAACGCTCAAGGATGAAGGTCAACGGCTCTTGAATTTTGATAATCTAGACCAAGAAAATAATTTGTCTGCAGATGTTGAGTTATTGAAATCACCTTTTTTACTGGAAAAAGTGTTGATGAATTTAAATCTAAAGGTCAGCTATTTTAGTCAAGGACAAGTATTAACTGAAGAAAAGTTTACGCAATCACCCTACCATGTAACCTTCTTAGAATTGAAAGATTCCACATTAGTGAATACACCGATATTTGTAAATCGAATAGGGGAAGTGGTTAGTATTGAATACACTAATGCAGGTAAAACAATACGTATTCCTGTAAAGGATAATGAAGTTATTGATAATGATGATTTTAAATTAGTTTTTAAAATTGATTCCGAAACAAAATTCCTCGAAGATATCGAAAGTGATCAATTGTATTTTAAGATCAATAATTATAAGTTATTGACCCAGAGTTTAATTAATAACGTCAATGTCAGTATATTAAATTATGATGCCAAAACCATTCAAGTGTCGTTCAAAAGTAATAATCGCTATTTAGCCCAACAATTGGTGGAGGAGTTAATTGAAACTTTTTTTGAATACGACCTTGAAAAGAAAAGTAAAAGTTCCGAAAATATATTAAAGTTTATTGATGAACAGCTTGATACTGTTTACGCAAACTTAAAGTACTCAGAAGGCGATTTGCAGAGTTTTACCAATTTGTCAAAAAATAATAATCCTGAATTGTACAAGGAAAATTTAATCAATCAAATAGATGAATTACGTGGTCAGATGTTAGCTGCAGATATAGAGTCGGAATTGATAAATGGCCTGAACCAAGGGGTGAGTTCAAAAGATAGAGCAAGCTTATACAATTTAATTCCATCTTTAGTGGGGACAAGATTTCAAGCCCTATTGCAAGGTCAGTTAGATAAGTTGTACAAATTATTGGAAGCCAAAGAAGACGCTTCTTATCAATTTACAGACGAAAATGAAATATTAAGAAATTTGAACACGAATATTGATGCGCAGGTAGAAACTATAATTCAGACTTTAAAGTCGGTTAAATTGCAAGTAAGCAGCCGAAAAGAGGGCTTGAAAAAGCGGTTACAAATTCTAGAGGGGCAATTGTATGGTGTACCTGCAAAAGAAATGGAATTAGCTGGGTTAAGACGTAAGTTTAACCTAAACGAAAAATACTACTCATTACTAATAGAAAAGCGAACGGAATATCAAATTTCTAAGGCTGGTTATATTGTAGACAATAATGTTTTGCAATCACCAACACATCCTATCCTAACTTCTCCCAATAAAAAACTGGTCTATTTGAGTGTGTTTGCCATATCATTATTATTGTGTTTTTTGCTCATTGGTATAAAATATATAACCTTCAATGTGATTCATAATGAAAATGAATTGAGAAGCTTATTGCCTTCAAAAATTGGCTTTCTTGGCTCTATACCTAGGGTAAAAATGAAAGCCGATAACTCGCAATTAATGGTGCACATTCAACCTAAGTCATCTTTGGCCGAAAATTACCGGCACATTCGTTCGAATCTTCAGTTCATCTTAGATAGTGAACGGTCAAATGTTATTTCCATTTCTTCTTCCATTTCAGGTGAAGGAAAAACTTTTGTGTCGCTTAATTTGGCTGGTATTTATACCATGTCAGATAAAAAAGTTGTGATTCTTGACCTCGATTTACGGAAGCCAAAAATTCATATGGGTCTAAAAGTAGAAAACCTCGAAGGAATGAGTTCAATTTTATCTGGTAGAACCAAATGGCAAGATTGCATCCATCAATCTGAGGATATTGAGAATTTAAGTTATATAACGGCAGGCCCAATACCTCCAAATCCTTCAGAACTAATTTTGAATGGTGTCCTAGATACAGTTATTTCAGAATTGCGAAATATTTTTGATATTATTATCATTGATAATCCACCGGTTGGAATTGTATCGGACGGAGTCAATGTGATGAATAATTCAGATTGTCCAATTTATATTGTGAGAGCAAACTACACAAAAAGGGCCGTGATGCAGCAAGTCAATAAACTTGTATTAGAGAATAGATTAAGAGAATTATACGTGATTTTTAATGATGTGGAACAGAATAATAGCAGTTATGGCTACAGTTACGGAGGCTATTATGTAGAAGAAGAGAGTGAAAAGACAAGGTGGTGGAAAATATGGAAATAGAAAGATTCAACATTGATGGTGTCATACTTTTTAAACCAAAAGTATTTAGAGATGAACGCGGCTACTTTTTTGAAGCATTTAATTATAATACGTTCACTGATGTTGTAGGTCAGCCATATGATTTTGTACAAGATAACCAATCAATGTCACAAAAAAATACAGTTCGTGGACTTCACTTTCAGAAGCCTCCTAACGCGCAAGGCAAGCTTGTTAGTGTTGTACAAGGGGCGGTTATTGACTTGATGGTTGACATTCGAAAAAATTCTAAGACTTACGGTAAGAGCTTACAAGTGAAATTGACAGGGCATGAAGCGGCATTTTTATGGGTGCCTCCTGGTTTTGCGCATGGTTTTTGCACGCTTGAAGAAGATACTATTTTTCAATATAAGTGCACAAATTATTACCATAAAGCTAGTGAAGGCGCAATTAAATGGGACGATCCGTCATTTGGATTTAAAGGCTTAATTCTTGAGCCTATCGTATCTGAAAAGGATGTATTGGCACCCAATTTTAAAGATTTTACGAGTCCATTCTAAGCATGAGAGATAGTATTTTTTCAATTTTAAACCTACTTATGATCGGCGGTGGTGCATTTGTACTGTCGATTATTATCAATCGATTTATGTTGAAATTTGCTCATACATTAGGCATACGCAATAAGAATGACGTCACCATAAGATGGAGCTTAACTTCAAAGCCATCATTAGGTGGCATTAGTTTTTATATCATATTCTTAGCGGGTTTTATGTTCTATGCCATTTTCTATGGACAGGAAGACGTCTTTAAAAATCAAAGTTTATTGGGATTGTTTTATGCCGTGTCGGTTGCCTTCCTGCTTGGCTTGTCAGATGATGCATACGATACCAAACCTGTCATAAAACTCCTATTGCAAATTGCATGTGGTCTTATTTTGATAAAAACAAATAACGCCATCTCCATTTTTGATAGTGAATTGGCAAATTATGCACTAACTATTTTATGGATAGTAGGTATTATGAATTCAATTAATATGCTTGATAATATGGATGGCATCACAACAATAACATCCATATCCATTATTACAGGTATCATTTTTATTTTAGTGCCGTTTACAATCAGTAATAATATCGATATCTTTTTACTGATAACATCAATAGGGACGTTATTTGGCTTTTTGGCCTTTAACCACCCGCCAGCTAAAATGTTTATGGGCGATACTGGCAGTCAGTTTTTAGGTGTGTTTTTAGCTTACTTTTCGATAAAATATTTATGGAATAATGATGTAAATGAGCAAACAATGTCTGCTTTTGCAAATATTTCATTAGTTATTACAGCATTTAGTGTGCCGTTAATGGATACAGCAATTGTCAGTATCAACAGGTTACTCAGAAAACAATCACCGCTAGTGGGCGGAAAAGACCATACCACGCATCATTTAGTGTATAAAGGATTTTCAGAAGTATCAGTTTTCTATATTTACTCGTTGCTTGGGGTCTTTTCAAGTATTCTTACATTTGTTTTCCAACGCTATATTCCAAACAATTCATATTCATACAGCTTTTTATGGATCTATTTTATTGTTTTATTCCTAACATTTTTCATTTTAACTAGAAAACAAAAATCAATAATTAATGATGCCTAATCGTCAGATTAAATTTATTTGGGATTTTTATGGGGTAGATGCTGTTGAAACAGCCAAACACCATGTGAAACATTTAAATACATTCTTCACTTTAAATGCAATCGAATTTGCAGCAATGGCGGTAGAAAACATGAGTGACATGCATTGTATGGCTTACGTTATTTCAGCTGAAGACAATGTAAAGGTAATTAGAGATACTTTACGCCCGCATAGGGCCACAATTGAATCATAAAAAAGTTTGGGGCAATAAAAAAGGTCTGTTGAAACAACAGACCTTTTTAAAAAGTTGAAAAATATAATCTATTAAATTACTTTTACATTTACTGCATTCAAACCTTTTTTTCCTTCTTGTAGTTCGAATTCTACTTGGTCGTTTTCACGAATCTCGTCGATTAATCCAGAGATGTGCACAAAGTGCTCTTTGTTTGTTCCCTCTTCAGTGATAAATCCAAATCCTTTAGATTCATTGAAAAACTTTACTGTACCTTTATTCATTATTATAATTTAAAATATTGATACAAAGGTACGTTTAATTATAATGCCAAAAACAGAAATTGTACAAATGGCTTAAAATAGAAGTTAAAAGCTTGATTTATAAGTGAAATATTTTGCTTTTTCTCACAATTAAGTCGAAAATTATATCTAATTCTGTAATTTAAAATTCTAATCTGTAGCTCAAAACCGGAAAAATACTTGATGAAGGCACAGTAACTTCTTCTTTTGTTACGGTATCATATTCTCTATAAATCGCGTTGCCATTCGAAAACAAGTTTTTTATTTGAAGCGCCCAAACGGTTCTTCTTTTTGTTGAATTAATTTTGTAACTAAAGGTAAAATCTAAAATAATCAATTGATCATCTCGCTGTGAAAACGCATTTGCTTCATCATAGACGGTTTCTTGTTCTATTTCTGATTCTATTAAGTTAACAGGTGTGTATGGCTGACCACCCAAAGCTGCTAGGTTTGTATTCCATGCAAATGCTTTGTATTTCCCGCCCCTTTCTTTTAATTTATATTCTTTACCCAAAAGCAATTTAATATTGTACCGATTGTCAAAGGCCGTTGAGCGTTTTACGCCGTCTCCAGCCGTGTAGTATGATCGGAACACAGAGCCGTTAATAATGTAATACAAGCCATTTTCAGTGTACCTTTCAAATCCTAGGTCAAGCCCATAATTCTCGCCTGTGCCCGAATTGTCTAATGTTCTGATGTTTTGTAGTTCTGATAGGTTAATCATTGAAAAGGTACCTGTAGGGTCAACCGGCACATTGTATAATTCTTGGTAGTAAGCTTCAATTCTTAAACTGTGATTAGTCCATACTTTACCTTTATATCCTAATACGTAGTGGTTAGATTTAGCAAATTCCAAGTTTTTATTTGGATGCAGATTGTTGTCACTAGTTTTATCTGTAAACCAATATGTTGCGAAATGTTCTATTTGTGAATGTAAGCCGTAGCTCGCACTAAGACTGTGTTTGTCATTAATTTTGTAATCAATACTCACACGCGGTTCTACTGCTTGCCCTTTATTGACGTCGTAATAGGTATAGTGTAGACCTGCATTTATCGACCAATGATTTGACAACATGTATTTTGATAACGAATAGGCTTGGAATTCATTGCTGACCCCAGAACCGTTGAAAGGTGTTACAAAAGTTTGGGTATTAAAATAATATCGTGAAGATCGCCAATCGTGAAAGGTATTGGTATAGTTGACGCCAGATATATGATAATGGCGTTTGTTAAACTTATGCTTCAGTGAAGCAGCAAATGAAATGGGTAAGGATTGATATTCATTTGTGCGTTGATCAATGGTACTGTAGTTATCTGTTACATACTGCTTATTGTCTATTTGATTAGTATAACTGATTGCTGCCGTTGCTTTAAAAACAGTTTCGTCTGCTATAAAATGTTTAAAAACACCACCAATGGTTCCCATTTCACTTTTGAGTATCAAATTGGTGCGGTCAATGCTCTCTTCCCAAACACTTGAATCCTTTATGGCTGATCTGTCTCTTAAACTAGTCCCTCCAATTGCAAATAATTTCAAATTACTTCTATGTGCCAACGGAAAATTTAAGGTAAAAGAAAAATCTTGATAGATAGGCTGTGTTGGGTAACCAATTAATCTCGCCAAACCAACGAGACCAAATCGGTAGTTAAAGGCATAGGAAGCTTTCTTGGCGTCAGAAAGCGGTCCTTCTGAGGCAATATCTAAACCAAGAACCCCTGCTTGGATGACGTGTTCATATTTTTGCGAATTTCCTTTTCTAAACCTAGCATCAAACACACCGCCTAGTGCATTCCCATATTGCGCTGAAAAGGCGCCCGTATAGAAGTCACTCTGATCGAGCAATTGCAAACTAAAAATAGTGAAGGTTCCGCCAGCACTACCAATCCGTGAAAAATGGGTTGGATTTGGTAATTCAATTCCCTCCATCATATATTTCAAAGCTCTTGGGGAATTACCTCTAATGCTTATAAAATTCTCGGAGAAACCAGTTGCTGATGTAACCCCAGGCAATGTACCCGCAACTCTAATAGGATCGTCTAAACCACCTGCTATCCGTTTTGCATCATCAGCTTGGATGGTAAAACTACTGGTTGTTGCCATTTCATTCACAGGTTTACCCCTTAGTTTGGGCGGCGTGACTTCTATTTCATTTAATGACCTAGTGGCTAATTCCATGTTAACATCAAAAACAATTTCCTTACTGACCGAAATTTCAACGCCCGGACTGATAAAAGATTCATAATTGATATGTTTGAATAACACGTCATAAGTCCCAAGCTCTACATCTTGAATTTTAAAATTTCCAGCATTATCAGAAAACGTTTTTTTCACACTGACACCATTTTTTAAGATGTTGATTTCAACGCCTTCTATCGGGGTTTCAGTAAATATTTCAGTAATAGTTCCCCTCACTGTTTGGTATGATTGTGCTTGCGAGAATACTGAAAGTGCTAGTAATGTGAATGTTAGAAACAGTTTGTATAAGAAAGTCATAAAAATATCTGTAAAAAAAGCCTTTAATACATAAAGGCTTTTTAAAATTTTGTACAAATATCTTGTATTTATCGTAAAAAAACGGTTGAAATGGCAGAAAAAAAACTGCTATTTATCAATTTTATTCTTTGAGCGTACTTAGAAATCCGTATCTGCTAGCGTAAAATAGCATTTGAGACTGGAAGTCAGCTGGTTGACTGATTCTGATTTCAGTAATCTCTCCATTATCGTTTTTTATGGCCTCTAAAACAGGATTCACAAAACCATTATACGGCGGAATATTTAGGACTTCGCTGCGTTCTAACACTTCTTGGTGAATGTCACGATCAACTTGTACGCCATAGTTTTCAACAAGGGCTTTACCAGCTTCATAATCGCCTTCAGACTTAATGCGCTGGATTTCTCTAAGTAAATCGCCAAATATAGATTTTAATGCTTGATAGTCATTAATTTCAAAGTAAGTTTTGCCAGCTTTAGTTACTTTGGAAATGACATTGTGAGCTTGTCCTTTTTCAAATGCCCAAGCGGCTACAATTTGACGGTTTCTCATGTGTGCTTCCTCTAATACGGCGCCTGGTTCTAATCTTCTAAGTTGGGTTAATAAACCGTTTCGAATATAGGCGTCGTACTCAGCCATACCTACTTCTAACGACTCCATTAAGCCAAGGTCTACCAATTTTGAATCCATCAAAAAATACAAAGCCACAAGGTCTGCTCTAGCTTCTTCAAGCGTAGAGGAGTAGTTTTTAAGGGTTTCTTTTGGTGTGCCAATACCCGGATTTATTTTACCAGAAGCATGTCCAATTACCTCGTGCATAGCAGTGTGTAATTTAGACGCCAATTTCCCATGTGCTTTCGCACGATCAATCTCCTCTTGATCATGGGCAAATTCTTCAAGAATACCTTCTCCACCAGCAGCTTCATACGATTCCACTATGTTTCCAAGACTAACAGATTTAGAACCATGATTTGCTCGGATCCAATTTGAATTTGGTAGGTTTACGCCTATTGGCGTAGAAGGCGAAGCATCACCAGCTTCACCAGCTACATTTACTACATTGTAGCTAACACCAACCACATTGGCTTTCTTATGCGCTTTCAAAATTGAAGA
>JAWWDX010000088.1:0-10743 GCA_033719695.1 Putridiphycobacter sp.
CGTGGTTATAAAGCAATAAACCATCGGTATCAAAGGTTCCATTTTGTTGTTGTTTTAATACCTGTGTGTTTAGATTTAGTTTAATGCTGTCTTTAACTGATTTTAGAAGCCCTAAAGCATTGGTGTTGGTAATGGTGCTTGTTGTAGAAATGGCCAATGAGGTACTGTCCAATAAAGTAAATTGATAAAAATAAGCATCGTCCTTGGAAAATGTTTCTGCTTTCCAGTCAGTCGTGTTGCCTTTGAATAGAATTGGGACAGTGCCATCCCCAACAAAAAAATAAGGAGGGGTTACTTGTATCCTCACTCTTTTGTATGGCAATTGGTAATTTTCAATCTCAATCTTGATTTCCTTGGATGTTTTTAATTGGAAATCAATTGCTTTTAAGTAAAGTGGGGCAAAATAGTTGCCTAAATAGATGAGGTTGTTAGCAATACCTGCAATATAAAACGAATTGGATTCTAAGGGAAAATTTCCTATCTCCTCCAAACCATGAGGGCTATATTTTCTTTGGAAGGCATTATTGCGTTTGATTTCTTGCTCAGAGGAGAGGAACAAACCAATTACCAGGATAATACCTAAAGCAGATAGACTTAAGAGTCCCATGAGTTTTTGTTTAGAGAATTTTACATGTATGAAATAGATAGCTCCTATGGCAAGTAGGATGCATACGATATTAAAAATTAAATGTTCCGTCCAACCCAGTGATTCTAGAACCCCACCACAGGAGCAAGGGGTGAAGGATGTATAATTCAATATGATGATGATATAGGTGGTAAACATGACCATAAGCAGAAAAAACAGATACAGTCCCCATTTTCTTGTTTTTTCAAAAGCTAACAATAAAGAAGTGACTAGCTCGATCCCAATCACAGCATAAGAAATAGGTATTGCAAAAGCCCCTAATAAGGGTGATTGACCCAATTGGGTTTGAAAATCATTAAATTCCAAGAGTTTGCTGATACTGGCATAAACGAACAACAGTATAAAAAGAAGTACGAGAACCTCCAGAAGAATCTTTTTTAACGATGTAAATTGAAATCCCATAACGATACTTTTTATATGGGATAAAGTTCGGGAAGAAATGTTTTTTCTAAGGGATTATTTGTTTTCTTAAAAGAAGTATTTTCTATGATCTTCAGTCACTTATCAAATTATTTGAAATCTTTATTATATAACTTTCTATATACGGATGGGCTTACTGTATAATATTTTTTAAAAGCTGTAGCAAAATGACTGATGTTTTTAAAACCTGATTTTTTTGCTATTTTATATATTGGTAGTCGGCATGTCTCAAGTAAATGTGATGCACGCTTAAGTCTTTCCTCGGTATAAAACCTAAAGATACTGATATTGTGTAACTGAGTAAAGGCTTTTTTGACTTTTGACTCATTAGTATTGAATTTTCTGGCTAATTCACTAATACTAAGCATCGGATACTCTAATTCTTTTAAGATATAATCACGTATGTCCTGAGCAATTTTTACATCCCTGTCGCTTAACATCATTTTGGGTTTGCGTTTGGGCAGGGTATCGGTTCTGGTTTGTGTGTTCTGTTGATTCGAAGGAATATGTCCATCTATTACTGCTTGAATTTTTCTTGATTTTACCTCATCTTCAATGAGTTTTTTTTGTGGCACAAATTCAAAGCTTGTAATGACAATGATCGGCTGTTTTAAATTATTGGC
This sequence comes from Putridiphycobacter sp., assembly GCA_033719695.1. Classification (GTDB taxonomy): domain Bacteria; phylum Bacteroidota; class Bacteroidia; order Flavobacteriales_D; family Crocinitomicaceae; genus Putridiphycobacter. The sequence goes on from JAWWDX010000088.1 coordinate 1,690, forward strand.
GTCAACAGACTGTATTGTACATGGATACTTTTTTCTTAAATATGGCCCACAATTAAAATATAAAGTTTCATTGGTACTATAATAGCTTTTTGCTTCAATTTCTTGAATGATTTCATTCCATCTTATAGTAGATTGATTGTTTAAAAAATGTGAAAATGACTTGCCAATAACCCGATTTCTATCTAAGTTCAATAATGTTAAAGCATCATCATTTAGGTTTGTTACTTTATAATGATGGTCTAAAGTAAATAAAATAGTGATGGTTTTACTTTGACTACCCTTAGGATTAAAAGTACTAAAATATAATAAAGATGCTTGTAGCTCTACTGTTAACCAATTTAAAAGAACAACAATGGACTCTAATTGATCTTCTTCTTGTGAGCGATCAATTTGGTAGGACAGATTGCCTTCAGCAATTGCTAACAATAACTCTTTTATACTGTTCAGTCGGTGAATATCGATCATTCTTTTCATAGACTACTGTTTAAAAAATGGTATAGAAACTTTTGGGCCTCAAGACTATTGTTAAAAACTTCCGTGGGGATTAAGGGTTGGTTGCGTCTTAAATATAATTGTATCATACTTTGGGCAACTATCCTTTTTTCAACTATGGCAACTGCGTTTGCGAGTATAGAACCCTCTAGGGCAAGAAAATCGCGCGCCGACTTACTGGCGTCTTGTATTCCTTTGGTTTCACATAATATTGGAAAACTCATGCCGTCTTGAAATTCCAAACGCTCTTTTAAAACTGCTTTTGCAATCTTAAGGTCTAAAAATGGTATCTCGTGATATACAAAAAATAAAATGCCTTCAAAAATCCAGTAATCAGAATATTTTCCTTGATTTGGAAGAATCATGGTAAATCGTATTTTTCTCTTCTTTAATCACTAAATTAAAAAAAAAACAAAGAATTCTATATGAAATAATATGTTTTGACTTGATTTACTATAGATAGTTTGACAAAAAGTTTACTCAAAAGGAAAAAAATCTTTCTCAAAAGAATTTTTTTAAATGGTTAATTAATTTTCTTAGAATTTCATTTAAAATATTTAATAGCTTTAAAAAGCACCTTCGCAAAAAAAAGACTCTTTTTTAACACATGAATCTATTCTCATTGATACAGAATATTAATTTTTTTAACTATAAAAAGCAATTAACCAATACGTTAAATCATGGCTAAAATCAAACATAACAACTTTATCAATACGGTAAACGAAGTAATTAACAATGCCCGTCGTCAAAACATTGTACATCTCTATGCAGAAGACAAAAAATTTTCTGGAAGACTAATTAAAATTAATGGCAAAAGCCTTTTTCATTTTGGTACAACCGGTTACCTAGGCTTGGAGCAGGATCAAAGGTTAAAAGAAGCTGCGATTAAAGCTATTGAAAATTACGGGACTCAGTTCCCATTGTCTAAAACGTATATTTCTCATCCATTATACGCAGAACTGGAAGAGAAGATAACCCAAATGTATAATACACCAATTATCATCACTAAAAACAGTACTCTGGGTCATTTGGCTGTCATCCCTTCTGCTGTTGAAGATGATGATGGAGTCATTCTAGACCATCAAGTGCATTGGAGTGTGCAGAATGCAGTCCAATTGGTAAAATCGAAAGGTGTAAAAGTGGAAATGATCAGGCATAATAATTTGGAAATGCTGGAGTCTAAAATCAGGGAGCTTAGTAAAACATGTAATAAAATTTGGTACATGGCTGATGGAGTCTATTCCATGTTCGGTGATTTTGCACCTGTGGGTGATTTAATGAAGTTATGTAAAGAATACCCCAAACTGCACCTGTACTTCGATGACGTTCATGGAATGAGTTGGATTGGAAAAAATGGCACCGGGTATGTTACCAGCAAGTTAGGAACACTTCCGGAAAACTGTTTATTATTTGGTACTCTTAGTAAATCCTTTGGCGCTGGAGGGGCTGTGCTCGCTTGTTCTAATTTGAAACTAAGGGATAAAATTAAAAATTTTGGGGGTCCTCTTACATTCTCTGCGCAATTGGATCCAGCTTCTGTTGCTGCCGCCATTGCTTCGGCAGATATCCATCTCTCTGATGAAATATACGAAATGCAAAAAGACCTTGAGGTTAGAATCCAACACTTCAATTCGTTATTGATGAAATCCAACCTTCCGTTGGTGGACCTGAATTTTAGCCCTGTTTTTTTTGTAGGGACAGGTGTTCCGGAAACTGGATACAACTTTGTGAAACGTCTGTTTGATGAAGGGTTTTTTGTAAATCTAGGACTTTTTCCTGCAGTGCCCGTAAAGAATACGGGTGTGAGAATTACAATCTCAAGACACAACCAATTGAGAGAAATAACAGCTCTTGTCGAAGCAATGAATTATCATTACCCCAAAGCCCTGGAAGATACTCAAACAAATCTCAATAGGGTACGTAAACTATTTAAGTTACCGGAATTAAAAACAAAAATAGATAAAATCCCCACTCAAGACTTAATATTGCAACACTTCAATTCAATTACAGATGTTGAAAAGTCTTTATGGAATAAACATATGGCAAACAATTCTATCTTTGATTGGGATGGACTGGCATTCATGGAAAAAGTGTTTTCTAATAACCAAGCTTCTGAAAATAATTGGGAGTTCCATTACATCATAATTAAAGATAAAATGGGCAACCCTGTACTTATTACGTTCTTGACTATTGCCCTATGGAAAGAAGACATGTTGGCACCTATATCGGTTTCAACAGAAATTGAATCTAAAAGAAGGAAAGACCCTTATTATATGTCAAACAAAGTATTGAGTACAGGATCCTTACTTTCAGAAGGTAATCATTGGTTCTTAAACGAAGAGCACCCAAAACGGGAAGAAGCAATCCAGATGTTGCTAACTACTATGGAAAACATAGACAATAAATCTCCAGTTGAAATGTTTGTACTAAGGGATTTCCGTATGGAAAATACAAAACTCAATGATTTTTTACATAAAAAAGGGTTCATAAAAATTAAAATGCCTGATACAGCTCAAATCCAAAACTTGAACTGGATAAATGAACCCACTTTCGTTAATTCACTGTCTTCAAGATCCAGAAAGCATTTTAGAAAAGATATTGTACCCTTTTTGGGAAAAGTAGAAGTGAAATGGAAAACTAAAACCTGCAAGCACGAGTTGGATCAAATATATCAACTTTACCTCAATGTAAAACAAAATAACTTAGGCCTGAATACGTTTGCATACCCCAAGAATCTGTTCTGGGCTATGAATGAAAGTGACCTTTGGGAGTTTCAATGTATCTATCCTAAAGACAATCAAGAAAAATTGATTGGTGTAATGTGTTGTTATAACAACAACAACACAACCTTTGTTCCTGTCTTAGTCGGTATGGATTATGAATATGTTACCAAAATCAATAGTTACAGGATATTGTTATATCAAACAATCAAAAGGGCAGGGGAACAAGGGTATAAAAATATTGATTTTGGCCTTACGGCTGCTTTTGAAAAACGAAAATTGGGTGCTACGGTCTTTAATACTTTTGCCTATGTACAGGCAAAAGATAATTTTACCATGGAGTTGATTGCTACACTTCAAAACTAATAAGCCTTTCATTTATAGGTAAGTGTATTTATTGTTTATATTAAAGTTGGTACAAAATGAAGAAAAGAGAGTATGTAACAATCCTTGAGGTATTCAATAAAGAAATGGCCATGTTAGAGTGTGATGATTTTTTATGTATGGATAAAATTCATAAAGCAATCATTCTTTCCAGACTTAAATTGTCTAAACTTAAAAAGTATACCATTTTACACTCCTTCGATAATCAAGATGAAGAAGTATCCTTTTTTAAAGACTACAAAGGTACTGTGCTTTCAAACCTCATCTTTTATGAAGAAGTTAGGACTTTTGAAATCAACAGCCCTGAATTGTCCATTTCATCAAAAAAAGAATTCATAATCAGACAAGAACAAAAAATTAAAAAATTTTTCAAAAAACACGATTCACTCGTTCAGTACATATCTTTAAACCTCACTAGCCTTGACTCTTTATTTTATACCTTGAAACCAATGAATGAATCTTGGTCTATATGTAATGAGTCATACCATACCGACCCAAGTTTTTATACCAATCACGATTTACTTCTGGCTAAAATAAAAGCATATAAAAAATTATTACAATACTTAAAAACAAAATACAGTGCACTTAACAATTTCTTGAAATATGGTACACCCTTAAATTCTCACTCAAACCTACAATGGACTGGCTCAAAAACAGAACTGGTGGAATTGATTTATGGTCTGCATAGCTGTAAAGTCTTAAATCATGGGAATACGGATATTAAAAAAATCTCAAAGTTTTTTGAAAAATCGCTAGATGTGGACCTTAGCGATGTCTATAAAATTTATTCAGAAATTAAAACAAGACAAAAGACCCCAACAAAATTCCTCGAAGAAATGACCTTTAACCTCCGTGAAGAAATTGAAAAAACCTTTAGGTAAAACAAACCATGTCCGTTGAGGTCTCAATTCAAGTCTCTGTAAAGTAGAAATTCTTACGTTATCTATCTGCTTGTAATCTTTTTTATATTAGCCATTCAGCATAATGCACTTAAAGTCATGACTCAAAAGTGCTATTTACAGATTCTTAATTGTTTTTAAAGTTAATAACTTTTACATTTCAGTACTTCTTAAACCTACCAATACAACTTTATTCCGACTACCTCTTTGGTGATTGGCTATTGTTTTTTTGACCTTTAATATTCAGCTTATACCAAATTATGTTAAAAAACAACCAGACCTACGGGATAGTTACGTGTTTTTCAAAATACCTCAATACATCTTTGCAATGCGAAAGTCAAACCATTTTACAAACTCAAAGCCGGGTCGAAACCAATAATTGAAAAAACATCTTCCCGGTTTTGTTAAAATTTTTAGAATTATGGGAACACCAATCATTACCCAAGCAGACCTCGACCAATTCAAGGACGATGTCATCAACGAGCTAAGATCCTTAATGGCCATAGAAAAAACTGTAAAAACCAAGTGGATTAAAAACAGGGAAGTAAAAAAAATGCTTCAAATGAGCCATAGCACCCTGCAAACACTGAGGGCTAATGGAACACTTAGCTATACCAAAATTGGAGGGATCATTTACTACGATCTGGAGGAAATTGAAAAGATGATGGAGGATAACAAAATCTGTAATGTTAATAAATGATAATGAATGAACTACATCAAGCAAATGAATGCCATTTTCGCTAAGTTTTATAAAGACTCCAGGTTAAACACCACTCACATCAGCTTGTATATCTCACTATTTCAGCTTGGAAACCTCAACCGGTTCCCGGAAACCTTTTACATCAACCGCGAAGAAATAATGAAACTCTCCAAAATTGGCTCAAAAGCAACCTATCACCGGTGCCTCAAACAACTCGATCATTGGGGTTACATTAAATACTTGCCTTCACACAACCCTTACAAAGGAAGTAAAATCAAGTTGCTCAAATTTGATACGAGTTCTGAACGGGTACAGGCACAAGCTGTGAAACAAGCATTGGTACCTTATATAAAACAGGATAAATTAAATGAAAAGGTTATAAACTTAAAAAAGAAAGAAGTTGTAAATTTTTTTAAAATCGAATTTCAAAAACTCTTACCGGAAAAAAAGCTACAATCAATAGCAGAAAAGTTTTACAATCATTACAAAGCCACTGGCTGGCTTATAGGAGGGAAGACACCCATTATTGATTGGCAAGCCGCTGCCCAAAACTGGATGCAAAAAGCCCTTGAACTCAAATCTTTTAAACACGTAAAAACCACAAAAAATTTAAATCACCTCAAAACCAACAGAAACAAAAATTATGGCGCTCCTCTCTAAAAGTTTCATTAATAGAGCCATTGCACTATGCTACCTGCCGTAGCCTAAGCGAGCTTATAATGTTTATTAAGACAATAGTCGGGATAAAAAAGTTATTGAGAAACATCATAAACTATTAGTTAAATCTTAATTAAAACTCTGACACTATGAAAAAATATTTTACCATCGTAGACAACAACACAACCTTCACCCTAGGTAAATACTACAACAATCAAATTATCTACGATTTTAATAATACTTTGGATTACCTCGAAATCAAAGGCAAACAACGCTTTGGTCAACACTTTCGGATTTACAAGGAAGACCACAACCTTATTTACAAATTGATGATTTATACTATAAATGACAAAGAATCTTGTCTGGCCAATGGTATCGATCTGAACAAAGGCATACTACTTACGGGGCCTGTGGGCTGTGGGAAAACAACCCTAATGCAACTTTTACCTTATATACACCCACAAACAAGGCCATATCCATTGTTTCCTATACGAAATATAGTGATAGAGTATAATACCAATGGCTCAGATACTATCAATAAATACAGTGCTCTAAGAACGATGTGTTTCGATGACCTCGGCGCAGAACCCACAGGTCGATTCTATGGCCACGACTGTAATGTTATAGCAGAAATCCTCATTTCACGCTACGACCTCAGCCAGGGTCAAAGCTCAAAACATAACAAAAGAACCCATCTTACAACAAACCTCAACGCACTGGAAATTGAAGATCGTTATGGAGAAAGAGTACGGTCGCGACTCCGGGAAATGGTAAACGTCATTGCGTTTCCGTCCTCTTCTCCAGATAAACGCTCCTAAATCCCTACGAACCTGTTCATCGAAAGTTTACTGTAGGAGGTGGTGGGAAATTGAAGATTCAGCGTAGCTAATCCCGTCAAATCAAATGCAATATTTTAAAAACAAAAAGACCTATTACCATGAGCGTACCCGCAGAAGGCTGGAAGTCGATGTGAAGGAGGAGAAGGAGGATAGTGGAAAAGCAAAATCCTTTTTCAAAGCACCGTCATCACGAACGTAGTCAAGTGAACTCATAAATCAAATAAGCTGTACAGGCGCAATATTTTGCGACTCAAATAAATCTAAAATTTAACAAATCATGAACACATCCCAATTCTGGACCTGGTTCCAAGAAAACCAAGAAAATCTATACATCCTCCCACTACTATCAACAAACGAACAGGAAGAATACAATCATAGACTGCAAACCAACTTAGACTATTACTGGGACGGCATAACATTCGAAATAAAATTCAGCGAGAACTATACCACACCGGCAACACTCATACTATACTCTAATGCCGACCCGGATATACAAATGGAAGCGAAAACCTTGGTAGAAAATGCACCACTTATAGACAACTGGAATGTAGTAACCTACAATAGAAAAAAAGAAGATTTATCAGAAGGAAAAACAGTGGGTCCACCAAATTTTAAACTCCATATTAATCAACTCTATTTCCAACCGATACTTAAAACCAATAAAGATTCTAAAATCACGCTCAACATTTTCACAACTAAAGACATCTCCTATGCCAAAAGAAAACAATTTAAAAAACTATGCATTCAAATAATGGAAGATATGGTTGGAGAGGTGCTATTTAATAAACACATAAAATTCATACGCTGTCATCTTAAAACAGAACTACCGGGAGTAGCAATTCAATTCATCCACTTCCCTCAATTCATAAACAACCTAATTCGACTAAATTAAAAAAATAATCACACAGTACAGGCGCAATATTTTGCGCCTCACAATTTACCAAAACCAACAACAAAAGCACCGTCATCACGAACGTAGTGAAGTGAACTCGTAAAACAAATAACAATTAACAATCATGACTCCATCCCAATTCTGGACCTGGTTCCAAGACAACCAACAAAAACTATACATCCTCCCTTTATTAGACATTGAAGAAAGAGATAAACATTTCTATTGGTTAAGCAAACACCTCAGCTACTACTGCAAAGGCCTCGGATTTGAAATAAAGTTTGCAAGTGATTATATAGGCCCGGCAACTCTCATCATAACTGCCTATGGAGTAAAGGATCTATACCCAAAAGTATTCGAACTAATAGACCACGCACCAAGAATAGACAACTGGAAATTTGAAGCACTTAAAAAGGCAAGTAAAGATGAAAACAGTGCTCACGACACACCATACGAATTTGGATCTTTTAAAATAAAAATTTCAGACCTGTACTTTCAACCTGTAAAATACATTAAAAGCACCGGCAAGATTATTATCCACATTTACTCAGACTCTTCATTGCGCCGTGCCCGCCAAAGGCCGGGAGCTCAGCGAAGCAACCCCGTTAAACCCATCAACCCAAAGGACATACACACTGCAATCACATTTATTTTGGAAGACCTTATGGGCGAAGAACTGCTATACTCAAAAATCAAAAAATTCAAATTCTACAAAATCAACCGAAACAGAGGCATTACCTATAAACTCACACACCTTAAGAGCTTTTTGGAAATGATTAATCAGAATTAAATCTTTAATTTTTATTCCTATTTAAGTAAAAATAGGCTAATATATTATGTTTTATCCCTGTTGTGTTCTCCCCAAGCTGACATTGTATTCAATATCTCTTCTAATGTATGCCCCTTCTCAGTTAGTTCATACTCAACTCTTGGTGGAATTTCCTGATATACTATACGGGTTATTAAATCATTTTCTTCCAATTCTTTTAATTTGGATGCTAATATGCGTTCTGATATTCCACTCAATCTTTTCTTAATTTCATTAAATCGAAGCCTTTTATTGTTTAAAAGTTGAAACAAAATACTCGGTTTCCACCTGCCGCCAATTATTGTTAAAGTATAAGCCATACCACATTCTCCATTGATTTTTAATTGGTTTTCAAAATTTGTAGATGTTGTTTTGCGCATTTTATCAGATTTAATTGTTAGTAACTAACAAAAATGTAAGTGCTTGTTTCTTATGTAGTTCGCTTGTAATTTTGACCAAACTAAAACACTTAATATATGAACAAAATTAAACAAAGTAAATGGGATGTCACAAAACAAATTATACACTATCAAGCTAATTTTATTCACAAAGAAGCAGATGATGCTTTGGATAGTGTGGTAAATTTTTGAACTATTATCAGCCATCTGCAAATATTTTAAAGTCATATTTCAACATATTCAATTGCCATTCCCTTACCTTTACCAA
>JAWWDX010000089.1:0-10740 GCA_033719695.1 Putridiphycobacter sp.
CCCCGAAGCCATTTGTAAGGATAAAAAGACAAAGAGTGATACCGTAACTTATTTGCGGAAGGAATTATAACATTTAAATGATTTCCGATACAAAAAACTAAGATAATCAAGAAAGAATATGCCCAGGAATGCTATTCTTTCCATACAATACTTTCTGTTTTACAAAAAAAAGTAATATCTTTGCACCCAATTTAAGAAAAACTGGGGTCGGACGGTAAATTTTAACACTCTCAAAATACCGACTTATTTGGGATACAAATTTAAACGCCAAAATGGCTGAAGAAACAAAAAACACAGAGGAGAACGTTGAAAATACAGCGCCTCAAGTTGAAGAAACTACTGATGCAAAAGTAGAAACTCCAAAAGAAGTAGCAGAAACCCCTGCTGAAGAAGTTGAATTTGATTGGTATGCGTACGAAAATGACGGTTATTCAGAAGCGAAAGTTGCTGAAATGAACGACATTTATGACAATTCATTAAACTCAATTATCGAAAAATCTGTTGTAGACGGTACAATTATCCAGTTAACTGATAAGGAAGCTGTGGTAAATGTTCAATACAAATCAGAAGGTGTAATTGCTATTAACGAATTCCGTTATAATCCTGATTTAAAAATTGGTGATACAGTAGAGGTTTACGTTGAAGCTTTAGAAGATAAATACGGACAGTTAGTTTTATCTCACAGAACTGCAAGAGTACACAGAGCTTGGGAGAAAGTAAACGAAGTATTAAAAACTGGTGAAGTAATTACTGGTTTTGTTAAATGTAGAACAAAAGGTGGTTTAATCGTTGATGTATTTGGATTAGAAGCATTCTTACCAGGTTCACAAATTGATGTTAAGCCAATTAGAGACTACGACGTTTATGTTGGTAAAAACATGGAGTTCAAGGTTGTTAAAATTAACCACGAATTCAAAAACGTTGTTGTATCGCATAAAGCACTTATTGAAGCTGAATTAGAAGAGCAGAAAAAAGTGATTATCGGTGGCCTTGAAAAAGGACAAGTATTAGAAGGAACTGTTAAAAATATTACGTCTTACGGTGTATTTATCGATTTAGGTGGTGTTGATGGTTTAATTCATATTACTGACCTATCATGGGGAAGAGTTGGTCACCCAGAAGAGATTGTAACATTAGATGAAAAAATTAATGTTGTAATTCTTGACTTTGATGACAATAAGAAAAGAATTGCCCTTGGTTTAAAACAATTACAACCACATCCATGGGATAAATTAGACGAAAACTTAAACGTAGGAGATACGGTTAAAGGAAAAGTTGTCATCTTAGCTGATTACGGTGCATTCGTTGAAATTTCTGAAGGTGTTGAAGGATTAATTCACGTATCTGAAATGTCTTGGTCGCAACACTTGCGTTCGGCTCAAGATTTCTTGAATGTTGGTGATGAAGTAGAAGCACAAGTTTTAACTTTAGACAGAGAAGAGAGAAAAATGTCATTAGGTATTAAGCAATTAATGCCAGATCCATGGGCAGATATTGAAACTAAATACCCAGTTGAATCTAAACACTCAGCTATTGTTCGAAACTTCACAAACTTTGGTGTATTCGTTGAATTAGAAGAAGGTGTTGACGGTTTGATCCATATTTCAGATCTTTCATGGTCTAAAAAAATCAAGCATCCATCAGAATTCTGTAAAGTAGGTGATAGCTTAGAGGTAGTCGTTTTAGAATTAGACAGAGATAATAGAAGAATTGCTTTAGGTCATAAACAATTAGAGCAAAATCCGTGGGATGTATTTGAAGAAACTTTCGCTGAAGGGACTACGCACCAAGGAACAATTATTGATGTGAAAAAAGACAAAATTACTATCGTATCTTTACCTTACGGTGTAGAGGGCGTATGTCCTAAGAAACACCTAAGAAAAGAAGATGGTTCTACAGCTGGAATGGATGAAACACTTGACTTCAAAGTGATTGAATTCAATAAAGATGCTAAGAAAATTGTTGTTTCTCACTTAAGAACTTTTGAAGAAGGTGAAGATAAACCAACAACTTCTAAAGGTGGTGCTAGAAAATCATCAGGTGGTGCTTCTAGCTCAGTAAAAGCAAATAACGATTCTAATGAAAAATCAACATTAGGAGATTTAGATGCATTAGCTGCTTTAAAATCAGAAATGGAAGGCGGAAAGTAACCGTACTTACATCATAAAATCTAAAGCCCTGACGATAAACGTCAGGGCTTTTTTTATCTGTCTACAATTATATTTATAAACATAGTTGTATAATTATAAAAATAGTTATATATTTGAGGCATGACAAAAAAATTAACAAGGGCAGAAGAGCAAATCATGCAAGCCATTTGGAAAATAGAAACTGGCTTTGCAAAAGACATTTTAGAGGCATTAGATGAGCCTAAGCCAGCCTATAATACCGTTTTAACAGTTGTGAGGGTATTAGTTGATAAAGGTTTTGTTAAATTTAAAACTTATGGCAAGTCTAACGAATACTATGCAACTATTTCAAAGTCAGATTATTCAAAAGCACAGCTTTCGTCTATTCAGGCAAAATACTTTAATAATTCAACGAAAGAACTATTGTCTTTTTTTCTGAAAGAAAATGCTGTCGACCTTAAAGAGCTGAATGCTATTATAAAAGACTTAAACGAACACTTTGATCAAAATGATTAGTCAATTAATTGAAATAAATGTTTATTTGGTCATACTGACTATTCTGTACCTGGTATTATGGTCCTTTTTTAATACGGTCACACGAAGAGTTTTGGTGTTGATCATACCTTTTTTATCACTACTGATCTATCTTGTAAAGCAGCTAGTATTTGTTTCCAAAATCCAATTCAAAGTTCCAATGATTGAGTTGGAAGTATTGTCAATCACCAATTCAGCCTCTGAAGAAGGGGGATATTTGACAACGCTTGATACTTTGAGTGTTTTGTATATCGGTGGCGTCATTTTATTTAGCGCAATAACGGTCAGTAAATTCATTAAAGTTTACCGCTGCTTTAGGAGTAGTCAATTTGACTCAAAAAAAGAGGTTTTTATAGCAGCTAAGGAATGCACAGAATCTTTTTCTTTTTTACGTTTTATCCATATAGCCAAGGAACTCTCAGAAGATGAAATGCAAATTGTTTTGGAACATGAGCAAATTCATGTTAAACAAAGACACACTTATGATTTAATATATCTGCAATTAGTTCATATCTTTAATTGGTTTAATCCTGCTATTTTCTTACTTAAGAAAGACTTGATTGCGGTTCATGAATATCAAGTCGACCAGCAAATGTATGCGCATCATCATAAAAACTATGTCAAGTATTTATTAGCTTCAACGCTAGGCGTAAAACCGTCACAATTAATTCTAACCAGTCAGTTTCACAATAAATTAAAGCTGACACAACGCATAAAACAAATGAAAACAAAAAAGAAAAACAATTGGGCTATCTTAGCTCTCATGCCAGCCATTGCATTGGGATTGACATTGGTGTCTTTTAATTCAAATAAAACAATGGTTTCAAAAATTGTTGTAAATGAACAAGATACTGTTTATGATTTTGCTCAAAAAAATCCAGAATATCCTGGTGGTCATGCAGCCATGGTTGATTTTCTAGTGAAGCATATAGAATACCCAATAAATGCCAAAAAGAATGGTGTTGAAGGGACAGTTTATGTTGTATTCACAGTGCTTAAAACTGGAAAACTCGACAATTTTATTATTGGTCGAAAAGTCAATGAAGATTTAGAAAGGGAAGCACTTAGAGTTATGAAATTGATGCCTAACTGGATACCTGGAGAACAAGATGGTAAAAAAGTGAATGTACAATATACGTTGCCGATTCAGTTTAAGTTATAATCATTACAGCGGGTGCCAATTTGCATATTGTTAGTATTAAAAATGGCGTCAAAATGCATTTCTAGAATTTCTTTTGCTGATAATAATTACCTTTATGCAGCCAATTAATTGAAATGAATAGAGCAGCGCTATTTTTAAAGCATCAAGCCCAAACTTCGCCATATCCTTATTTAATAGATGTAGCAAAAGCGGAGGGTATTTATTTTTGGGATCAAGCAGGTAAGCGATACATGGATATGATTGCTGGTGTAGCGGTTAATAATATCGGACACAGACATCCTGCGGTGATAGATGCCATTCAAACGCAACTCGACAAGTATTTGCATGTGATGGTTTATGGAGAGTTTTTGCAAGACAGTCAGCTAGCCTTGGCAGAAAATCTAAAATCGATTTTACCTGATCAATTAAATTGCTCTTATATCGTCAATTCAGGGACAGAAGCCATAGAAGCGGCTTTGAAATTAGCTAAGCGCGTTACAGGTAGACATGAGATAGTATCAACCAATAAATCTTATCACGGTAGTACGCATGGTTCAATGAGCGTGTCGGGCAATGAAGTCAAAAAAGCTAATTTTAGACCTTTGTTACCAGCAGTAAGTTTTATTACTTTCAATGATATAGCTTCGCTTGAAATCATCACAACTAAAACGGCAGGCGTTTTAGTAGAGACCGTTCAAGGTGATGCGGGTATGCGAGCACCTGATCCTAAATTTTTAAAAGCACTACGTGAAAAATGTAATGAAACGGGATCTTTATTAATCTTTGACGAGGTACAAGTTGGTATGGGACGGACCGGGACCATGTTTGCTTTTGAACAGTATGACGTTGTACCAGATATATTGGTTTTAGGAAAAGCATTAGGAGGTGGAATGCCAATTGGTGCCATGATTTCGTCTTACGAAAACATGAATACATTCACTTATAATCCCATGTTAGGCCATATTACAACCTTTGGAGGGCACCCTGTTATTTGCGCGGCAGCTAATGCATGTATTAATGTATTAAAAACGGAGCCATGGATTGGAGCAGTTGAGCAAAAAGGTCAATTACTGGAGGATATGATTACAAGTCACCCAGATGTGATTGAAATTAGACGAAAAGGACTTTTTTTTGCCATAGAACTAGGATCTTTTGAGCGTGTGCAAGCGGTTGTAAATCACTGTTTGGAAAACGGCTTAATTGGCTTTTGGTTTTTGTCTTGTCCTACTGCATTTAGGTTATCACCACCCCTATCAATTAGTATTGATGAAATTAAAAATGCTGGCCACATAATTTTGGAGGCTTTATCACAAACGCGTTAATTGAATAATATGACCCAACGTTTGTGAAATTTCATTCGTTTCTTTCAGTGAATCAACAATTTATAAAGTGAATATTTTAAGCAGTTTTTGGGTCCTTTTTTGCATTGCAATGTCTTCACAACTAAGTGCTCAAATAGATTATGTAGCCTTATTTTTTGATGGTGGAGACACAACTGCGACAGCTATGCAAATTGAAATGGATACTTCTTCGAATAATATTTGGCAAATAGGCCAACCCCAAAAAACGATATTTACTAGTGCCTTTACCTATCCTAATGCCATTGTAACTGATACCTCCAACGTATATCCAGATTCAAATACATCAAGTTTTAAGTATGGTGTTCATAAATTCTATGATTTTGGTATCACTGCTATCCAATGGACGCAAAAACTACATATTGATTCTGGAGATGTTGGCTTAATAGAGTTTTCTGTTGATAGTGGACAAACTTGGGAAAATGTCTTTACGAGTCCCTATACTTACAATTATTATGGCTTTAGTTTCTCAAATGTAGACACACTAGCAAACGGCGACATTGGGTTTTCGGGTACCGATACAAATTGGCGAGATATTTGGCTGTGTTTTGATTATTCTTGGGTCAGTATGCAAGATTCGTTAATGGTACGACATGTTTTTAAATCCGATACCATAACCTCAAACAATGACGGTTGGATGATTGATAATATGTTACAACACCTCACTTTTTTTCACACCATTGGAGAGCATCCACAAGAGGCTTACATAGCAGTATTTCCTAATCCAGCATCAACTCGTTTAAATGTTTCAATTAAAAAGAAAAATCAGTTCCACATCATAAAAGAATTGATTTTAACGACTTCCTCTGGGGAGGTTCTGGAAAGACATCTTAATGTGCCAACAAACTACTTTATTAATATTGAAAAGTTTCCAAGCGGTACTTATTTTCTAAGAGTAGAAACGAACATCTCAACGGAAACTAAGACGATAGTAATTGAGCACTAGTTTATGTTCAAATATCCCATATGGATCATACTAGCAGCAATACTTATTTTTGGTTTTACACAAACTAAAAAGCCAACGGCTTATCTTTTTCCTAAATTACAAGCTTTTCCACCAATGCCTGTAAATCCTACTAACTTGGTAACTATTGAAGGTGTTGAGCTTGGACGCTATTTGTTCTACGATCCAATATTAAGTAGTGATAGTTCAATTGCTTGCGCTACCTGTCATCAACAAGCATTTGCCTTTTCTGACGGTCATAAAAGATTCAGTGAGGGTATCAACAATACCAAATTAAAAAGAAATACACCTGCGCTTTTTAATCTCGCTTGGAATGAAGCTTTGTTTTGGGATGGTAAAGCTGAAAATATTGAACATCAAGTTTTTTTTCCGGTGACTGATCATCAAGAGATGGATTTAAATTGGCAAATGGCGGAAAGGCGCTTAAATAAGTCAACGTTTTACAGAAATCTATTTCTGAATGCCTTTGGGGTAGCGGAAATTGATAGTGTACTTGTTTCAAAAGCAATCGCTCAATTTGAAAGAACAATCCTTTCATACAATACCCGTCTCGACAGGGCTTTAAGAAGGGAAGTGTTTTTAACTAAAGAAGAATTGAAGGGCTTGGAATTATTAAATGATCAAAGCAAGGGCAATTGTTTACATTGTCATCCAACTGATGCAAACTTTGTAGGATCCACAGGGAAGTTTTCAAATAATGGTTTAGATGTCGCCAACTCACCAAGTGACTATAAGGATAAAGGAAGGGGTGGTGTAACGGGGATCCCAAATGATATGGGTTTATTCAAAATACCATCTTTAAGAAATATTGCGGTTACAGCGCCTTATATGCATGACGGTAGGTTTAACACGTTGGAAGAAGTACTTGATTTTTATACTGAAGGTGTTAACAAAAGTATTAATATTGATTCAAAAATGCACTTTAGCCATGCGACAGGTGTATCTTTGTCTGCAGAAGAAAAAAAGCAAATCATAATCTTTTTAAATGCCTTAACTGATTCGGTTTTGATAAGTTCAAAAGCTTTCGCAAATCCATTTGACAACTAGGTAAAACAAGATAATTTTGGCGGTTATTGATTATACAAAATAACTGAGAGATCTTTATTGAACTACAAATCGCTCAGTGTACAATACTTCTTTAAAAAAGTACGTAATTAAATACACGCCTGCAGGCAAATGAGTCAAATTGATAAACTCACCATTGTAGTTTTCGATATGTAATATCTCTAGTCCGGTCAGTGTCATAATGGTCACGGTACTTAAATAGTCTGCATCAATTATAAATTGCCCATTATTAGGATTGGGGTAGACAGTACGTCTAAAACTGTCAGGTATTATAACAGAAATAGGTTGTGTATAACTAAAATTTCCATCAAAATCCGTTTGTTTTAAACGATAATAATTTACACCTATTTTATAATTGTTTACAATTGCGCTGTAGTGCATTAGAATTACACTATTTCCAGCTCCTTTAGTGCGTTCAATATTTCTATAATTAATGCCATCAGTACTAAATTCAACATCAAAATAATTATTGTTCCATTCAGATAATGTCTCCCAATGCAAAGCTATTTGATCTGTTAAAATGTGGGCATAGAAACTGACGAGGTTGATAGGTAAAGTGCTACCGCCAATAACAGTTGGAGTTACACTTCCAACAATTGTGCCGGCACCAGCATTCCATACAGTCACACCACCAATATCAATCAGGTTCGAGTTTCCGCCATTGCCTTCTGGAATAATATTGCCGCCATTATTAACAATTATTTTTGAATTATATGGTAAATACATCTTCCTCCCAGACTTAAAAGTAAGGTCTCCATTAACAATTAAGACTATAGGAGGACAGGAACTAAGATTGATATTACTTGATAAATACACATCTTCATCAATGATTATGGTGTCTGGACAATTTGTGCTTGATGGATATGTGACACAATCCCAAGTGCCATTGCTGTGCCAATTACCATTTGAGGTACTTGTACAGGTTAAAGACATAGCTGAAAAACTATTGAAAGACACTACTAAGGAAATCAATATAACCTTTAATAAATTCATAATTTTTGCGTCACCAGTCAATCATATTAATCAACCATTTAAATTTAGTAAATAAAACAGTATGTCGATTCTAAATTATTGTTAAATAGTAACTTCTTTTAAACATGTCAATGTCACTTATTTCTTGGATGAAAAGAAATAATGGCTTCTCGAAGGTAATCGTTGTTTAAATGCGTGTAGATTTCTGTGGTGCTAATCGATTCATGCCCAAGCATTTCTTGAACCGCTCGTAAATTGGCGCCCCCTTCGACCAAATGTGTAGCAAAAGAATGTCGGAAGGTGTGCGGACTGATGGTTTTATGTAACTGAATGGTTTTAGCAAGTTCTTTTATAATGGTAAAAATCATTACCCTTGTTAATTGAGCCCCTCGTCGGTTCAAAAACACAAAATCTTCGTGTCCTGGTTTAATGTCTTGGTGATTACGGCTATGCTTTACATACCAATTAATCTCTTTTTCTACTTCGTCATTAACAGGAACGAGCCGCTCCTTATTGCCTTTTCCAATCACCCGCATAAACCCCTCTTCAAAGTAAATATTAGTGAGTTGTAAATTCACCAATTCGCTCACCCTTAAACCACAACTGTATAATGTTTCAATTATGGCTTTATTTCGGTGTCCTTCGGGCTTCGATAAATCGATTGCCGCTTTCAAGGTGTCGATTTCTTCAATGGTTAATACTTCTGGTAGTTTGCGACCTAGCCGAGGCAACTCTAGCAGGTCGGTAGGATCATCAGATACGATATTTTCAAGGATCAAATAGGTATAAAAACTCCTTACGCCTGAAATAATTCTGGCTTGTGATCGGGCCGATATGCCCATTTCAGCAATCCACTTCACCATATTTTGTAAAGCAATTAAGTTAATTTTTTCAGGGGCACATGGTTGTATATCTGAAAAATAGCTTGCTAATTTATCAAAGTCTGCCAAATAAGCTTCAACGCTATTAGGCGACAAACTTTTTTCTATTTTTAAATAGTTTGAATAATCCTTTCTATATTTAGCCCAGTATGGATTCAAAGCAAATTTTAATATTAAATGGTCCGAATTTAAATTTACTCGGAAAACGGGAGCCTAAGCAGTATGGGATGGAAAGTTTTGAAGATTATTATGTTCAATTGAAGGAACATTTTCCTTATTTCAAACTTGATTATTTGCAAAGTAATTTAGAAGGTGACTTAGTTTCAGCCATTCAAAATATAAATGGCAGTTATCAAGGCATTGTGCTCAATGCTGGCGGTTACACCCATACTTCAGTTGCTATAAGAGATGCCATAGCCGCCACTGCTGTAGAAGTGGTAGAAGTGCATATTTCTAACATTGCCGCGAGAGAGTCGTTCAGGCATACGTCTTTAATTACGCCCGTATGCTGTGGCTGTATCACAGGTTTTGGATTGAAAAGTTATGAATTAGCTTTGAATTTTTTTAAATAGCTGGTTGTCGGAAAACGATAGCCGTTTTAGATTCGAATCCTTAAGTTTAAAACTACACAATTTTAATTCAAACTAGCGTTTTAGTTACAGCCACACTAATATTCGGTAAAAAGAAATGTCAGGTCGAGTGGCCAGAGTGGTATAAGCCAAAGTTTGTATTGAGACCATTATAGGAGGGTAATCAAAACAGTGTACACTTCACTTCAACAAGTTCAAAATAACGCCATTTTAATTCAATCTAGCGTTTTAGTTAAAACCACACTGATTTTTGGTAGAAAGAAATGTCAGGTCGAGTGACCTGAGTGGCGCATGCCAAAGCAGGTTGTATCGAGACCATTTTCGGAGGACAAATCACCTTAGCTATTCTGTATCACCAAATCAATTCACCTATTTTTCAAATAAGATTCTTGTTGATTGAACTTATTTTTAGCGTAATTTTACGCAAAAGGCTTTACCTTTGTCTAAAACTATCCTATGAAAAATCTACTGTATTTAATTGGCCTTGTATTATTTGTAAGTTGTTCTTCTTCAAAGGAAAATGTTTTTTACCAAGTCACTTTAGAAACTGGGAATTTAAAGCCATCAGACATTTTACTAAAACCATTATATCAAAAGAAGGAAAATCAATGTGGTGCTTTATTCTTAGATAAAAATGACTTGACGGTGATCAATAATTTTGACACTAGCCAAGTGTTCATTAATGTGAAGTATAAATACGAAAAAAATGCATCTGGATTGTATGATACCTATACATTTGAAGATGTCTTCTTAAAAAAGAAAGAAGCCTATACAGTATTATCATCATTAAGAGATGAAGCGCCAGTTTTGGAAATTAAAGCAGGTAAAGTGAAAGTACTAGACAAATCGGTTGAAGTGATAGAAAAAGAGGATGGATCAATATTGTACTTGAGAAAAGATACAGATGCCAATGGCAGAGAATTTACCGAAATGTATACGATCAAAAAAATAATATTAAACCAAGTTATTTACGATAAATATAGCTTTCCTTGCGAGTAAGTTTTGACTAGGCACATCAGTTGCAATACAATAGCTACTTTTTAGTGCCAGTTAATATGCTCGTTACTTTAAATTAATAATTAGAATGGCAATGTAGGCCACGTAGC
>JAWWDX010000090.1:0-10688 GCA_033719695.1 Putridiphycobacter sp.
ACATGCTACACCTCCTAAACTCCATTGATTGCCTTTAGCTGGAGGATTAAATTCTGCTCTACCATTCCCCCCGCATTCAATGGTTAAATCATATGTGTAATGTTTAAATTTTTCTTTTAAATCCTTTAATGTGTATGTCTTTTGTTTAATGACCGACTCTCCTTCTATGGTTAATTGCCAAGTATCGAGGTTGATGTCTTGAGGAGGAATACCATTATTTCTTACAAACATAGCCTCCGCGGGCGTAACCTCAGGGTCAAGCAAATGAGCGGGCGTTTCAGCATTCCAAGGTTTATTGTTTAGAATTTTTAATTCATCACTTTTACCTGGAATTTTTTCCTTGTCAGTATTTTGATTTAAACCAACTGGTTCAAGGTCTTCAGGTAAATTTTCACCAAATACAATTTTGGTACCTATAATAGCTGTTAAACTAGCTAATGCCGATTTTGCAATAAATTTTCTTCTTGAATCTTTTTTATCAAACATCATGTTGAATTGTTTAAAAAATAGGGCAATGCCTTCTTCAAATTAATCAAAATAAATAGAAAGTTAAAGTAACAAAAGTTACATAGTATAGCAATTGTGACCTTTATCTTTAAGCAGAAGCATTTTTTCTATGAAAGTTTGTCCTACAATTTGCATTGCTATTGTTTTGATGTTTTTGAGCGGCTGCCGAGATAACAAACAATCGGTACTAATATCAGCACAAGAATTGCTGATAAACAAAAGCCAGTACAAAATTATCGATATCTCAACAGAAGAAGATTTTCAAAAACAATCCATAGTGGGAGCTTATCATTTGTGGCGACCAGATATAACCGAGGAGTCTGCTGTTTATGGCGGTTTAATGGCTTCAGAGGAAAAAATGGAAGATTTATTAAGCAAGCTTGGCATACTGCCAGAAGATCAATTGGTAGTATACGACCATAAAGGTGGATGTGATGCCGCTCGTTTATGGTGGATTCTGACCTATTATGGGCATGATAATGTGCGGTTGTTAGATGGCGGTATGAGCGACTGGAAAGGTGCATTTAACACAAAATCTCAGTATTCAGAAAAACAAAAACACTCAAATTATCAGTTTAGTCAAAAGGAAAATACAGTGTTTAGAAAAGTTGAGTTGGACGAGGTAATAGCAGCTCTGAATGATCCTAAAACAGTATTGATTGATACGCGAAGTACCGACGAATTTGAAGGTCTCGTCCAAAAAGATGGTGCCTTTAAAAAAGGTCGAATTCCGGGGAGTATTCATATAGATTGGGCTTCAAACATAGATTATCATGGGAATCAAAAAATATTAAGTTCAGAAAAACTTTTAAATATGTATGAAGCCAAAGGTGTCACAAAAGACAAGAATGTTATTGTTTACTGTCATTCAGGCGTTCGTTCAGCACATACAGCTGTGGTACTTTCTTATATTTTAGGCTATAAAAATGTAGGTAATTATGATGGTTCATGGATAGAGTGGAGTTATCATAAGGAGCTACCTGTAGCATTAGGAAAGTAGTTACCCTTCCTACACTATCTATAGACTTGACTAATACTGAAACTTGTCCGAAATTGTCAAAGCTTGCCTCTATTTTGTTTAACAAATGTATTAAAATGTTAAACAAATTAGTATCTTTGTTTGTATTTGTAATCAGTTTACAGCATTAAAAAGTATCTTATCAGAGAACACATAAATATTGTTTGGCTAAAACGCGATTTGAGAACACAGGATCACAAGCCATTTCAACAAGCTGAACAGTCGGGCTTACCATACATTACTGTATACATGTTTGAGCCAAGTTTGCTGAAATATCACGACACCAGTCTTCGTCATCTGCAATTTATTTACCATTCCATACTGGAAATGAATAACACATTGAAGCCTTTCAACCAGAAAGTATTAATATACTATGCTGAAGCGCTTTCGGTCTTTGGGTTTTTAAATGAAAGGTATGTTATTAAGCATGTTTTTAGTCATCAAGAAAGTGGTGTTGCAAAGACTTGGGAAAGGGATAAACGGATACGAAAATTCTTAAACCAAAATAAGATAAATTGGGTAGAAAGTCAGCGGGACGCAGTTGTGAGAGGGTTGCAAAATCGAGACAGTTGGACCCATCTCTGGCACCAATACATGCATCAACCGTGTATTAGGAATAGTTATACTATTAGCAAGTTGAAAGATGTAGAGCACCCATTTACCTTACCAGAAAAATTAAAAGACAAGCTCGCCATTTACCCCAAAGAGTACCAGCCAGCCGGTGAACAATCAGCAGATAAGTATATCCAGTCTTTTGTAGCTGGTAGAGGTTTTAACTATCATCTTCATATTTCGAAACCAGCTGAAAGCAGAATAGCTTGTACTAGGCTGTCGCCTTATTTAGCATGGGGCAACGTCAGTGTTCGTCAAGCCTATCAATATATATCTGCCTATTTGCAAATTGGAAAGCATAAAAAGGCATTTTCAGGTGCTATCACGCGTTTACATTGGCACTGCCACTTTGTTCAAAAATTTGAATCGGAATGCCGCTACGAAACAGAGTGCCTTAATGCTGGTTATGAATTGCTTGAGCACAAGAGGAATGAGGTCTTCTTAACAGCATGGAAAACAGGACAAACTGGCTATCCTTTGATTGATGCTTGTATGCGAGCTGTTATTAAAACAGGTTGGATTAATTTTAGAATGCGAGCCATGTTGGTTTCTTTTTTGACGCTTAACCTCGACCAGGACTGGCGTGATGGTGTCTATCATTTGGCTCAACAGTTTTTAGATTATGACCCTGGCATTCATTATCCCCAATTTCAAATGCAAGCTGGTACAACAGGAATTAATACCGTTCGCTTATACAATCCTGTTAAAAATTCGCAAGACCATGACCCAGAAGGTATTTTTATTAAAAAATGGGTACCTGAATTACAAAATGTCCCAGTTCCTTTTATACATGAGCCTTGGTTGATGACAGAGATGGATCAGACATTTTGTGGAGTCCGCTTGGGAAAAGATTACCCCCTACCAATTGTCGATTTAAAAGCTAGTGCCAAAGCTGCAAGAGATAAAATTTGGGGTCATAAAAAACATCCAGCTGTGCAAAAGGAAATAGGTAGAATTTTAAGATTGCATGTGAAAACTAAAAAGCATGATGCCTAGTGCTGCTAAAATGTAAATAGTATAGGTCTCCTAAAAAAAGTTAAAATAGATAAGGGCAGAAGTGTTGGCCCGACTAATCCTTTAATTGCGCAGAAAATATTGTAATTTTAACAAAAGAAAAAAATGTTGAATTGGAATCACATCATCAAATTTGCAACGCATGGCAACCCGGTGCCTGATAGACGCGTTGAGAAAACAGAACAAGAATGGGCAGCGAAATTAACACCTGAAGAATTTCGTATTACCCGGTTAAAAGGTACAGAACCTGCAGGTTCTGGGGCATTATGTAGCGCGTACGATCCTGGTATATATAGTTGTGTTTGTTGTGAAACACCTTTGTTCGATTCTACTATAAAATTTAGTTCCGGAACCGGTTGGCCTAGTTTTACGCAGCCAATTTCTGAAAACGCCATTAAATATGAAAAAGATATCTCATTCGGAATGGTGCGCGTGGAAGTGATGTGTAATACGTGTGATGCTCATTTAGGTCACGTTTTTCCGGATGGACCAGAGCCCAGTGGCTTGAGGTATTGCATCAATTCAGCGTCATTAGTTTTGAACACCGAAGACTTGTAATATGCGAGAATTAATTCATGATAGAGAAAATCAGCGATATGTTTTACCACTTGAAGATGGTTTTGAAGCCGTGGTGAACTACACAATAGAAAACGGAATTATGCGCCTCGTGTATTCCTCAGTTCCACCACAACTGCGCGGCCGCAAAATTGGAAGGACGCTAGTTGAAAAAACATTTGAAAAACTGACCGAAGAGGGATACAAAGCAGAAGCCATATGTTCCTATATTCGAACCGTTGCTAAACGTAGTAACAAGTGGAAAAATATTATTCATTAGCAGATAAGAGCATTAAAGGACAAATATTAATTGTATCATTACAATACTACCTACACAAGACTAACGTTCATGACAGAATTTTTAAATTTAAAAATATCTCCAAATTATAGCAAGTATTTACCAGCTGATAAACAGGAAACCAATAACAGACGACAAGTTCATGATGCTTGCTTTTCGTTCGTGAATACAAAAATGCCATCAAACCCGTCACTTATTCACGCGAGTACCATGGTTTTGAAGGATCTGAAATTTAACCTTGGAAATAAAAAAGAGGCGTTAAAAGTCTTGAGTGGTCAACAAACCTTTCCCGGTTTTAGATCGTACGCCATGTGCTATGGTGGGCATCAATTTGGGCAATGGGCAGGACAATTGGGAGATGGTAGGGCTATTAATATTGCTGAATTAGAATGCAATGGTGAAAATTGGACCTTTCAGTTAAAAGGAGCTGGTCCAACGCCTTATTCAAGAAACGCTGATGGTTTAGCGGTTTTACGTTCTAGTATTCGTGAATACTTATGTAGTGAAGCTATGCATGCCTTAGGAGTGCCAACAACCAGAGCACTATCTTTGGCTTTAACTGGCGATAAAGTTGTAAGAGATATATTATATGATGGTAATCCTGCACAAGAATTAGGGGCTGTTGTTTGCAGGGTTTCTCCTTCGTTTATAAGGTTTGGTAGCTTTGAAATATTTGCTGCGAGACAAGAACATAAGACGTTAAAGCAAATAGTTGATTATACCATAAACCAACATTATAGCGAATTGGGTTCACCATCAAAAGACACTTATGTGAGCTTTTTTAATGCAGTGGTCAAACGAACAAAAGAAATGGTTTTAAACTGGCAACGTGTTGGTTTTGTTCACGGCGTGATGAATACTGATAATATGTCAATTTTAGGACTAACTATTGACTATGGCCCCTACGGTTGGTTAGAGGGTTATGACGAAGGATGGACACCAAATACAACAGATGCGCAGCATAAACGTTACCGATATGGCAACCAGCCTAGCGTGGCGCTTTGGAATTTGGTGCAATTGGCAAATGCGCTATTCCCTTTAATTGAAGATGCAGAACCACTTCAAAACATTTTAGATACTTTCCGCTCTGAATATTTGCGCGATTATCATAAAATGATGTGTGAAAAATTAGGGCTCTATCAATTTGATATTGTAGAAGAAACATTTATCACTGAATTGACAAAACAAATGCAATTGGGTGAAATTGATTTAACGTTGTTTTTTAGAGAATTGTCGACTGTTAAGCTTGAAACTTTTGAGATTTTTTGGAAAATCATCAAAAGAACTACATATCTATCTGTTGATGCCATAGAAGAAAGAAAAGGGCAGTGGGAGCAGTGGTTTAAAACATATGATAGTTTATTAAAAGCAGAAGGCATAGCGGCTGTAATGCGACATAATAAAATGAAACAGATAAACCCTAAGTATGTTCTCCGCAATTATATGGCGCAACTAGCAATTGAAGACGCAGAAAAGGGTAATTATAGCTTGATAAACGAGCTGTATGAGCTGCTATCAAAGCCATATGATGAGCAACCAGAATATGTTAAATGGTATGCTAAAAGGCCTGATTGGGCAAAACATAAAATTGGTAGTTCACAACTATCTTGTAGTTCATAAATTGATAAAAAAGTGGAAAAAATAAAAAAAGCTTATATCGCTGGGGGGTGCTTTTGGGGCATGGAAGATTTGTTCAGAACCAGAAAGGGAATTATAGATACCGAAGTAGGTTATATTGGTGGTGAAAATGAGTACCCAACCTACAAATACCACCCAGGGCATGCCGAAGGAATAGAATTAACTTATAATTCAGATGAAACATCTTTCAAAGAATTGTTAGATTATTTTTTTCGTGTGCATAATCCCACCACCGTAAATCGTCAAGGGAATGATATCGGATCAAGCTATCGGTCAGCTATTTTTTACCAGTCTGAAGAAGAAAAAACGGTTGCTAAAGAGGTCATAAGGATTGTTGATGCTTCAGGGAAGTGGGACGGGCCAGCTGTAACAACACTTGAACCTTATTCAACTTTCTGGCCAGCCGAACCAGAGCATCAAGATTATTTATTGAGAAACCCTAATGGCTATACATGCCATTTTGAGCGTTTTGATACTTTTTTAAAATAATTCCGCATTAAATTAAAACCATCTTTTTATGCATAATTGGAAACATATCACAGCTATAGCTGAACTTGAAACAGTATTAGAAGCCTCAATTGAACGGCCGCAAATCATTTTTAAAGATAGTGTAACATGTGGCATAAGTGCTTATGCCAAAAGCAGGCTTATAGATGGTAATCACCTAATGGCAGATAAAGCTGAATTTCATTATTTAGATTTATTGAAATACAGGGCTATTTCAAATCACATTGCCGAATTATTCAACGTATACCATCAATCGCCACAAATATTAGTGGTGAAAAATAAAGAAGTTGTTTATACAAGTACACATCATTCAATACAGGCCTATGAGATTGCAAAATATCTATAAAAAGACCGTGTTAAACCGGCATAGATGCTCTAACCTTCCGTTGATATGACAGTCTTGCCCGCGCTCTGATATACTTAAAAATTTCACTCAGTTTGTCGCTTTTCAAAAGCAGCTACAATTTTTTGAGCAGCTTCAAGTTTTGCACCGTCAATATAAACCTGCGCAAATCCACTGCTACCAAAGCCAGCAACCAATGCTGAGTTGGTATCGCCTTTTTCCTGTGCTAAAATCCCAGCATCTAGCAATTCGGTTTTTAAAAAACTAGCCAATAAACTTGGTCCAGTATAAACCCAAACCCATTCAATTTTTTCTGACATAAACACTTTTAATTATTGTTCAGAAGTTACAGCTTTTTAGTCATAAAAGCAATTATTTACACTTTTGTTTTAACTTGATTCCAATTTTTTATTTGCCAGGTAACTTTTGCTGTGCAAATATGATTGTTTTCAGAATCGTAAGTATTGACGGTATTTGTAACCGAAATTTTATCGGCAGACTGTAAGGGCTTGATGATCTCTGTATTAAACCACAACTCTGATAATTCCGCTTTTGCAATGCAATGAGATTTAGCTTGGTAATGGTACTGCATTTCTATTTTTTCCATTATCAACCTATAAACTTTAACATCTAAATTGGTTAGCAAAAGGAAGCCTGACGCAAATTCAGAGCAGGTTGCCAAACCACAAGCGTGAATTCCCTTAATATGATTGAAGTTTTTTCGTTTATAGGGGATAATTGTTGAAACACTGTAGTCTCCAATTCTGTGAATTTTTATACCGTGTGGTTTATTAAAAGGAATACCCCGACCTAATATAAAATTCAATTTCCATAGTTCAAAACCATTCCGTTTTGCACGATCTATGTATTTACTCAAGTCCATTTTTGTTCATTTTAAGATGACTATTAACTGCAATAAAATAGTTAATAACTAAGCGCCTTAAATATCGACTAAAAAATTGAATGAACTATAAAAATCAATTAACTTTACGGGTTTAATATTTTAAAATGAGTCAAGCTACACAAGCTTGAGCGTAAATTAAAACAGCATTCAAATGAAAAAAATAGGTTTAATTCTACTAGTATTATTCAGTTTACAAACCAACTTAAAGGCTACTGAGGGCATGTGGGTACCTTCTCTCATAGACATGTTTTATTCCGATATGAAAACATATGGTTTAAAGTTGTCTGCAGAGCAAGTATATTCAACAAATAATGCCTCTCTAAAGGATGCCGTTTTGCAGTTTAATGGTGGGTGTACTGCTGAATTAGTGTCGAATGAAGGCTTGATTCTAACAAACCATCATTGTGGTTTTGATGCGATTCAAAAACATTCTTCTTTAGAAAATGACTATTTAAAAAATGGGTTTTGGGCAAAGTCTCAAAGTGATGAGTTAGCTTGTCCTTGGTTACACGTCACTTTTGTGAAGAGGATAGAAGATGTGACAGAAGAAGTATTTCTTAATATTACTGAAAATATGACCCCAGCTGATAAACAAAAGCTGATCCTTGAAAATATTAAAAAAATAGAGAGTGAAGCCACTGCTGGAAACGACTACAAAGCAAAGATTAAACCTTTTAACTTAGGTAACCAGTATTTTATGCTTGTTACACAAGATTTTAATGACGTGCGACTAGTCGGAGCGCCACCTTCAGCTATTGGTAAATTTGGAGGAGATACCGATAATTGGGTTTGGCCACGCCATACAGGCGATTTTTCGGTCTTCAGAATTTACGCTAATACAGAGAATCAACCTGCTCAGTTTAGTGAGGCAAATGTGCCTTTCAAGCCAATCCATTTTTTGCCAATTAGTTTAAAACCTAAACAGAAAAATGACTTTACCATGGTGTATGGTTTTCCAGGTTCAACAGATCAGCATTATTCAAAGGAAAAATTACAGTTTTATATCGACCATGAGCGTCCAAAAAGAATTGCCATGCGACAGCAAACAATTGATATTTTAAAACCTGCCATGCGAGCAGACGATTTACTTAGAATTCAGTATGCTTCAAAGCAAGCAAGATTGGCCAATGCATGGAAAAAGTGGATTGGACAGCTAAAAGGGCTTAGAGAGCTTCATGCCATTGAAAAGAAAGCAGCATGGGAAGAGCAATATCTATTAAAAGCAAGTTCCAGAACAGAATGGAAAGAGAAATATTATCCAATCATTAAGCAATTGAGTGAATTACAAAAAACAGGAGGTAAATATGAGTTGGCTTATGCCATGTTGGTGGAATATTTCTATGCTGGCCCTGAGATACTCCGTTTTGCTTCATCTTTTAATAAATTATCAAAATATGGCAAGAAAGCCGCGTCAAATGACGGACTTGAAGAGGAAGTTGAAAAAATGAAGAACAATGCTAAGTCGTTTTTCAAGAACTACAACAAAACAATTGATAAAGCGATATTTGAAGCACTTTCACCTTTGTATGTCGCGAACGTCGACAAGTCTTTACTGCCAGAGGGATTAGCAGAAAACTGGCAAACTGCTGGAGAAAAGCTATTTAAAAAGTCGGTTTTTTTAAATGAAGAAAAGTTGATGGCCATGCTAGATAATTTTGGCAAAGACAGTGCAAAAAAAATGCTGAAAGATCCTGCACTACAATATGCTAATTCAATTATTGATGCTTATAGGTCGAAAGTAGCACCGGAGTTGACTATGTTTTTGAGAAATGAAGAAGCTTTGATGCAGCAATACCTAGAAGGTATTATGGTCATGTTTCCTGATAAAAAAACGTGGCCAGATGCCAATTCTACCTTAAGAATTACCTATGGTAAAATTGATGGATCAGCCCCTTATGATGGCATGGCATATACACATTATACAACCATTGATGGGATCATGCAAAAGAACGCGGAAAATAACCCCGACTTTGAATTAACGGATCGGTTTTTAGAGCTATACATGAAAAAAGATTTTGGTGATTATTTGCAAGACGGTGAGTTATGGGTATGTTTTACCGCCTCTAATCATACTACGGGTGGAAATAGCGGTAGTCCGGTAATTGATGCAGAAGGAAATTTAATGGGTATTAATTTTGATAGAAGTTGGGAGAGTACTATGAGTGACTTCTATTTTAGTGAGGAAAGGTGTAGGAATATAACAGTTGACATACGCTATGTATTGTGGGTTATAGATAAATACGGTGAAGCATCTCATTTAGTAGATGAAATGACAATTGTTCGCTAACATTTGGGTCGTCATAACTTTATAGCTAATTTTTAAGTCAGTTAGAGGTAATTTTTTATATTTGACTAAATAATCTCTTTATTATGCTTTTAAAAATAGAAGCAACTGCCAAAACGCCTAAGCTCAAAGTTAATCCTGAGAAAGGATTGATTCAGTTGTCAGGCATTTCAATTCCAGAAGATCCTAGGGCATTTTATGCTCCCTTTCAAGAGGCGGTTGACGCATATGTTGCAGCTCCAAGGGAAAAAACATTAGTGGAGTTTAAGTTAGAATACTTCAACACCAGTACTACCTTAATTTTGAGAAATTTATTAAGAAAATTAAACACGTTACAAAACAGAACAGATTTACAAATTAAGTGGTACTACGAGGAGGATGATGAAGATATGAGTGAAGTTGGGGCTGAACTCAAGTTGCTATGTCCGGGTATTGATTTTGAAATCATAGAAGTGCAGCAATTTTGAACGATTTAAATGGCGCTATTAAAAAAGTATTATGGCCCATTTTTACTTTTGTTAACTTGTCTAATTTGGATAAGCTACAAAGCATACCAAACAGTTGAATTAAAGAGTTTATTCCGATCGCCTAAAGAGAAAGATATTTATATTTTTCATTTTGAATCCGTTTATGCCCCTTATCAATTAGATACGTTCACGGCAGATTCACTTTTTTTCTTTTCATATCCTTATGAGTTTTCTCAATTCATACCGACAATTAGTCAGATTGAGCAAGATTCATTCAATCATAATATTTATTACATTTATAGTCGCTCAGAAATAAATAAGCTGTGGGATGACAGTAAAATCGCTAAAATTTATAGGTAATGCCAATAAGAATAAGAAAAGATGATCGTGGTGGTACAAAGCAGCCAAGTAAAAGGTACAAAAATACTTCAAGTAGTGGTGGAGGAGTTGGATCGGGAATGGCTGGAGCGCTATTGCCCTTAGCTTTAAACCTTTTTAAAAAAAATCCAAAACTTCTGCTAATATTGGCAGTAGTAGCTGC
>JAWWDX010000091.1:0-10657 GCA_033719695.1 Putridiphycobacter sp.
AACGTATCGGCCGGATATACCTCTGGAGGAACCCAACCATATACATATAACTGGACAGATGCTTTTGCAAACTCATACCCTGCTACAAATGTCTTTACACAAACGGTCACCCAAAACAATACTTTCACCTATGACATTGTTGATGCTAATGGCTGCACAGCAGGACCATACTCATTTAATATGACTGTAACGCCTCCCTTACAGTTGACGGTTTCTTCACAACCAAGCAGTGGATTCATTTGCCCAGGAGATGCAATTACATTAAATGCTGTTGGCTCTGGAGGGCAACTAATAGATTTTGGCGATACATTAGATTACGCTTACAGTTGGAATACTGGTAATCCTGACGATACTTTAAACACATTAACTATCACACCTACAGCGGATACAACGCAATATGTAATGACTTTGACTGATTATTGTAATGCTGTACTTTCAGAAACCCTTACGGTTATTATGTACCCTAATCCAGTTCCAGTTATTTCTCCTATGGATACCATAGCATGTTCTCCATATATATCAGAATTAGTAAATATTAATGATGTTGGCGGCACTACTACATGGCAATTCAGTAATGGTGTCACACATATTGGGCAGACGGCTAATAAATTAATATTTACAGAACCGACATGTTATGATGTAGAAGTAAGTACAGTTAGCGCAGATGGTTGTACTGGTTCTGCATTTTTCACTGACATTATCTGTATCAATCCCTTACCAAACGCCAATTTTACTTTTGAACCAGAAGCACCAAGAATTAGTGATGGGTACATTAACTTTAACAACCTATCCTCGGGCGCAGAGAATTTTTACTGGGATTTTGGAAGGAACGGTAGGCATGGCCGATCGAATGACTCTCTGCCAACATTTGCTATTCCTTTTGATGGAGAAACCAGTTTTACAGTTTGTTTAACTGCTGAAACTAATTTTGGATGTCTTGATACATTCTGTCAAATAATTACAGTTCAAGATGATATAATATTTTATGTCCCTAATACATTTACACCTGATGCTGGGAATTTAAATTCTTTTTTTAAACCTGTTTTCACCAGTGGATTCGATCGATATAAATACGAGCTACTAATTTTCAATAGGTGGGGTGAAATCGTTTTTCAATCCAGAGACCCAGAAGAAGGGTGGGATGGCAGATATGGCGAAAAACAAGCCGACCAAGCAGCATATGTTTGGAAAATAACTTATGAAGACACCTATGAAGATGTTGAGAAAACCGTCACTGGTCACGTCACATTGTTAAGATAATATGTATCGTTGCAATTTTATGGTAAAGGATTTGAGCTGTGAAAAGCATGATCAAATTCGAACTACAGATTTAACTCCTTCAATCTCTTCAAATTTAGAGATGAGTTTATCCAAATGTTCCGTATCGTAAACATATAACATAATCTTCCCTTCAAACACACCATCATCAGATTCAAATGAAATCGATTTCATATTCACATTATGTTCTAAGGAAACAATATTAGTAATTCGATTCACGATACCCATATCGTCAATTCCAGTTATAACTATCCCTGTTAGTTCAGCCTTTAATTTCTGACTTTGCCATTTCGCCTTTAAAACACGGTAGGCATAATTAGACATTAATGCCGTGGCATTAGGACAGTTTACACGGTGAATTTTTATGCCTTCAGTGGCAGTAATAAACCCAAATACATCATCACCTGGAATAGGGCTACAACAATTAGCTAACTTGTATTCAACGTTTTTAAAATCTTCACCAATTACAATTGTATCGTTCTTATTATCGACACAAGTAATAATATTTTTTAACGAAGAAGTTTTCAGTTTTGGTTGCTCTGTTTTCCTGAGTACAAAATGCTTATTGTCGGTTGGAATGGTCTTTAGTTTCGACAAATCAATCTTACCTTTTGCAATCTGATAATATAGTTCTGTTGCGCTATGAATTTGATAAAACTTTTCTAATACACTAATATTTTCGCTATTAAACAGAATGTCCAACTGTTTGAATTTTCGCTGTAAAGTTTCTTTGCCATCTCCCGCAATCCTTTTCTCTTCCTCTCTCAGGGCAGATTTTATATTTTGTTTGGCACGAGCAGTGACAACAAATTTTAACCAGTCTTCTTTCGGTTTTTGTTTTGAACTCGTAATTATTTCAACTTGGTCTCCACTTTTGAGGGCGTGACTCAGAGGTAACAGTTTACCATTAACTTTGGCACCAATGCACCTCAAGCCAATATCCGTATGGATATCAAAGGCAAAATCGAGGGTAGTTCCTCCCATAGGTAAAACACGTAAATCACCTGTTGGTGTAAAGACATAAATTTCATCATTAAACAAATTCATTTTGAATTCATCTATGAACTCTACTGCGTTTTCATCAGCATTCTCTAGTAAATCTCTAATCTCACCTAACCATCTGTCAAAATTTGATTTTCGAGAATCATTTTCTTTGTATTTCCAATGAGCAGCATAACCCTTCTCGGCTATTTCATCCATTCGCGTTGTTCGGATTTGCACCTCTACCCACTTCCCAGATGGACTCATCACAGTGGTGTGAAGCGATTCATAACCATTTGCCTTTGGAATTGACACCCAGTCTCTCAATCGGTCGGGATTGGGTTGATAAAAATCAGTAACTACAGAGTACACACGCCAACACCTCGACTTCTCTAGCTCTAAAGGCGCGTCAACAATAATTCGAATAGCAAAAATGTCATAAATTTCGTCGAAGGTTACGTTTTTATTCTTTAGCTTTTTGTAGATAGAACTGATGCTTTTATAACGGGCTTTGACTTTATAGCTAAAACCAGTTTTATTGAGCTCTGCCTTAATAGGATCTGTAAACTGACGAATAAAGGCATTTCTAATTTCTTTAGACTTTTCTATTTTTTGTTCAATTTCATGATACTCTTCAGGAAATTTAACTTCGAATATTAAATCTTCAAGTTCTTGTTTAATGGCGTTAAAACCTAAACGGTGAGCTAAAGGCGCATATAAATATTCCGTTTCAGAACAAATTTTGAGCTTTTTATCGCGTCTCATGGAGCCTAGGGTACGCATATTATGAAGTCTGTCGGCAATTTTTATGAAGGCCACACGTAAATCATCTGAAATTGTCAAAATTAGCTTTCTGAAATTTTCAGCTTGTAACGAAACATTATCGTCGAACACCTCAGGAATTTTAGTGAGCCCATCAATGATTTTTCGAACTTTCAAGCCGAATTTATCTTCAATATCTTGCAGGGTAATATAAGTGTCTTCAACTGTATCATGTAGCAATGCCGCTACAATTGCTGTTGGGCCTAACCCCATTTCTTCGGCGCAAATTCTGGCTACAGCTATGGGATGATAAATATATGGTTCCCCAGATTTTCGGCGCACACCTTTATGTGCTTCCATAGCCATATTAAAAGCTTCACGAATTAACTTCGTATCTTCCTTAGTTTTTCTAAACTTTTTGCTTGCTCTCAGCAAACCCTTATAGGCATTTAAAATATCTAATCGCTCTCGCTCTTCATCTATTTTAACTTCTGTTGCCATATTCATCAATGTTTTGTATATACAAATTTACAGGTTATTTATAAGTATAAAAAAAAAGGCGTCTGAATTATCAAACGCCTTTTCCTTAAAAGTTTTTGGAATTATTTAAAAAAACCGCCTATCTTGTCTTTCAACCCACCTATCATATCATCTCCACCAAAATTTCCTAGCATATCTAGTATTCCACCGCCATCTTTATCACCTTTTTCGGCAAGAGTACTTGTAGCGCCACCTAAAAATTTTGAAACTACAACTGATTTGATTGTGTCAATCACATCATCTGACAAACCGATTTTATTTTTTAAATTGAAAGCCAAGTCGCCTTCTAATTTACTGGCAACTGTATTAGCTTCAGCTGTATTATCATTTTGCGAGAAAAGGTTTTTGATAGTATCGAGGTTCCCTCGCCCACTCTCTTTTTTAACACGGTACTGCACTGCATCTGCAGCTTGATTTGTTACTTCTTTTTTCTGATCGTCGGACAATCCTACCTTTTCTAGGATATCTCCCAAATCTACATTTTTCATTAAATCTTCTAAACCAAACATTTATTATTCTTTTGAGTTAATATTATTCAATTGCAATTTACCAATAATAATGCCACACTGCCTATTACACGTTTGTTTTTTTTCTACTTTTACGAAGCAAGAACCTATTTTAGCACAACTCATGCCAAAACTTACTGTTTTCCTATTCATTCTACTTATACAATCAACTTTGTTTTGCCAATCCTCATGGGAAGCTTTTTCAGGAAAACAAAAGGCTTTTTTTTATCAGCTAACGCGAAAGATTGATAACTTAAAACCAGCAGTTTTTCACTTATTAGAATTTACTGACTCGATTCCCTATGTTAATGACACCCTACCCGACTATCCACATGTTGAATTAGCAATTGAAAATGATTCTAGTAAACTTATTTGTCACTTCAACGAATTTGCTAGAAAAAACAGAGGCTTATTAATGGACATAGGCACACATTATGCTACATGGGAGCTTGATTTAGTGCTTCAATTTAGAAACTCTGACAAACCTCAGCATCAGTACCTAAAGGCTTATCATCAAAAATTTGAACGACTAGTTTTAGAAAATGTACCGAGTGCAGCCGCCAAAATGTGGTCGGACGGCTCTTATACGTTGGCACCAAAAATAGCAGCCTATTACGCGCCCAATTTAACAATAGCTGAAAAGATTGCAGCCCTTAAAAATAGTGGTTTTAATACAGATGAAAAACGCACACTATTATCGGCTATTTATACCGCACAGAACGAATACATCAGCAAGCGAGCTACTGAAATTGTTGAAATTTTATGCGGAAAGACCATCTCTTCTCAAAACTTTTTGATTGCAGCTGGTGATGGTCAAAACTGGAGTGAACTTGAGAGTATTCTACGTACAAAATATAACAGACCATTGCCTGACCCTAAGGCATTTTTTGCATACCAACTTGTATCAAAACGACTGGGTAATTCGGAAGAAAAAACATTGGGTGTTGCCCAAAACAATATTCAAAAAATGGCCACCCATGGCCAAATGAATACACATTTGCATGTTGATGTTTGGGCCTATCATCCACAACGACAGACTACTTTAATTATCCAAAAGGGAGGCAACTCTTACGTTTTATATGGTAATAACGATAATAGATTCCTCTCACCCGATTCAACATTTGGAGAGGGAACTACCTACGCAAATTTAATTGATGAACTTGAAAATGTGTGGATTGCTGATTTAAAGGAAAAAATTTATGGAAAGCGCGGATTTGATTTCTTGATTGCACTATACGAGAAGAAGATTGTAAAAACCAGACTAAATATTAAAAAAACGGAGGAACATTTAGATAAACTGCGCTATACACCAGAAGGTCCTCCAAAAATGAAAAAAAAGAAGAAATCACGTCGTCAACGAAAAAAAGGCAGCAGCATATCATATCAAGATAATCAAGGTGTGCCTCGTGGTCAAATGTCTAAAACGGCGAAGCAGAAACAAATTCAACAGCATAATTTAGTAGGATATGAAGGGCAGCTTCAAACTGAATTGGCGACCCTTAAACAATTAAAAAAAGATAAAGAAGCAGCATTTGATTTACTAGCACAATATGAAGCTAAATTAGATCAATTAAAGAAAAATTTCGGCTATAATTTAATGAGTTATACAACTGATAAAAATGGTTATTACACCTTTTCAGATGGTACAACTTTTAACTATCGAACACAAGATTTAATTTTTAAGCCAAACGGTGAAGCAGATTACTTCGAAGTCATTTTAGTTAGTTTTGGCAAAACTGTTATGGATAATAATTATGAGGAAGTATTTATGCATTTAAACTTAAATTACACTGAAGCAAAAGAAGTTTACACTTATCAAGCAATCTGCCAAAGTCCGTACAAATCGCAACCATTTTCAGAATCGGATTCAATTCAAATACAAGAGTTTTTTGAAGCTTTGCTCGACAAGAAAAAAGCACTAAGTATGGTCGCAGAAGTGACAACCAAACAAAGTGATTTAGATACTACTTATACGTCTACCATTCAAAATTTAATTTCTATTAATAAAGGTATTGATGTTACTATTATAGGTATGACTAATCAATTTCAACCCAGAAATAAGACGCCATTATTAATCAAACTAAGTACGAAGAATCCGGGTATCTCATTAAATAAGATAGCGACTGCAGAAGCCATTAAGCAGTACCATATACACTGGCAAAAGGAGCTCATGACCTTGGCTGAAAAGTGGATACTCAACGCACCAGAACAAAAACTAGTTTTAAAACGGCTAGCCAAATTAAAACTAAAAACAGTTATAATAGACAATAACATAATTAAAGTATAAGGCTCCGTACGTTATACCCATAATTTCTTAATTTTGCCACTTGATTATGGAAGCAGAAGACGAAAATCTATCTTTTTTAGGTCACCTTGAGGAATTGCGGTGGAGACTCGTTCGAGCAGTCATTGCCATTTTGTTTGTTGGCATTGTCGTCTTTATATTTCGACAAGACATTATAGACACGTTATTCATTCGACTTAAAGATGGCAACTTCCCAACCTTTCAAATGGCTTGTGATATATTTGGTATTTGCTTTGATGACGTTGAAATAAGGTTTCAAAACACAGCTTTGGCGGGCCAATTCGGTACATCAATCAAAATGGCTCTAATCGGCGGATTCATTGGAGCTTTCCCATTTGTATTTTATCAACTATGGGGATTTGTAAAGCCAGGTTTAAAACCAACCGAACAAAAATCCTTTAGAGGAATTACATGGTTCATAACCATTCTATTTTTTATTGGGGTATTGTTTGGATATTATGTCATTGCCCCTCTAACTGTCAATTTTTTAGGTAATTTCTTACTGACAGCCAATGCAAAAAACGACTTAATAATCAGTGATTTTATTTCAACTATTATTTCAACAATAATTTTAACTGGAGTCATCTTTTTACTGCCGGTATTTATTTTAATATTCTCAAAAATAGGTATCATCACATCAGCCTTTTTGAAAAAATACCGAAAACATTCCATTGTAGTTGTGCTTTTAATTGCAGCAATTATTACGCCACCAGATGTGTTTACACAAATTATCGTCACCATTCCAATCATGTTATTATATGAATTTGGCATTGTCATTGCCAAGCGAATTGAAAAGAAAAAAAGATTGGAAGAGATGAACGGGTAAATATGAAATTATTGTTTTCCACGCTTATCCTTTGCTTCTGGCAACTAGGCCTCAGTCAAACTATAACTGGCGTGGTGTTAGATTCTGTTTGGCAAGAACCCGTGCCTTTTGCTAAAATTACCCTCATTGGATCGCGTCAAACCACATTATCAGATATCAATGGAAATTTTACGATAAAAATATTACAACCAACCGACACCATTAAAGTAAATTATGTTGGTTATAAAGCTTTCTTTTCAACCGTCTCAAAATCTATTAATCAGCCAATTGTTATTAAATTGAAACCAAATACAGTTTTACAAGAAGTTGAAGTTATAGCTACCAAAAAAAATCCTGCCTTTGAAATATTAAAGCGTATTAATGACAATCAAAGATTTAATGATCCGGATAAACAAGATAGCTACGAATTTGAGGTATACAATACCATGCAGTTTAATTTAACTAATATTACTGAAAAGTTTGAGGATAGAAAGCTCATTAAAAACTTTGATTTTATTGTCAATTACATGGATAGTGTTGACGGTAATAAATATTTACCAATCATTTTCACAGAGTCGCTTTCAAACTACTATTTTAAACGTTTACCTGAACAGAGAAGAGAAGATATTAAAGCTTCTAGGGTTACTGGTTTCAAGATTGTACAACTCGACAAATATACTGGCGAAAGATTTCAGCGGTTTAATATTTACGATAATTATATTGATGTCTTTAACACCGACTTCATGAGTCCAATAGCACTTGCTAGCAGGGCTTTTTACGATTATCGGCTAGTTGGTAGAGACACCGTTGACGGTGAGCCTTGCTTCAAGTTAGAATTTAGTCAAAAACGAAAAGGTGACGCCGTTTTTAATGGGCAATTTTGGGTTACAGATTCAAGTTATGCCATAAAAAAAGTCAAAGCAAAAATGCCCGACGACATCAACCTCAATTATGTCTCCTACTTTTCAATTGAACAAACCTATGAACAAGTCAATGAGATGGCGTGGTTTGTCACAAACGAAAATATTGAAGTCCAATTTAAGGTATTTAATGATATTGACAAAGCTTTTCTTATGGGGGTTACGGCTTACAAAAAAACCAGTCGAACAAACATTAAAATAAATACCAACAGGCCAGTAAACTTTTACGTTGCTGATGTCACGCTTCCTGATAGCATCAGTATAAAAAATAACCTTCAATGGGACAGTATTAGACACCGTTCATTAACTAAAGAAGAGCATGGTATTATTGACATGGTGGATAGTTTAGAGCAAAACAAAACTTATAAAACTTATAAAAACTTAGCTTACTTGGGGTACACCGGTTTTTGGATACAAGGGCCGATAGAAATCGGCAACATTTATTCATTTTATCAGCAAAACTCAGTTGAAGGCCATAGATTAATGTTATCTGCAAGGACTTCAAATAATTTTAGTCGGTGGCATGAAATTTCTGCTTACGGTCTTTATGGTTTTACCGATAAAGTATTTAAATATGGCGGCTCATACCGTTGGAAACTAAAGCGACCAAATCGTGAAATATTCAGAATCGCGTATAAAAAAAGAGTTGAACAATTGAGTTTGTCGTCCAGTCTTGGTGAAATAGGTAATTCTTTTTCAACTTTGCTTACGGTTGGTGCTATTGATAAACTAACACTAATCGATCAATACTCTATCGGTTTTGAGAAAGACTGGACCATAGATATGCGAACCTTTAATGCAATACAGTGGAAAAAATTTACAGCATTGCAAGCATCAGACTATAGAAAATTTGACGGAGGTGATACCACTCGAATTCTAGATTTAACCTCATTTGAAATTCGAAATCAAATCATGTATACAAAAGAAGAAAAATTTATTTCAGGTAGCTTTGAACGCTTTTCATTGGGCTCTAAATATCCTATTATTAGCTTAACACATACGCTAGGTCTAAAAGGTGTAGCTGGTAGTGAATACACTTTTAACAGGTTAGATTTTGTATGGGATCACAGGCCTAAAATTGGTGTTTTTGGCCGTTTGCACTATAGTATTTATGCTGGAAAAATATTTGGCACACTACCATACCCCTTCTTAAATATACATGAAGGTAACCAAACATTGTATATTCAAACCAGTTCAATGAATTTATTGAACTATTATGAATTCGTGTCCGATACCTGGATTGGTTTTAACTTTGAACATAGACTGCAAGGATTCGTTCTAGACCGTGTTCCTTTGGTTCGCAAACTTAAATTACGGCTAGTATATGGAGCAAAAGCAGTTGTTGGTAGTATAGAACAAAAACACCAATCCGAAATGTTGCTACCCAATTACACCTATGAATTGTCATTTACGAAACCATATACAGAAGCAAGTATTGGTGTTGAAAACATATTGAAATTTATAAGAGTTGACGCCATTTGGCGGTTATCTTACCTAAATCATACAGATATTACTAAATTTGGTGTTAAATTTACGTTCACTGGCGATTTCTAAATATTATGATGCAATTAAGAACTAACGAAATAAAAAAGTCTTACAAAGGCCGTGTTGTTGTAAAAGGAGTATCTATCGAAGTGAATCAAGGTGAAATCGTTGGCTTATTGGGGCCAAATGGTGCGGGAAAAACAACTTCTTTTTACATGATTGTTGGATTGGTGCACCCTAATGAAGGAAGTGTATACTTCAATAACATTGACATCACTAACTATCCTATGTACAAGCGTGCGCAACTGGGCATAGGCTATTTGCCGCAAGAAAACTCAGTTTTCCGAAAACTATCTATTGAGGATAATATTTTAGCCGTTTTAGAATTAACAAAACTGAATAAGCAAGAAAGAGAACAAAAACTAGAAGAATTAATAGATGAGTT
Source organism: Putridiphycobacter sp. (assembly GCA_033719695.1). GTDB lineage: Bacteria > Bacteroidota > Bacteroidia > Flavobacteriales_D > Crocinitomicaceae > Putridiphycobacter. The sequence goes on from JAWWDX010000091.1 coordinate 10,028, forward strand.
TAACTTAGGTCATGTCAGAAAAAACCTAGGCCAAAGTTTATCGGGAGGAGAACGCAGACGAACTGAAATTGCGCGTGCTTTGGCGACAGATCCAAAATTTATTTTGTTAGATGAACCATTTGCAGGCGTAGACCCTATTGCAGTGGAGGATATTCAAAACATAGTTTCTAAGTTAAAAGACAGAAATATTGGTGTACTCATTACCGACCATAATGTGCAAGAAACCTTGGCGATAACCGATCGTACCTACTTGCTGTTTGAAGGTAGTATTCTGCGACAGGGTTCGGCCGAAGAACTTTCTAAAGATGAAATGGTTCGTAAAGTATACTTAGGGTCTAATTTTGAACTTAGAAAAAGGGCTGACCAAGAACCCCAATCGTAGCTATTTTTTAAGTAACTTAGTACTAGTTAAACTACAGAATATAAATGAGTGTTTACTATAACAACCTTACCTACCTACTTGATCAAAAAGGCATTAGTGTGTCGCAGTTCGAGAATATTATTTTAATTCCTAAGGTTAGAATTTTAGAACCAACACCTGTTGAACTGGTTAAAATATCAGACTATTTTGATATTTCGATCGATCACTTACTGAGAAAATCACTGAAACAGTATAATAAAATACTTAGT
>JAWWDX010000092.1:0-10603 GCA_033719695.1 Putridiphycobacter sp.
AGGGGGAACTGCTTCAAATGCTATTAGCACGCTGTTTAGTACAGGGTTAGATATGGACCAGAAAGTCTACGATAAGGCTGAAGTTTTTGAGCCCCTAGCCGATAATATTAAGAATCCAATGCCAGAAAAGGTTTCATTGCTACAGTATGCACCTAAACGATTAAATCAAGGTCAGCAAGGGTCATGTGTTGGTTGGAGTAGTGGGTATGCTGCCCGTACAATTTTATATGCCAAAGCAACTGGTGAAAAACCAAATGATGTCACATTTAGTCCATCTTTTGTTTACAACCAAATAGCACTTCAAGGTTGTCAAGGCACGTATTTACAGAAAGCCATGGAGCTAATGTATAATAAAGGTGCCTTGCCTTTTTCGCGGTTTGGCTATAATGAAAATGAGTGTAATAAAATGCCTTCGTCTGCTCAATTAAACGAAGCCAGTAGGTACAAAACAAAAGGTTTTAATCGTTTGACAAAAGATGGTGATAATTACGCAACCGATATGCTAGCCATTAAGCAAAATTTGGCACAGGGTGCCCCAGTCGTAATAGGGATGATGGTTGGTGGCACTTTTATGTCGAATATGAATGGTAAGTCGCTATGGACACCAAGTGAAAGCGATTACCAACAAAGGGGATTCGGTGGTCATGCCATGTGTGTGATAGGATATGATGATTTTAAAACGCCAGAGGAAGGAGCATTTCAAATCATGAATTCTTGGGGAGAGGCTTGGGGCGATCGGGGTGTTTTTTGGATACGTTATTCAGATTTTGAGCATTTTAACAAAGAAGCATACGGCTTATACCCTATGGGATCAGTTGAAAAATTTGCCAGCGAAAAACTGAAGGCTGAGATTGGTTTGGTCATAAATAAAACTGGAGAATACGTGCCGTTTCAATATAAAGGAGGCATGACATTTATCAATGAACGACCACTGGTGGCAGATCAAGATTTTAAAATTGAAATTACAAATTCTATTGAGTGTTATGTATATGTTTTTGGGGAAGAGACAGATGGATCTAGTTATACTTTATTTCCGTATACGGCAAAACATTCTCCATATTGCGGTATTACGGGCACAAGACTGTTTCCTAGAGATTATTCATTATACCCCGATAACACGGGACGAAAAGATCACCTTGCAATTATTATATCGAAACAAAAATTAGATTACAATCAGCTAAATGCAGCAGTGAATGCCAGCCCAGGAAATACCTATGAAGAAAAGGTTTATAATACGCTGAAGGATGAATTAATTGACAATGTGCAGTTTTCGGCAAATGGCATGATTGCTTTTGAATGTGATACCAAACAAAAAAATGCGGTGGCTCTAGTGCTTGAACTTGGAAAGTAATTTAATGCAAGAAGTTGCCAAATGTTTGCATTAAGTTTCGAAACAGAAAATAAGACTCTATGGTTGAATGGCTGTCTATGTTATGGTATACAATATGTCCACTACTAATGTAGTTTTCATCACCCTTTTGTTTATTTATCACAAAATTGATTTCATCAATCGCTTTTATGTAGTGGAAGTCTTCGAGCAATGATTTTACAATTTTAATAATTTGACTTGCAACTAATTTAGGTGGATTTCGGCTGTCTTCTTTAAACACCATTTTTTCAATTATTTCTGAAGGGTGGACAATCAATTCAAAATAAGTCTGGTTGTCAGGTTTGGCTAACTGTAATGACTTGGACGCCTGAAATAATTCAAACTTTTGATTAGCAATTTTGTACCTGAGTTTGGCTTTAACTTCTGAATTAATCATTATAGTATCTTGTGCAACTAATAGACTACCATCTTCAATGCTTGCATCTATGTATTGTAACCAAGTTTTGTCATCATAAATGTCGAGTTGCATATTAATATTAGGGTAAGATGTAACGGGAATGACGTCATTATTGGTTAGTAACGTTGCACCATCATAATCAAGAGCTATCTGCTCATAGTCAGGTAAATATTCTAATTTCGTACCTCTGAATAAGTAAATGGTATTCAGAAGATTTAACGACGAGCGTAAACTAAGTCCAATGTCTTTATCAGTAGCATATGCTATGGGTCTTACGCTTGTACTTCCAATAGGGTGAAAATAGCCATCAATGTCAATTTGATTGGTTTCAAAATTAATAGACAGATAGCCGTCTGATATATATTCAGACTTTAAAGACTTTAAATAAATATTAATTTCGTTTTCATTTAAAAATTGCTTTTTTATCAAAGGATTGGCCTCAATTGATTTAACTTTTCGAGCGAAAATATTACCAATATATTGGTCCACCGCTGCTTGATTTTTAGACTTACTAAGCTGTACAATTGCCACATTTTTTTCAAAATTTAGCTTTGCTTTTGGAAAATTGGATTCAATAAATGTTGCTAGCTTTTCCTGATTGTTGTAGGCCATTACCGCAAACCAAAGTGATTCTTCTGACCATTGCTCATTGAATATCAGAATTTTTGAAAACAAGTCAATGCCAATGTCACGAGAAGCAGAAACCATTTTTTGTTTCTCTTCTTCAGGTTCTAAGTCAAAATGTTCTGGCGCATATACCCATTGTTGACCAGTTTCTTTTGCAAAATTTATCGCATTAATTTCTATAACAACATCACTCTCTCCCGGAATATATTGGTATAAATCATTAGTAGCAGGTAAAATAAGCGTGTTGATGAGTAAACCAATGCCGAAAATGGATAAGGCAATAAAAGAAAAAAGAAGATGCTTTTTAAGGTTACCCATTATGTTATTTCAATGATTCTAAAGATGGCAATAAAAATACGATTTATTCATCAATGTTTATTTATTATTTTCCAGATGCAAAGGGTTTAGTAAGTCTGTGAAACTTTTTACTGGACTAAAACATTTTCCGCTAATTTCATAGAATAGTGTTAGCCAGTTGAACATACCACCATTCCATAGACCTGGTTTTTCAATATACTTAATTTGCTTTCCTTTATGCTTTTTAGATACCAAAAAGTATTGTTCTGAATTACTGTATTTATGTAAGTCGAATTTACGACCTTTGTAATCTTTCACACTACAGATAATCTCAACAGGATTAAAATGTGTTGCCCTCAAAAACGAAGAATCTATGGTTTCTTTTGGACCAATTTGCGATTTTTCTATGATTTGCTTTGAGATGCTTCCAGTTGATTCTTTAACCCAAAATGGTCCGCCACCAATTTGGCCCTCATTTAACACCATACCACAAATCCTTATGGGTCTATTAAAATAATTGTATAGAAATTCTTTGTCTTCTATATGTTTAGAATCAATTTGCAACTGAAATTTTGTGTTGATTTCGCTGGCAAGTGCCAAATAATCAGCTGAATTTTCATCTAGAGCGGTTAGAATCTTTTGGATGTTCTCCCGAAATTCAAGTAGTTTCGCTCCCAACATCTTTTTTGTTTTAATAGACTCGTGAGCTTTTGTGTAGTGTTGTATATTATCGATATTTTTAATAAAAATCAGATCAGCATCAATACTGTTCAAATTTGAAAGCAAAGCGCCATGTCCGGCAGGACGCATTAAGTAGCTACCTGTTTTATCAGTTATTGGCTCATTGTTCTTATTAAAAGTGTAGGCATGTGTTGCTACATCCTGCTCTGAAAACGAAAAATTAAAGTCAATGCCTGTGATATCTTTTAAAATATCAAGGTTACGTTTAATTTTCGCCTCAAAATGTCGGTTTATTGTAAAATGAAAGTCTGCATTATCTCCGCCAATTTTAGCTCCTTGTACAATATGCTCTTGAAACGGATTGATGATGAATTTTCCATATCTGTGAAAGGGAATGAGGCCTTTTGGCAATTGACCTAACCCCAGTCCGTCATCTGTTAGCAAATATTGAACTAATTCTTTCACGTTTACAGTGCCATCCTTCAATGCAATTTTGTAATGTCGTGGTAGTAAATTAAAAAGCGCAAAGTCTTTGGATCTATTGAGCAATTTTTCTATTGCTTCATAGGTGTCAGGTTTAAGGTTTCCATCTGACTTTAAGAAATCGTACAAATGATCAAACATGCGTGAGCCTGAACCAGAAGCGGGCACAAAAAAAGTAATTGCTAAGCTGTCTTTTTTTCGCTCAAAACTATTAATTAAAGCGGCTTCATTACTTGGATGAATCTTAAGAATACCGTCGTCTATACGGCACGGTTTTACAAGTTGAATACTAGGATTTCCTGCCAATAGGTTCGCCTTCTGCTGTGCTAATTCTGAAATCAAATCAAATGCTGTTTTTAGTTTAAATATACTCGCTACAATTCGTTACAAATCTTAGGTCAAATATACATTTATTTTAACTTTGTTTATATGGTTACTGACTATCTAAGGAATTTGTTACAAACAAGCAATTACAAGGGCGAATTAAAGTACATAGAACGCGACTTAATTTCCTTACTAGATAAGTCAAATTGGGATATAGATGATACTGCTATACTTAACCGACTGAAAGCGCTTAGACAGAATAATATTACTATTGAAGTGTCGGATTTTGGAGCAGGCTCAAAGAGAAACAATGGCACTAAACGTCAAATTTCAAACATTGCAAAGCATGCTAGTATTCAGCCTAAGCACGGTCGACTTTTTGCAGCATTGATAAATAAATTCGATATTGCATTAGCAGTAGAACTAGGGACCTCATTTGGAATTGGCACAGCTTATCTTGCTGTTGCAGCCAACAAGGTTATTACTATGGAAGGTTGCCCAAATATTGCAAGCATTGCACTAGAAACGTTTTCCGAGATTGGTGCAAAGAATATTGAATTACAGATAGGTGAATTCTCGAATTTATTAGAGAAGTTGCAAGATTTAGGTCAGAAACCCATATTTGTATACATTGATGGCAATCATGCGAAAGCACCTACCTTAGCCTATTTTGAATACTTTAAAAAGAAACTGCCTTCCAATTCTATTTTGGTGTTTGATGATATTTATTGGAGCAAAGATATGAAGGCGGCATGGCAAGCTATTCAAGCAGAACCATTTTTTACAATCGATTTGTATAGGGTAGGTGTCGTTCTATTGAATAAGCGGAAAGAACCTTTGGCACTCAGACTGCGCTATTAAAATTCTGCCACAAGCTTAAGATTGAGTCTGAAGCCAGATAAATAATTAGGAATAGAGTAGTATCGGCCATAAATGTCTTGTAACCAATTGAATGAAATGACATTTTGAAAGTCTAATAAATTTGTTGCATTTAAACTAATTGACATTCTACTAAAGGTACTTAAGATTTTTTGTTCACTGAATTTAGCCTTATTTTCCGCAGTAATAAAATCGTATATAATACCTAAATCAGTTCTAAAATATGCCTTCGACCGCAAAACGTCTTGATATCTGTTAAAAGTTGGTGGGCCATATGGTAGTGGTGACCCAAACTGCATGTTCACTGCAACTTTGAAGTTTTCGTAATTTGGTATTTTATCTTGGAAAAAAACTGAGAAAGTAATTAATTGCTCTGTTTGTCGAGGAATATACCCAGGAAAAATAGTAGCACTGTCACTTACATCACTCGACCCTTGGAATACTACTGCCCCAGTATCATTATAATATTCTACATAAAAATCGTCTAGCAAATCTTCTTTTGTTTGTAATAAACCTATTCTGAAATGAGATTCTACGCCTTTAATAAATTCACCATTAATTTTTGCATCAAATCCATAAGCAAAAGCTTTAGAATTGTTTTTGGCATAATACCTTATTTTAACATTGTCAATTTCGTAAGGATTAATATCCCATAAATACTTATAATACGTTTCTGCAACAATCTTAAAGGGCCTACCCCACATTTGAACATATACATCAAGTCCCAGTACATTGTGCCACGATTTTTGCGCAAGAACAGCAGGTACAATTTGACCAAATAAATCTCGCATTTCTCTAAAGGCTGGTGGTTGAAAGTATAATCCAGTTGACAGCCTAAATTTGATATTTCTTCTAGAAACCAGCCCTGTTGTGTCCATTAAATAACTTCTAGGGGAGTATGAAATATTAGCCCTTGGCGTAAACCAAGGTTCCTTGTTATATGCTCTGTAGCCAAGGCGAGCACCAACAGTAAAATTCCAACTTGAAGGAGCGTTCTGAATGGTATCTACCTTTACGATTGTATATTTTCCCGAATCAGTTTTTACTGTTTTTTGTAAGGTTAGGGGTAAGTCTTTTCTATTAACTCTGCTATAGGTGTACTGTCCATATGATGTATAATTGGCATTGGTTACTAAATTATTTGTTTTTATCAAGTCATCAATCGTAAGTGCTTCATCATCCAAAGGAGTAATATAGCCACTAGAATCAATAATTTTCCATTCGCTCAGTAAATCATCATATCGCTCAAAGCGATAATTGATACCCCATTTTATATTAGCATTAGTAGATTTGCTTAATACCTCACGACGTGTATTGTTTTTAAATTGGTAATTGCCATTTAAGGAGGTGTTTGAAATGTAAACAACTAAATTGTTCCTAGCATGATTAAGAAATCCGCCGACGCCAACATTTTCTGTTGAATCACCAAATTCTTCCTTTGAAGGGTCGGTTTCAAGTGAGTTGATCCAATATTCACCTAATATATCGTAGTTTTCGTTTTCATTGGAGTAAAAAATTGAATTACTCAAGGTTAAATCAAATTGTTTATTGACCTTCCATTTATATCCTACTGCGCCGGTAACTGTTTGAAAATTTGATTTTTCTTGACCTTCATAAAATATTCGAAGTTGATAGGCTTCATTAACGGTTCCCCATCTTGTTGTTTTTGTTTTCGGAATGAATTTGTAATTATTGTTTGCAAAATGACCGAGTACAAATAATTTTTGGTACGAGTCGGCATTATCATAAACAGTATAGTAATTAAGTGACAGTTGATAATCGAAAAAATTAGGAAAGTAGTCGCCCTTTGTAGGTAAAGCACTTAACAGATAGGCATTCGTTCTATACCTAGCACCAGTGATAAAATTTCCTCTTTTAGCGGTACCAAAAGTATTTTCTATGTGAAATTCTGCACCCATTAAACTCAATTGTGCAGAGCCTTTAAATCCGGTCGCTTCTTTATATTGAACATCTAATACAGAGGCTAATTTATCTCCATAATTCGCATCAAAGCCACCTGCCGAAAAATAGATGTTTTCAACAAAAGCTGAATTAATAAAACTAAGACCTTCTTGTTGTCCAGACCTTGCCAATAACGGCCGATATATTTCTATACCATTCACATAAATTAAATTTTCATCAAAATTTCCACCACGAACATTATAATTGGATGTTAATTCATTGTTGGAACTAACGCCTAAACCTGTTAGTTTAATATAATCTTCAAAGTTTCCTGTACTTGAGGGTACGACACCAATATCAGGTGGTTTAATTTTTTCGATTGTACCACCAATGGCTCTAGATTCAACAATGATAACTTTACTATCTTTTTGAAAAATAACAATTTCACCAAGATACGTAGTAGCTTCATTTACTTTAATAGTTTTGCGTTCCGACTCGTAGTTGATTGCAGAAATTTGCAAGTTATAAGTTTGTCCACTTTTTAAGGATACTGTAAAAAAACCTCTGTCATTACTGGTCGTGAAATCACCAGTTTCAATCACTTTAATAAGTGCACTGCCCACAGCTCTACCATTGCCATCAATAATTTTACCTGTCAATTCAACACCTTGACCAAATGAAAAAATGGTTAATAGCACTGCGAAGAAAGATAAAAATATTTTATTGATCATTTAAGGTGATTGGAACGATACTAAAACGGCAAAAATAGGATATTATTCTAATAATTCTACTTTTAGTATGTTTTTGGTATCCTCTGTTAAGCGATAGTGGTGATGGAGTGTTTGACCAACAATCCAAACAATATTTTTTTTATCTTGTACTATCAATTGTCGCATCTTTTCAAATCTGTTTTGCTTGGCATCAGTCAAAATATCTGAAACCAATTTATGTCCTTTCATGCCCAGGGGCTGAATTTTCAAGCCAATAAACTGATTTGAAATATGGAGAGGGAATTGCAGTTTATCCGCATCTAAATATGCAATATCGTTAGAAAACATAGTTGGTTTTTCTGAAATAATTGTGAAGCGAATGGCGGTGTTAAAACTGCGAAAAGTTACTGGAACCTGATCTTTGTGTAAGTCAATGTCTACTTTTTCAGTCAACTGTTTAGCTGATATTAGCAGATTGGTTCTATCCTTCAAGAAAGTGAAATTTTCATTTTCAATAATAGCACCCGTTTGAGCGTTTCCTAATTTTATAATTTCGCTAAATTGCAGCCGAGAAACTCCGTAACCATTTAAAAGACGCAAAGCAATTGGGTAAGGTAAAGTATTTAAGGCTGCTATTGGTAGGTAACTAATACTATTTTCAATGCGCATGTGCGTTTTTTGAAAATCTTCCACCATCAAGTCTATATAGTCGGTTGTTTGTTTTAATTCATTCATCAAGGTAACAACCTTACGACTGAATTGAGGACTTACACTTTCTAGTGAGGGTATAATTTCATGCCTTAATTTGTTTCGGGTATATTTTGTGCTTTGATTACTACTATCTTCTCTATATTCGATAGCGTTCTTATTTGCGTGCGCAATGATTTCATTTTTTGAAAAGATAAGAAGCGGACGGTATATTTGATTTCTTTTCTCGGGAATGCCATTTAGTCCGTATAATCCAGTACCACGTAACAAATTAATAAAAAAGGTTTCAACTGAATCATTTTGGTGATGAGCTGTTAGTAAAACTGCATTGGGGTCAGCCTGTATAAATGTGTCAAACCAATCGTATCGCAGATTTCGAGCTGTCACTTGTATAGCCTCATTATTTTCTTTGGCAATGGTTGCTGTTTCAAACTGGGTTGTAATACACAGAATATTTTTCGTTTTACAGAATTCCTTCACAAAAATTTCGTCATTATCTGATTCTTTACCACGCAATTTAAAATTACAGTGTAACGCAATAGGATTAGCACCTGTTTTTAAGCATAGGGCTAGCAATACCATTGAATCAACCCCTCCACTAGTTGCTACGTAAAGGGTTTTAGTGCCAATATTTGGAATTAAATGAAGTATGTTTTCTTGAAATTGCTTTTCCACAATTGTAAAGGTACTAAAACAACAAACGCCTTGCATTGCAAGGCGTTTGATTTTTTATTCGTTTGATAAATTATAACGTAATGTTAAATTCTACTCTTCTATTTTTCGCACGCCCCTCTTCAGTACTATTATCAGCCGCTGGCTTGGTAATGCCATAACCTGTGGCAGTTAATCTATCAGCTGCAATCCCTTTTTCGACCATATAAGCTTTCGCTGCATTCGCGCGTTCTTGCGACAGCTTCATGTTTGAGTCGGCATCACCCGTATTGTCTGTATGGCCATCAATATTTAATTTGTAGCTTGGATTTTCTTTTAAAACCTTCACAACTGCATCCAATACTTTATATGACTCTTCTTTTATTGTCGCTGATCCAGTGTTAAAGAATAGGCCTTCACGTGCTTTTGTCATAATTTTAACCGATTGTGTATAATTTCTCGGACAACCGCCTTCTTCTTTGATACCAGGAATTAATGGGCAATTATCTTTGGCATCAGGAATACCATCATCATCTGCGTCAGGGCAACCACCGGTTCTTTTAGAACCTTTTACATCTGGGCATGCATCATCTTTATCTTTCACACCATCACCATCTGAATCTTTTCCTGAGGCAAAATTATAACTGAATCCAACAGAATTGTATAAAAATTGATCATCCCATTTCCCCATAATCACACCATCAACTCTATCGCTAATGAAATAATTATAATGGGTTTCTAATGACACACTCCATTGATTAGTAATGTTAAATTTGAATCCAACACCCATTGGTAAGTTAAATTCAGCCAACGGCGCTTCTTTCTCACCTGTTTCTACATTTGTATAAATTGATAAAGCATCACCTATACCCAAAAAAACATAAGGAGCAAATAAGCTTTCTTCCTTTAACAAATAGCCATTGTTAAATTTATATTTTGCAGCTATGGTAAAGTGATACAATGAATTTGTGAAAACATCTCGGTCAAGCATACCATGCCTAGCCTTGCCCATTAAATCGAATGAAGGGGTTACATATTTTGATAAGTTTAAACCAATTGAGGGATGTACACCATCCGCAAACGAGAAAAACTCATTTCCTAAATCCCCTTTGTATTCAATGGTTCCAAATTGCAGTCCTATCGCAATGTCTTCGGTACTGTTTTGAGCATTGGCTGGGGTTAACAGACCGCCAAAAGCTACAGTAACCAATAATAAAATCTTTTTCATAGTGTTTAATTTTCAATTTTTCAGGTACAAAAATAATGGCTTTTTCATAAATTCATTTAAAAAAAAATAATTATTGAATGAATTATTGCGAAGCACTGAAAATTTAGTTTTGGAAAAGATTTCTTGTGGCTTTGGGAACTAAAATTTAATCAAATGATTGATTAGCATTGTTAGATAACTCAATAATACGTTCAAAGTCGGCAGGCGATAAATCGGAATGGAAGTAATGTACAGGATCGACCTTTGAGCCGTTTTTCTCTACTTCGTAATGTAGGTGAGGCGCGGTTGATTTACCAGTACTGCCTACATAACCTATAATTTGACCC
>JAWWDX010000093.1:0-10562 GCA_033719695.1 Putridiphycobacter sp.
CAGTTCCGCGGGAGCCTGGGCGGCCGCGTCGGAACGGGTCATGGCGCCACCTCGAGATCGTCGGCACCAAGGCGAACCCGGTGCGGGTGCGACATATTTGTCGAACATAAAATACACAGGGTGTATGTCATATTTAACACCATCAACTGTTACAATTTGCTTACTTGTCTGATTGGAATTGTTATTTGCGTCAACTGAAGGATCTGGCTCAACATTTACTGGTACATTTTTGTTATCAGATCCACTGTTATTATTGCCTATGTCATTTCCAGTTTTGCCAGTTTCATCAGTTGTATTTTGGTTGTTGGTCTGATTAGAAGCAATCACACCATCTTCGTACACTGGTATTATTTTTGAAGCCTCCAGTGTAAACTCAGGCTCTTCGGTTTCATGCATTATGAATGCCTTCACCGTAATGGTTGATAATGGCTTGAAATCATACGCAAGCAATTCAGTTTGTCGTCCTTTTACTTCAATGTTATCGATATACCATGAGTAGAAAATTCGTCTATCATCTGGCACTCCATAAACATCCGCCTTTAAAGCATTAATTCTTCCAGTAGCAATATCTTTATTATCAAACAAATCGATTCCCGGAATATAGGTATCCCCATTATCTACTACTTGCACATTATGGCTTTCATCATACACAAAAATTCGCTTAGTAGATATCAAATTGGTGACCTCATTATTTGCTTTATCGTCTATGGTTGCTATGACTTTGATATCGTGATAGCCAGTATCGGCAAAAGCATAATTATAACTTTGTTTTGCAATATCTATTTCTTGGTCGTCAATTATCCACTTATAAGCTGTAATCTCTTTACTTTCACCCATATAAAACACTGCGGCATCTACTATGGTATTTTCACCCATTTTAACCATTCTATCCATTTCAATTTCTAGAAAGAGTGGTCCTTCTGCACTGATGGTGAATGCTTGTGTTGAACAATCCATTTCGTAACTGTCGGTCTTTTTATTTTTTGCATAAATTTGCGTAGATACAAAATGGACACCAGTATCTTTAAATGTGTACGTTAACATTGGGTTGTCTACTTTCAAAATGTCATCATCTACTTTCCAAAATACATTGCTGATTCTGGCGCCTTCAATTTTTGCATCAGTGACATCAAACCTGACCATTTCATTTTTGACGAGTTCATCTAAAACTTTAATTTCATTCTTACCCGTATTATTATTTGCCGCTAAATACTCATCACAATCAAAACTTGGATACGGTTCTTCGGTGAACATATAAATATCCATAGCACCATATCCACCTCCTCTATTGGACGATAAAAAGCCAGTTTTACTATCGCCATTTAATGAGAAAAAGATATCTTCTCCTGCAGAGTTAATAGGCATACCTATATTCAGTGGCTCTCCCCATTCACCATCCGTCCACTTTGAGAAATAAATGTCATAATTTCCGAACCCTCCAGATTTATTTGATGAAAAATATAAGGTAGTGCCATCATTTGAAATATACGGACTGTCCTCATTACTTTTACTATTGATGTGCGCAGGTAACAAAACCGGTTCACCCCACGAATTGTCATCATTAATGCTAATAGTATACAGATCTAACTGCAGATTTTTGTCTGAAGAAGAAAAAATAAACGTTTTGTTATCAGGAGAAAAAGCACCATGTGGTTGATAATAACTTCTGTTAACCTGAACTGGTAGCACTTCAGGTGCGCTCAACTCATCATTCATCATTGTTGATAACCACAACTTATTATCTTTATAAAAGATAACAGAATCACCTGAAATGGTTTTGCTAACGACTGAGAAGTGAGTTTTGTCGGTAATGTTAAAATTTACCCTAGTTGGGGTTGTTCCCGCACCATTAGTATCCGAAACGGCGTACCCCCCTTCGTAAAATTTAAAATCTAAAAATCGTTTTTCATTGTCGCTATCTTGATACCTTGCAGTGTATAATAATTTTTCACTGTCAGGAAAAAAAATCGAGCAGTACTCACTCAAGCTTGAATTAACATTTTCGCCTAAATTAATGACCCTGGTAAAGGTATATTTTGAATCTTTAGCATAATTCTGCGCGAGTTTACACTCGTCAATTCTAGTGTTTATATCGTCAATTAGATTTTTAGATTTTACGTGGTCTTTCACCCCTCTAGCCTTAAAAATCTCATAATTTTCTATGGCTTCTGGAAAATTACCGAGTAATTTCTGCGTTTCGGCCAAATAATAGTATGCCATATAGATGGTATCTTTTTCCTCAAAATTATTTACCGTAATACTCAAATGTTTTTCTGCTTTTCCATAGTCCTCAAAATCCAATAATTGAATCTTTCCCATTTGAAAATTTGCTGAGGGATTTGCAGGGTACTCCTTTAAAATGGCATCATATTTCTTTACCGCTTTTTCAATATTACCGAATGAACGAAGTTTGTCTGCTTTACTTATTTTATACCAACTGCTTTTTTGAGCGACAGTTTCAATTGGCGCCAACAGTATAATAAACCCTAAAAGACATCCAAATATCAATTTCATTTTCACTTAAATTATTCGTTTTACAAACCAGGAGTCAGCCAACAAAAATAATTAAATTTATGAGAATCCCTGTAAATCTATTGCTTAAATACAATTACTGCAATATAATGCTGATACCTCATCTTTTTCAAGACAACGCACTCCAATATGATACCATTTAAAAAAATTGCAGAAAGCAGTGTTATCGGACTTTGCTAAGTTTTTCAAAACCTTTATATCCGTTTTGAACTGTTGTTCATTCTCGAATTGATAGAAATAATATGACAATTTGAGGTATTGCTGATAAAGTTTAGGGAAACCATTCGACTTTTTAGCATATCTTTCAAGTAAGGCTTTGGCATAGTTTAAATTACCGTATGCGATCAAATACTGACATACAAAATAGGTTTGGTACATATTGAACCTACCTGACGCTGCTAGTCTGGCTATTTCAGAACCTTTAAATCGCATTCTATGACCGAATTCATAATCGTGAATTAAATACAGTGCCATCAGCCATTTTTGACTTTTTTTTGACGTCACTTGCTCATATATTGCGTCAAAGTCATCAATGTGACATTCTTCGCTTTCATTAAATAAATTAAACAAAAGACGATACTCTAAATACTGAAGATTGTTGGGAATTGCTCCTAAAGCTTTTAGCGCATTCAATTTCTGAGCGGTGACAGGCGTATGATTCAGTTTTATATCCAACACAAACTGTTCCCAAAGCATTTGACTGAAATTTAACTTTTCAGGAATGTTAATTGCTAACAAATTCTCAGCTATTTGCTCATCACCATCAAGGGCTTTTTTAGCAAGTTGCTGCCATACCAATAAAGCAGCCACATATTCACTTTCGGAAATGAGTTGTTTTAAGTTTTGAATGGTTGCATCCAATTGTACCTTGCTGTAGGGTTTTTCGTAATAGATTGTAATTTCAGACTGACGTGTTTGATCAAGAATGGCAGCAATTTTAGGTTTGTTTTTATGCTTATTTGCATAAGCTCTTAGATCTTCATTTGTGGCGCTTAACCATCTTTCACCTTGTGTTTTACTCATCTCAATTTTAAAGTCTTCAAAATTTTCAATCAGTTGATATTGAATGGGAACCTGACTATAATAGTTCTCTAAGATTGATTTCAACACCATTTGCCTTTGCGCTATAAGCGCTTTGTTTATTTGCGCTGAACCCTCTATAGATGCTACACCAGTATACGTTAATTTTGAAACCAGTACACTATTTTCTTTCAATGCTGCTAAAGTTTGCCTTAACTCATAAAAAGCAGACTGATCGGCAGCCACTTCCCCTCTATCAAATGATACTTTCGCAACAATAGAATCGTGTACATAATTAAGTTCACCAACTGTAATTTTTGGGTGCGATAGTTGAAAATATTCTTCAGGTTTAAGGTGATCGGGGTTTGCAAAAATTAAACTTTGCCTGCTACATGGTCTGTCGTTTTTAGTTAAAAAAAAATCAACTTGATAGTTTTCGTCTTCCACTTTAGGAATTTGACCTACGTATAATTTTATCATAGAACGAGACGTGCTAATATTTGCTTTCCGCACTGCCTTGCGATCTATATAGCCTAAATAGTAACCGTCGTAATTAAGGGCACCATCATACATTTCATTGCCTTCACAATCGAACTGGCTAATGTGAATAAAGTCAACACTTAATTTCCCTTTGCGTTTAAAAATGTTTCTGGGGATATGTTCTGTACCGGGAATCGAAATTGTCCGTTTAACAAATGGGATTTCGTATCTGACAAAAAAGGTGCGCTTTGCGTTATAGTAAAATATGGAATCGTTTGATACCCTATACCACCCATAATGAATTTGAGCTGAGCGATATTTTTTGTCGGTCCTCTTGCAATGATAGGAACGTGACTTATTTTTCACTTTAAAATTTGGTCCCTTCAAGTATTCAAATGTTGGTTCAAAAGGCTTAGAAGATAAAACTTGACATGCGAATAGTTTACCATCAGCTACTACAAATTGATGCGACACGCCTGTATATTCTGGGGTAATGATATTCAAATAGTGGCCTCTTGAATTTTTCCAATTTTCACCCAAAATTTTTGCTAATTGCTGATAAGTTAATCCTTGTTTTGCTTTTTGGAGCTCATAATTAATTGAAATGTATTGGACATTCTCACCTACAAACTCAGCATTTCCACCAAGAACAGAAACACGATCTTTTACTGTTTTATAAGTTTTGTTTTTTTGTGTATGCCCCAAATAATTATGCTCAGCCATGTATGTCGCATGATTTTTTGCCGCGGCATCCAGCGCTGGATAGTAATCAAGCGATTGTTTGCGTTTTCTTTCTCTCAGTTGATTAGTGTACGCAATGAGGTATTCATTTAGCTTTGCACTGTTGAATTGCGCCAGATCTACCTTTTCACCTTGACCAAAACCTGTCAGCACAAAAAAAAGACTGTATAGCAAAAAAGCTTGTCGCACTAAAGAATAGGCATTAAGTTGGCATGCCAACTATCTTTCAATTGAACTTCCCAATGATTGATTAGGTCTTCTTTGGTACTAACTAAGTTATTGTATACGAAAGTATTCTGACGAACAATATCTTTTTGTATTAGTGTTTTAAAAGTAGCCATGTCGGCCAGTACTATTTCATTATTTTCATTGACATAAGCAATTTTTAATCTGTCAAAGAAATCGACTCCTAATTCCGCTCCGATTCCCAAAATCTCTTTATTCAGTGCATCTTTAGAGCAGCCACTTGCAGTCGCTTGGTTTTCATCAACCCCAATTAAAACAAAGAGATTTTTGAGTACTTCAAACTCTGCCTTTAGCTTTGTACCATGTGCAGCCCATTCAGGAATAAACAATGCTAACTTAGAATTGATAAATTCAATTTCTTTAGGGTTAAGGATTCTATTTGCCTGAAAAATCCAGATTGTTGACTGATTTGATAAAGATGGCAGCATAATTGTTTTTTATTTTTCAAATTTAGGTATTATTTGAGTAAAAAAATAGGGTTACCTCAGCAACCCTATTTTCAATAATTATTTAGACTAATGTTTAATTTGCTAGAGCATTTCCTAAAGCATTGTCGTATATATCTTTCATTTCACTAACAAAGCCATAGTGCTCGTCGTCTACACAAATTTTACCTTTAGTAACATGACCTAATAATGTGTATGCCACATTTTGTTTCATCATAGCTTCTAAAAAAGCATCTTCCATGTCTTCATTTACAGTAACAACTACACGACTTTGTGCTTCACCAAATAAGAAAGCATCTTCCCTTACTTCAGAGTCAGAAACAATGTCAAAACCTAAATTATTGGTCATTGCCATTTCTAACAAAGCAATAAATAATCCGCCATCTGCACAATCGTGTGCGGCATTTATCAGTTGGTTATTAATTAGAGATTTAATGGTATCTTGCATTGCATATTCCTTGTCGAGGTCAAAGTGCGGTGCTGGAGACGCTTCAATGCCATGGTAAGATACTAAATATTCAGAAGAAGCAATATCGTTTACCGACTCACCAACTAAGAAAATCAAATCGCCTTTAGACTTAAAATTCATAGTCATTACCTTTTCTTTATCTGGAATAACTCCAATCATTCCTATGGTAGGTGTAGGAAATACAGGTTCTTCTTTGCCATCAATAACTGTTTGGTTATAAAAAGAAACGTTACCACCAGTAACTGGTGTTTCAAATTTTAAACAAGCCGCGCTCATACCTTTTATAGCTCCCACAAATTGCCAATAACACTCAGGGTTATATGGGTTACCAAAATTCAAACAGTTAGTCACTGCACTAGGAATTCCTCCAGAAACAACAATATTTCTTGCAGCTTCAGAAACGGCTATTTGCGTTCCAATTTCTGGGTCGGCATTCACGTATCGAGAATTACAATCAACTGTCATTGCTAAAGCTCGATTAGAATCTTTGATATTTGTAATTCCAGCATCTGAAGGATTGTTAGTAGTCATTGTTCTGGTACCAACCATTGAATCATATTGTTCGTAAATCCATCTTTTTGATGCAATATTTGGGTTTTGGATTAACTTGACAGCAACCTCTTTCAAATCCGCTGGTTGTTCAACATCATCAATATTAAATTTCTTAAATTCCTGATAGTATGCAGGCTCTTTATAATCTCTATAATAAACTGGTGCACCACCGCCAAGTACAAGCGATTCTGCAGGTACACTAGCTACTTTTTCGCCATGCATGAAATAATTAATTGTGTCTCCTTCTGTTACAACACCAATTTGCACAGCATGTAAATCCCATTTATCAAAAATATCTTCAACTATTTTCTCTTTTCCTTTCTCAATTACCACTAACATACGCTCTTGTGATTCAGACAAAAGGATTTCCCAGTCTTTCATGTTTTCTTGACGGGTAGGCACTTTACTCAAGTCAATATCCATTCCAACATTTCCAGCTGCACTCATTTCACATGACGAACAAGTTATACCAGCGGCACCCATATCTTGCATTCCAACAACGGCGTCAGTTTTTGCTAATTCCAATGTAGCTTCCAACAATAATTTTTCTTGAAAAGGATCCCCTACCTGAACTGAAGGCAAATCACCTGCTGATTCTTCCGTTATATCTTTTGACGCGAATGCTGCTCCAGCGATACCGTCCTTTCCAGTTGCAGATCCAACTATGTATACCGGATTCCCTGGACCTTTTGCTGTCGCAGATATCATTTTACCTTCCAAAATACCTGCAGAAAAAGCATTCACCAGTGGATTTGTATTATAACATTTATCAAACATTACTTCTCCTCCAACTATAGGAATTCCAAAAGCATTACCATAATCGCCAATACCTTTTACTACACCTTTCACTAACCACTTTGTACGGTCTTTTTCAATTTCACCAAAACGCAATGAATTTAATTGTGCGATTGGCCTCGCTCCCATGGTAAAAATATCACGGTTAATTCCACCAACACCTGTTGCAGCACCTTGATATGGCTCTAAGGCACTAGGGTGATTGTGAGATTCGATTTTAAAAACGCAACCTACGCCATCTCCTATATCAACCAAACCTGCGTTCTCCTCCCCTGCTTTCACTAGCATATGAGGTCCGTCTTTTGGTAATTTTTTTAACCAAGCAATTGAGTTTTTATAGGAACAATGCTCTGACCACATGACTGAGTAAACAGACATTTCTGTGAAGTTAGGCGTTCGACCTAATATAGACTTGATTTCTTCAAACTCTTCAGGTAATAAGCCTAATTCAACAGCCTGATCGAGAGTTGCTAATTCTTGGGTATTGTTTTCCATGAGATACGCTAAAAATTTTTTGCAAAATTAACGATAAATACCGCTTCGCCTTGCCTTTTTATCAAAAGTTTTCAACGGCCAAATCAAAATCAAAAAAGGGAATTTTTAAAAACACGGTAGGCATTAACGGCTAGTGTAAATCACTTAATATATTCAAAATAAGATATTAAAACCTCATGATTTAAACAGTTAGCCGTGTTAATTTCTAATAGTTTCGGTTGACCTTCATCACTAAACTGATAAAATTCGTTGATATTACTTTCTAATGAAGCCATACTATCGGCATAAAAATACATAACATCAAACGCTTCACAAATAAACTGTGCTTTAGCCTTATGAGGTGCAACAAAAAGCTTATTTTGCTTTGCCTTTCGTGAGCCTTCTAAAATGTTAAATATCCCCCCTCCATTATTATTAATTAGAAAAATTCGAAGGTTGCTTGGCAGGTTTTCTATCCACAAGGCGTTTGAATCATAAAAGAAAGATATGTCGCCGGTGATTAATGTGACTAATTCATCAGGTTTTGCTACAGCCATACCAACTGCAGTGCTGGTTGAGCCATCAATACCGCTGACGCCTCTGTTTGCAAAATACCGAATACTTGAAATTGGATTAAATAACTGGCAATACCTTACTACCGAACTATTTGCCATTTGTAAAATAGAGTGATCGGGTAATGTATCAATAATAAAATGTGTTACAAGCAAGTCTGAAAAAGGTGCCGTTTGTAAAAACGCAGAATGCTTTTCCATGGCTTCAAAATCTTTGGCCTTCCATAACTGTCCATAATTTGATATGGCGCCACTGGTGTTAGCCAATTGCTTCAATACATCAGCAGGGTTTACAATAATATTTTCTGTTTTGGAAAGAAATGTGTCTTCGTCAATGGTATAAATACCTATTCGCCAATTGTGCTTTGGAGGGTTTTGACGGAGGAATGCTTTTATTTTTTTTGACACGATAGCGCCACCTATACTAATGAGTAAGTCTGGTCTAAACAACTCAATCTCGTCTGGCTTAATTAAAGCAAGCGACCGATCAATACAATGGTTATAAGCATAAAAGTTTTGAAGATTAGAGGTGTTTTCAACCAATACAGCCACTGCTGATTGCTGTACAATAGCGTCTAAAAGAGGCTTTAATTGATCGGCTTCTGTGAGCTGCCCCACAATAATTAACACTTTCTCTGCTTGCTGATAGTGTTCCAACAATGCTTTCGATATAGGATTCTTTACTGTATTAGAATCAAAATTCAACCTCAGTAGACTGTGATGTTCAGTTTTCTTTGCAATTTGATACAAAGGCTCATGTAATGGGATATTGATATGAACAGGACCCTGTGGCACAGTCAATAGTTTTTCAATAGCTGAATTGACGGTAGCTATCGATTGATCTACCATGCTTTCCTCTGATGCTTCAGGCAGTTTGTAGGCAGCCTTAATAAAGTTCTGATATATGCCGTCTTGCCGCATGCATTGGCCGTCTCCTTGATCAATTAAATAAGCAGGGCGATCGGCTGTTAATACCAACAGTGGAATTTGGCGATAATAGGCTTCCACAATAGCTGGTGAATAGTTTAAAGTTGCACTGCCAGAGGTACATGTAAGGGCTACAGCCTTTCCTAAACCTTCTGCTAATCCTAAGGCAAAAAAAGCCGCGACACGTTCGTCGTGAATAACATAAAAATTAATTTCTGGATGCGACTCAAAAGCAATGGTCAATGGCGCATTCCGTGAGCCAGGAGAAATTACAACGGTCGTAATGTCATTTAATACCATTTGCTCAACTAGCGCTGATATATGCCTTTTGTCTGTCGTATCCATTTACGTTACATGATTTAATTCTAGTACAGATATTTCAGGCCAAATTCCAATTCTACCAGGGTACCCTAAGAAGCCGAATCCTCGGTTAATGTATAAATACTGTTGACCTTTATTGTATAGTCCTGCCCAACGACTATATCGAAATTGAATCGGACTCCATTTAAAATTGTGTGTTTCAATGCCCATTTGCGCGCCATGGGTATGGCCACTTAAAGTCAAATCAATGTCAAGATAAGTCTTTGTCACTTCCTCTTCCCAATGAGTCGGATCGTGAGATAATAATATTTTAAAACCGGACTCACAGTGGTGGTAAGCCTTTGCTAAATCTCCAATTTTATGGAAACCACTCCCCCAATTTTCAACACCCAAAACTGCAATTTTTTCTTGTGCTTTTTCAAGGTAAATATGCTCATCTAGCAAGAGCTTCCATCCTAATTTATGATGAATATTTTTAACAGCTTCAAAATTTTCCTGACGGGCTTTATCGTTTTCCCACTGGTAATAATCACCATAATCATGATTACCCAATATACTATAAACCCCCATTGGTGCCGTAATTTTGTCAAAGACTTCGTAATAAGCCTCCATTTCTATCGCACGTTCATTTACAATATCGCCAGTAAAAAACACCACATCTGGTTGCTGATCGATAATCATTTGCACCCCCTTCTTCACGGCTTCTTTGTCGTAAAAGCTTCCTGAATGAATGTCAGAAATTTGCACAATTTTTAAGCCGTCAAAAGCTTTTGGTAGATTCTTAAAATTAAGCTTTTTACGGTGGATTTTATAGTTGTATGCGCCACCTATAGCCACGCCGGCAGATAAGGCCGCCAATGGAACACCAGCAGTTATCAATCCGACTTTTTGTAAAAAAGCTGATCTTGAAATACCATTTTCAGTCTGCTTAATTTTTTTTGCAGTAAAAAGCCCCAGTCGTCTCACATCATCAACAATAATAAACGG
>JAWWDX010000094.1:0-10520 GCA_033719695.1 Putridiphycobacter sp.
AATGAATACGTTTGCCCTTGAAAATTCAATTACTTTCCCTCCAATCTCCTTCGTTTCGACAATTGCTGAGCCCCAGCCTGTATTCATGAAAATAATTGGGAATATGATTCCCACAATCATACCAATAATGATTTTCCAATGCAGTGCCAGTTTTTTAGCTTTTGTCATAATTACCTATTAGATTTAGTATCCGTAATTGTATTCTTTAAAGATTGAAAATCGGCTTGGAATTACTTTTGCTGGCCAGCTATTATTACCTGTATCAACATCTGCCGTTTCAATGTATGGATCTAATTGAATTGACTTTACCACCTTTTCAAAAACAAACATTTTTGATACGCTGTAGTTGTTTCTACGCCATATTTCAGCTGGTATTCTAATCAATTCAGTGGTATTGTCTTCAAAAGTAAACTCAAGTATGATGGGCATTACTAAACCACCTACATTATCAAAATCGAGTTGATAAAATTCATATCCTTTTGACAGTAAGGCTTTTTCTTTGTCTGACAAACTCGCTAATATTTTTTCATTTTTGGCTTTCTCTCTATCTGACAAAGCATTAGGATCTTGTCCAATATATTGATCATTTAAGCTTGGGGTGCGCTCGTTTTCGGTTTCTTTTATAGCGGCTTTGTTACGAATAGCGCTAATATTTTGTGGCGTTTCTTTTGCCACTTTTTCGTTAAACGCTACTTCTTTGTCGGCATTCATTGAATTAATTTGAAAATGGGCCACATTTGTTAAGGCAATATCAACGTGGTCTGTTGTCATAAACCAGCCTCTCCAAAACCAGTCTAAATCCACACCACTGGCATCTTCCATGGTGCGGAAAAAATCGGCTGGTGTGGGGTGTTTAAACATCCAACGTTGGGCGTACGTTTTAAAAGCAAAATCAAATAATTCGCGCCCCATGATGGTTTCCCGCAAAATGTTTAAGGCAGTAGCCGGCTTACCATAGGCATTATTACCAAACTGTAACAACGATTCTGAATTGGTCATGATAGGTGCAATATTTGTCTTATCCCCTTTCATATAGTCTACAATTAAATGCGCTGGACCTCTTCGCGAAGGGTAATCTCGCTGCCATTCTTGTTCCGTTAAGTATTGCAAAAAGGTATTTAAGCCTTCATCCATCCAAGTCCACTGGCGTTCATCAGAATTAATAATCATTGGAAAATAATTATGTCCGACTTCGTGAATAATAACTGAGTGCATTCCATATTTTGTTCTTTCAGAATAGGTACCGTCGGCATTTGGGCGGCCACCATTGAAGCAAATCATTGGGTATTCCATACCTATTCTGTCTGTGTGCACAGAAATAGCGACAGGATAGGGATAATCAAAAGTATGTTTAGAATACGTTTTAAGGGTTTGCACTACCAAGCGTGTTGAGTACCGTTCCCATAATGGATTCCCCTCTTTCGGATAGAAAGACATGGCCAATACATTTTTTGTTTCTTGCTTTACCAACTGTGCGTCCCAAATGAATTTTCTAGAACTTGCAAACGCAAAATCTCGAACATTTTTAGCTTCAAATCGCCAAGTTTTCGTACCGGTCGCTTTTTGTTTTTCAGCCTCCGCCGCTTCTTCAGGCGTTACAATAAAAGATGGTGATTCATCTGTAACAGCATTCAATCGTTTATTTTGTTCGGCTGTTAAAACGTTTTTTGCATTGGTTAAAACGCCAGTAGCTGATACAATATGATCGGCTGGTACAGTAATATCAACAATGTAATCGCCAAAAGGCAAAGTAAACTCTCCGTTACCTAAAAACTGCTTGTTTTGCCAGCCTTCAACGTCGTTATACACGCACATTCTCGGAAAAAACTGAGCAATTGTATAGAGGTAATTATCTTCCTCTTCAAAGTACTCCAAGCCTGAACGCCCGCCAATTTCTGCACGATTGTTAATGTTATACGACCATTTAATTTTAAGTGTTGTTTTCCCTTTTGGCATCAATACCTTCGGTAAATCAACACGCATCATGGTATTATTGATGGTGTGTGCCAGATTATTACCACTCGCATCAGTAACGGAAGCAATTTTAAATCCCCCATCAAAATTTGCATTACTAAGGTAACGTTGTAAGCTGCCTTTGTAAGATAATGACCCGATATCGCCCGTAGAAATCAGTTTGGTATCGGAATCTTTAGCCCGCATATTTTGGTCGAGTTGAAGCCATAAGTACGACAACTGGTCTGGTGAATTATTCGTATACATAATGGTCTCTTCACCATCAATAGTTTGCTTATCATCATTCAAAGTCACTTTAATTTGATAGTCGGCTTTCTGTTGGTAATAACCATGACCTGGCGCACCAGAAGCAGTTCTATAAACATTAGGCGTGGCCAATTCTTCCTTTAACTGCTTAAACTTGTTGTTGTCCTGGCCAAAAGCAGTATTTGCCAATAGCACTACCAATAAAACACCAATTATTGATTTCATTTTACGTAACATAAATTATCCTTTTTTGCTTAAAATTTAATATCCGCTACTGGCGATTGGCTTGTACATGTAATACTTTTGGTAGCCTCTTTAAATTTATAATGTGCAATGTTCTGTTGCTTCGAAAATAATTGAAATAAAATGGAATTCTCTAAAATAATATGTGATGGGTCTAAAACCTCTGTGAACGTAAAATAAAAGAATAATTGATCGCGTACATTTACCTCTTTTCCTACATAGTTGAATTTTGCACTGTTATTGGCCGATTTCAATTGTATATTTTTATTGAGATATGCAATCATAAATCGTCCTACTTCACTGCTATCGGAAACTGTTTCAATTTCTATGCGTTTTTTAAAATGGTTTTCTAAAATATGCTCAAAATCGTGCGCGGTTACTTGTAACGAGACTTCAATTTGCTTTGCAGATGCATTGTATGCCATGTTAGCAATAGAGATGTAGTGTTTATGTGCAAATGCTGGTAGGACAGACATTAAAACGAGCATTAAACTGAGTAGTCTTTTCATTATAAATATTTTTTAGGGACAAAGGTAACATATTGAAAATTTCTATAGCGGACAACTGGCGTTTTAGGATCGAAAGGAATGCCTTGCACCACTATTTTTTCGTTGGTAATAATCACACGATTTGGATCTATCAGTTTCGATTTTAAATATTGGTAAAATCTTTCTTTACTGACCTCCAAGTGGCTATAAGCCCAATATTCATTTGATTTTCGATTATCAACAATTAAGTTTGAGGCTGAAGATTCAGTTCTGAGTTCTACAAATCCATTTGTTTGAATTTCATAGGCCACATATTCTGCAAATTTTTGCAGTACTTTTGAAGTGGTATCAATACCAATATAATAATAATCGTAGTTAACAATATAAGGTTTAGGCTTAATTGGTAATGCATCTACATGGCGAGGTGATAGATAAATTGGTATTAACTTGACGTACTCATATTTAAAGTACATAGGTTGCGTAAAGTTTTTTGTTTCAAATTCAGGACCTTGAACGGTTGTTACTACATTTACTGTAATGGTTTTACCTGTTTCTTTATAATATTTGTCTTTAATAAAGGCCGCCACTTTCTCCCCTTTTTCTTGCGCCGCCGCATATGGGTCAACATAGGGTTTCTTTGGGTATTTTGAAGAAGATGATTCCAGTGTAATCGACAGGTTTTTACCTGTACCTGTATAGGCAATAATGGCATTCCAAAACTGATTAAATTGAATTGAATTGACATCAATTTCTTCATTTTTAGTATAAAAGCGCGTTTTATAAGTTGGTAAAAGAGGCGGTAAAATGTCCTCTGGTTTTTCAACATATTTGATGCCTCTAGCGGCTTCCATATCGGCTTTATCGTACAATTGAAATTTGTACTTTGTATTAGCGTGCGTAGCAATGGTATCGAATACAAGAGAAAAATCATTTTTGGAGATACCTGAACTTGCTTTCATTTTCTTAAAAAACTCCTTTTTAAAAACCTTCGCCATATTATCAGCCTCTTTCTTTCCTAATGATTCTGGCACATATACTACAGCATTGAAAGCAATTTTACCATTTTTAAAAAGTTTCGTATTTACAGCGGTATAATCAACCAAATTAACCAATTGTTCGCCGGTTGGCTGGATGTTTAGGTTATAATCCAAAAGGAAGTATGCTGTTTCTTCAATTGTTGGATTGGTTGTTTTTATTACACTTTTTTCAATGGTATCGTCGTTGAATTTTTCTGAATATACCTTCACTTTTGCAGCTGACCAAGCTGGAATGCTATTATCGTATACAAACACGGGATCAATAAAGGTTATGTTAGCGGCGGCATATTGTCGTCTTAACATTTCACGTATGAGTTTCCGTTTGAGGTAAGAGGCCAAATTTTCAAAATCTTCAATCAGTGACTTATCCTTTAGTCTTATTTCAATGCCGACCGTGGTAAAATTATAGTAATCAATCTCGAAAGTGATGTCATTCGCAAAATCAATGACTCTATTTAGGTCGAAGTATGAAGTATCGTAAACAGAAATGGGGAAAAATATAATGGGTGCCACTTTGTAATCGATTAAAGCTACCGGTACTTCTGATTTAGGGGTTGTATGTCCTATTACATTGCCTATAATTTTTAAGTACAGGCTGTTTTTTTCATGTCCTGCTGTTAAGGTTTCAATATGAATGGTTTTCTGAAATAATCCTATTCTATCTGTGGGATCGTATGATACTTTTAGGTCGATAGTTTGGCGAGGATATACAAGTGTATCGGTCGATATAATAGCAGTGCAACCACAAGAGGTGTGAATATTAGTAATTTTAATTGTGTCTCTGTAATAAGGATTCTCAACTTGAAAACTTGTAACGACAACCCCATTTTCTTCAAAAATATCACCTAAATCGTTGGTGGCGGTTTTAACCCTTAACTGCCCAATAACAGACAATTGACAGAGGATAAAGAAAAGTGAAAAGATGTACTTTATCATAATGTTATAGGGAAATACTTTGCATTAAAATGGTACATAAAATAGCGCCAAAAGTGCCCACGGCATAACCCAATACAGCCAGCAATACACCAACAGGTGCTAGGGCTGGACTGAATGCGCTGGCAACAACTGGTGCAGAGGCTGCGCCCCCAACATTAGCTTGGCTACCTACTGCCACATAAAAGAAAGGCGCTTTAATAATTTTTGCAACTACAAATAAAAATAGCGCATGAATTGCAATCCATATTAAACCAATGGCAAATAAATAGGCAAACTCTTCCCAATCGCGAATCATTTCGGCAATGTTCATTTTCATCCCAATGGTTGCTACCAAAATGTATAGAAACAAAGATCCTACTTTCGAGGCGCCAACTCCTTCAAAATTTCTTGCTTTTGTAAACGATAAAAGAACGCCAAATAATGTCGCCAAAACCACTAACCAAAAGAAACCACTCCCAAACGACGTCAATAGAAGTGCTGTACGAGGTGAGGTTTTCTTTAATTCAGCGAGCCATCCTGAAATATCAGGGGCTATGATGTCGGCCAAAAAATGTGAAATGCCAACCACAAAAAAGACGAGACCTAACATATATACTAACGACTTAAACGTTACCACTTTTTCGACACTTTTTTGAAACTTCTCCATCTTGTCCTTTAAAGCCTCAATAGCAGAATCGTCTGCCTTGAAGAATCTATTGAGTTTTTTATCTTGACCTGTCCCAAATAGTAAAACCGACATAAAGATATTGGCGACTACCACATCAACAATAATCATTTTTGAAAACAGTTTATCAGACGCTTGGTATACCTCTAACATAGCCGCTTGGTTGGCGCCGCCACCAATCCACGAACCAGCAACAGTAGACAAACCGCGCCATAAACCTCCTTCTAATACTTCTGGTGCTGCAAGTGATACTAGATACAAAGCTACTGGACCACCAATCACGATACCAATAGTTGCCGCAAAAAACATAATAACAGCCTTTCCACCAAGCTTTTTAATCCCTTGAATATCGATACTTAAGCATAGTAGTACTAAACTAGCTGGCAACAAATAACGCGAAGCCACAAAATATAAGCCAGATAGATCGGACGAAATAAGGTTTACCGAATTT
Source organism: Putridiphycobacter sp. (assembly GCA_033719695.1). Taxonomy (GTDB): domain Bacteria; phylum Bacteroidota; class Bacteroidia; order Flavobacteriales_D; family Crocinitomicaceae; genus Putridiphycobacter. Next base: position 6,040 of record JAWWDX010000094.1, read on the forward strand.
AAAATTGCGGGAATAAAATAGCAAAGGAGCAATGCTGGTACAATACCATAAAACTTTTTGAATGCTGGCAATTCTGAAGTTCTAAAAATAATCACTAAAACAATAAAAAGTAACCCAAATACTACGGCGTCATTTTTAATAACTGGTGCCGTTCGGCTATACTTAAATCCCTTTTTATTGGACTTTACACCATCTTTCACCAAAGCAAAACTGCCTTCCCCTAACTTTAAATCAGACACCAATATAAGTCCATTTGAACGTACATCTGTTAATGAATCGTCGATTGAAATTTGAAAGTCTGTTTTCTGATCAAAATCAATTAGTAAATGTGCTACTTCATCAGCAAAGTAAACCCCTCCAATTTGGTCATAATTTACAAACTTCACCTTGTCTAAGCCCTCAATATCGCTAGCCGAAACCGACCGAATGGTAGCAGCCATAGATTGATAAGCAAAAACAAGCATTACAATAATTAAAAAACGTTTCATAAATGTTTTATATTTGTTTTAAAGTTTATATATCAATAAATTAATAAAATTACGTGCATTGATCAAAATCATTAATTCTTAGCGGTTAATCGGTCTTTGCACAACCATATCTGACCTTTAATAGGCCTGTCTCAGCGGCTCATTAATTGGCTAAAGTATCAATTATTAATCCAAACTGTTTATTTTTTATATTTGCATCTTTAAAATTTTATCAACAATGGAAAAAGTTATCTGCGGAATTCAACAAATGGGTATAGGTGTACCAGATGTACAAGAGATTTGGAAATGGTATAGGCTAATGTTTGGCACTGATGTCAGAATATTTGAAGAAGCCGCTGAAGCGCCATTGATGACACGTTATACAGGCGACACTGTACATAGTAGAACCGCTACCCTAGCTATTTCTATGGAAGGCGGCGGTGGATTTGAAATTTGGCAATTTACAAGTCGCCCTACCAACAAAGCCAATTTCGATATTCAGTTGGGCGATTTAGGTACTTATGCTTGTCGCATTAAATCGAAAGATGTGCATGCTTCGTACGCACACATGAAAGCGAACGGTGCTCATTTACTGGGAAAAGTTGAAAAAACGCCAAACGGACAATTGCACTTTTTTGTACAAGACCCAAATGGAAATATTTTTAATGTTGTTGAAGGCAGTGGCTGGTTGATGGATACGAAACATCCCTCAAAATGTGGCGGCGTAGCAGGAGCTTTAATTGGGGTGTCGGATATTGAGGCTTCCTTAAAACTTTACCGAGATATTTTAGAATACGAAACGGTGGTTTATGACGAAACTGGATCATTTGGTTGTTTCGCTGGTCTACCGGCAGGCGACAAACAATACAGGAGGGTGTTATTGAAGCATAAACAAGAACGACAAGGCCCTTTTTCAGAGCTATTTGGTCCAACTCAAATAGAATTAGTTCAAGCGCTAGACCGCACACCAACAAAAATTTTTAAAGACCGTTTTTGGGGAGATTGGGGCTTTATTCACCTGTGTTTTGACGTACGGGGAATGGATACCCTTAAAAAAGAATGTGAAGGAGCTGGTTTTCCGTTTACAGTTGACAGTGGTGATACTTTTGACATGGGTGAAGCAGGAGGTCGATTCTCTTATATTGAAGACCCAGACGGTAACTGGATTGAATTTGTAGAAACCCATAAAGTACCGCTCATGAAAAAACTGAATTGGTACTTAGATTTAAAGAAACGTGATGCTAAGAAGCGTTTACCGCGTTGGATGGTGAAAGCCATGCGATTTGGGAACAGGGTTAAGTAACATAGTTAGTGCAAAATGACACCAATGCTACGTAGGTTACCAATATAGGTAGACATGCCAAAGTTTGGCTCTACTTTTGGATAGCTGTTAGCGATAACACTAATAAAGTTTTTCTATTGACTTTGTAAATTGGTAATACTACCAATTTTGTTTAAAAAGTGCTGACTTCATTTTCTATAATTTTGTTTTTTTTTGGTTTTTTATAACCACTAAAGTATTGTTTAATAGAAATTTGAACTTATCCGTTACTTAACGGTTAAGTATCGTTTAAATACGGCTAACACTTTTTCAATTGACTAAAAAATTGTATTTTTATAAGTACCTATATAGTATCATCAAGGATAGAGACTTCACAAGTCAAAAGACTGATATGAAACACCTTATTGGTTTAATGCTGTATAGTAAAATGAATAAAAAAAAAGCAATATTTTGATTTGTCTATTAAATTGCTGCTATAAATAGAAAGAACAAACATGAGAAACGCCACAACTTGTCGCTTAAATTAAATTTTTATCTATATTTGAATCAATACCAACAAAATACATAAGCGAAATAAATTGAACAGGTCATTTTATCCGCTTGTTGTACAACATACGAATGAACAAACTGCTAACATTAAATATTCTGATTTTATTACTTATTTCTTGCGTTAATAAAGAAAAAAGTGAAACGGAATTTTATGCAGAAAATCAAACCTCGTTTTTCGATTTAAGAAACTCGGATTGGACAAAAAATACGTGGATTAGAAAACCAGAGAATTTAAAAATGGTTCACGAATCATTTAAAAAATTCGGATATGAAAAACTCGAAAACCTGATTTCAAAAAGCGAAACCCATTTTCTAATTCAAGGAGTTTATATTAAACGAAATTTTGAGAATTTAATGGACAGTTTGCAATTGACTTACAACAAAGCCGAAATCCAAACCAAATATTACGCTGAATTTTGGAATCGGAGAAAAGCGGAACAAAATGACTCAATCGTTTATGAAATTATCCGAGAATTTAACTCAATCAAATCAGACAAAAAGCAACTGAATTTTCAAAATCAGTTTGTAAATGACACTTTAGTTGACTTATTAAAAATTGAGTTTGATAACGAAAATCTGAATTCTCAAAAAGCGGAATCTGACTTTTACCTATTAAAAAAATACGGACTTTATCAATCAGCTTATAACCTACTCTACGAACGAGCAGAATATTCGGAATTGGAATTAGACCGAGAAAAGCTAAAAAAGGAATTGATTAAAACAGCGGAATATGAACAACCTTGGCTCATCGATAATGAAAAATAAAGTACGTTGTACAACAATGTATAACCGCAATTACGGCGGATTCGACTACGTCCGAATCCACTCGGAATTGCTAACGTCAGTGCTAAACCGAAAAATTTGCGTACTTTAACCCGTAACTGACGGTTATACGAGACCGTTCTGCGTCATATAGTAAAAACTAAAATGGAAAATAAATTAACATTGATTTACCTAATATTCATATTGATTTTGAATCTTTCTTGCACTGAAAAGAAAGTGTCCAACAATGAGACTAATAAATCGGAAATTGTAAGCACTTCACAAACTGATACTCTTAAATTTACCTCAGGGATTCGCTCAATTTTTCAAGACAGCAAAGGAAATTATTGGTTTGGAAGTCTTAAAGAGGGGGTTGCGGTTTACAATGGTGGATCATTCAACTATTTTACTATTAATGATGGGTTAACGGACAATCAAATCCTTTCCATTCAAGAAGATAAAGAAGGAGTTATTTGGTTTAATACTCAAAAAGGGGTAAGCAGTTATGATGGAACAAAAATCGTGAATCACACCAAATCTGACTTCGAAAAACCAAAAAATAATTACTCAGTTCAGGGTAATGAATCCTTTCAAAGCCAATGGATGAAATTGGATAATGACCTTTGGTTTGGAGCTTGGATTAATGAAGGAGTTTATAGATTTGATGGGCAAAAATTACATTATCTGGCATTTCCTCCTCATAAAGTCCTTAACCTCCATGATAATTTATTTGCAGTTACAAGTATTTCAAAAGGTAAAAACAATATGATTTGGTTTGGCACATACGCTGGTGTTTTTGGCTATAATGGAAACGAATTTGAAATTATCAATGATGAAACTTTAGGCTTTGATAGGAGTATCGCACCACTTCATATAAGAAGTATTCTAGAAGACTCTAAAGGTAGGCTCTGGATTGGGAATAATGGAATAGGTGTATTACTAAAAAAAGGTGATTCAATTATTAATTTTTCCGAAAAGAATAACTTGATTCACCCTACAAGTGGAAGAAAAGGTGATAAATCAATGCCTGGTACACTTGAACACGTTTTTACAATCGCAGAAGATAGTAAAGGAAACATTTGGTTTGGTGATAGAGATGCAGGAATTTGGAAATATGATGGGAAATCAATGATTAACTATTCAAAAAAAGATGGACTTACAAACGATTTTGCTCAATCAATTTTTGAAGATAAAAGTGGTGAATTATACTTTGGAATGGCAAATGGAGATGTATTTAAGTTCAATGGAACAGCATTTAAAAAACAATTTTAAAAGAATACGAACGCAGAACAATATGAACCTTAAAATCAGAAAATACAATCCAAGCCTTGATTACGAGAACCTAATGAAACTGATTCAATCTGAAGGTGAAGAATGGAAGGATTATTTAAATCCTCAGTACAGAAAAGCCCTTGATGACT
>JAWWDX010000095.1:0-10392 GCA_033719695.1 Putridiphycobacter sp.
GCCCGGAGGCTGATGTGAAAGGTGCACTGGCTGTTGGTATGAAAGCCGCATGGTTTAATCCCGATAAATTGGCAAACAAAAGTAGCCTTTTTTCTGTTACACACCTAACAGAAATAAAGCAATTTTTGTAGATTGTTTTAATCACACTGAATACTTATTTAGAATCGTTCTAAATTGTGATATTAGTCACTTAAAAGGTGTTTGAATGATAGCTTTATTATAAATTTGTGACCCAAAAATTAACTCCAATAAGATATGTCCAAGACTATCAAGATTAGAAAGGGTTTAAACATCAAATTGAAAGGTGAAGCAGACAAAGTTTTGAGCGCTGTTGACCTGACAAATGGATTTGCATTAAAACCTACCGATTTTCATGGCGTAACGCCAAAAATGGTTGTGAAAGAAGGCGATAAGGTGAAAGCCGGAGACGTCGTTTTCTATAATAAATACCAAGAAGAAGTAAAATTTTGCTCTCCTGTTTCTGGTGTTATTTCAGAAATTGTAAGAGGTGCTAAAAGAAGAATTCTTGAGGTGCGAATTACGGCAGATTCTGAGATTGAATATGCACAGATGAGCAAGATTGATCCAAAATCTGCAAGTAAGGAAGATGCTAAAGCATTTCTTTTAGCGTCAGGATTGTGGCCTTTTATCAAAACACGACCAATTGATATAATTGCGAATCCTAAAGACAATCCTAAGGCAATTTTTATTTCAGCTTTTGATTCGTCTCCTTTGGCGCCAGATTACGATTTTGTATTACACGGTGAGTCTGAAAACTTTCAGGCAGGATTAGATATCATTACCAAGTTAACTGATGGTAAAACGCATTTAACAATGAATAGCTCAGCACAAATTGATGAGGTATTCAAAAATGCACAAGGGGTGGTTCATAATTATATTAATGGATTGCATCCAGCAGGTAACGTGGGGACGCAAATTCATCATATAGATCCTATAAACAAAGGGGAGAAAGTTTGGACTATCAATGCTATTGATGTTGCATTAATTGGAAAAATTGTCAACAGTCAACGATTTGATTTAACTAAAGTAATTGCCGTGACAGGCTCAGAGATAAAAGCTCCAAAGTATTACAGAACCATTATTGGCGCTGGGGTGAGTCCGTTCTTAAAGGATAATGTGAACGAAGGTGATGTGAGGGTGATTTCTGGCAATGTTTTGACCGGAGATAAAATTGAGGCAGACGGGAATTTAGGATATTACAGTAACCAAATTACAGTGATACCTGAGGGAAATAATCCACGTTTTTCATTTACCGAAGGTTGGATGGAACCAGGCTTCAAAAAATTCTCTGTGAGCCGTACTTATTTCTCATGGTTAACACCAAATAAAAAGCGTGTAATTGACACCAATTCAAATGGTGAAGAAAGAGCATTTGTGGTCACTGGAGAAATGGAAAAAGTATTTCCATTTGATATCTATCCAATGCATCTTACAAAAGCATGTATGTATAACGATTTAGACGAAATGGAAAACTTAGGAATCTATGAAGTAGCCCCTGAGGATTTTGCTTTGTGTGAGTTTGTTTGTACTTCTAAAGTAAATATCCAATCTGTAATTCGTGAAGGTTTAGACGAAGTACAACGTGAAATAATGTAATAGTCATTAAAAGAAAGATAAAGTGAAGTCTATTGAAAAATTAATGCGAAAATTTGAGCCCGACCATGATGGAAAATGGGCTAAAATGCATCCAGTTTGGGATGGTTTTTATACCATTCTGTTTACGCCACCTTTAACAACACAAAAAGGAGCACATATACGTGATGGTGTGGATTTGAAGAGAACCATGATGATGGTGATTATAGCCTTGATTCCATGCCTGTTATTCGGAATGTATAATACCGGCCATTGGCACTATGTTGCAGAGTCAGGTAACCTTGATTTAGCATATTGGGATAATTTCGGTGGAAAGTTTTGGTACGGTGTATTAAAGGTTTTACCGCTCGTTATTGTATCCTATGGTGTTGGTTTGGGAGTTGAATTTTTATTTGCGGTTAAAAATCAACATTCGGTAGCTGAAGGGTACCTAGTATCGGGTATGCTAATTCCTTTAATTGTGCCAGCTGATGTGCCACTTTGGATGCTTGCTATAGCAGTTATCTTTGCAGTAGTTATTGGTAAGGAAGTTTTTGGTGGTACAGGGATGAATATAATTAATATTGCCTTGACAGCAAGGGCCTTTTTATTCTTTGGCTATCCAACTAAAATGTCAGGTGATAAAATTTGGATGTCAGGTTTGACAGATATGGGACCACGTCCCGACGGGTTCTCAGGTGCAACAGCGCTTGGTGACTTAGCTACTTTTGCAAGTGATGATCCAATTTTACCTTCTCTCGAAGCTTTTTCTGCCAAATACCCCTTATGGGATTCCATTATAGGTATGATCCCTGGATCTGTCGGTGAAACCTCCGTGATTGCCATAGGAATTGGAGCAGTGATTTTATTGGCTACTGGTGTGGCAAGTTGGAGAATAATGACATCCTTTGTATTAGGAGGACTTTTTATGGGATTCTTGTTTAACTTATGGGGTGCAAACCCATTTATGGAACTAAGTCCAATTAATCAAATTGTGATTGGCGGTTTTGCTTTTGGTGCGGTGTTCATGATTACAGATCCTGTCACAGCTTCACAAACCAATACAGGAAAATACATATACGGATTTCTTGCCGGTTTATTCTCAATTTTAGTTCGCGTGTTGAATCCTGCTTATCCAGAAGGTGTAATGATGGCTATTTTATTCTTTAATATCATGGCACCTTTAATTGATCATTATGTAATTCAGGCAAATGTGAGTCGAAGAATGAAACGTTTAAAAACTAAAACTGCATAACCATGGCTGTAAATAAAGATAGTAATATTTATACCTTCATTTTTGCAATAGTTCTTGTTGCAGTAGTAGGTACAAGTTTAGCTTCGCTTTCGGTAGGGCTAAAACCACGACAAGACAAAAACGTGGAAATCAAAAAGAAAATGGACATTTTAGCGGCTATTAAAGTAGAAGCTACTAGAAAAACTGCCGCAGATTTATATAGTCAGTACATCCTTGTTGATGAATGTCTTGTGATAGACGAATCAGGGAGTCCTGTAGAAGGTATTGATGCTTTTGATGTTGACATCAAAAAAGAGTATCGAGATAAAACCCTTGATAAAAAGGATAGAAAATACCCTCTATATGTGGCTTCAATAGATGGTGGTAAAAAGTATATTCTTCCTGTTGTCGGTAGTGGACTATGGGGGCCAATTTGGGGGTACTTAGCTATCAACGAAGATAAAACGTCGATATTTGGTGCAGTATTCGATCACAAAACAGAAACCCCGGGTTTAGGTGCCGAAATCAAAACCAACGCTTTTCAAAAGCAGTTCAATGATGAGAAAATTTCTGAAAATGGTAATTACAAGAAAATGAAAATTGTAAAAGATGGATCTGGTAGTGCTAAAGAATACACAGTAGACGGTATTACAGGTGGTACTATTACATCAAAAGGTGTAGAAGAAATGCTTGATAGAACTGTTCAAGTGTATGTTAATTACTTTAATAAATAATTGAGATATGAGCGAAATAAAAGAAAGAGAGCCATTATTCTCGAAAAAGAATAAAAAACTAATTACTGATCCTTTAAATGATAACAATCCTGTTACCATTCAAGTATTGGGAATTTGTTCAGCATTGGCCATAACAGTGTCTATTGCGCAAGCCTTAACCATGACCGCAGCTGTTGTTTTTGTATTGGTTTTAGGTAACGTCATTGTATCCTTACTCCGTAATTTAATTCCATCAAGAATCAGAATTATTGTACAGTTAGTGGTTGTAGCTTCATTAGTAATTATTGTAAATGAAGTCTTAAAAGCTTTTTTACCAGATTTAGGTGAAAAACTGTCTGTGTTCGTAGGGTTAATTATTACCAACTGTATTATTATGGGACGATTCGAAGCCTTTGCCATGGGGAACAAACCTTGGGCTTCAGCTTTAGATGGATTTGGAAATGCTTTAGGGTACGGAATAATACTTGTGATCGTGTCATTTTTCAGAGAACTGTTTGGAACTGGTAAACTAATGGGATACCAAATTTTTGGAAATGCTATTGCTGGAGAAGAAACAGGTTTATACACCGTAGGTTATTATAACAATAACTTGATTATCCTAGCACCATTTGCACTTATCACTGTAGCCTTGGTTATTTGGGTACAACGTTCAAGAAATAAAGCATTAATTGAAGATCATTAAAAACAAGAACAATGCAAGATTTATTTAATATATTTATCAAAGGCGTATTTATCGAGAACATGATTTTCGCCTACTTTTTAGGAATGTGCTCTTATTTAGCCGTTTCTAAAACAGTTAAAACGGCCGTAGGTTTAGGATTCGCCGTTATTTTTGTACTAGGGGTGACAATACCAGTAAACTGGCTGCTCGAGAACTATGTTTTAAAAGATGGGGCTTTGGCATGGTTAGGCGCTGACTTTGCACAGTATGATTTAAGTTTTTTGTCTTTTATCATGTTCATTGCGGTAATTGCGTCAATTGTACAATTAGTTGAAATGATTGTTGAGAAATTTGCACCAGCTTTATATGGAGCCTTAGGTATTTTCTTGCCATTAATTGCTGTAAACTGCGCCATTTTAGGTGGAGCCTTATTTATGCAAGATCGTCAGTATTCAACAATAGGTGAGGCTACCGTATTTGGCATTGGGTCAGGTGTTGGTTGGCTATTGGCTATTGTTGCTATTGCAGCTATAAGAGAAAAAATTAGATATTCACATGTACCAGGTCCATTGAAAGGATTAGGCATCACTTTTATCATTACAGGATTAATGGGGATTGCTTTTATGAGCTTTAGTGGTATTGATTTATAAAAAACAGAATTAAAAAATGGGAGCAGTTATTTCAATCACATTGGTAGTATTTACAGTAATGATTTTATTATTGGTAAGTTTACTACTGTTTGTAAAAGCTAAATTATCACCAGCTGGTAAAATTAAAATTACTATCAACGGAGAAAAAACAATTGAAGTTGATGGTGGAGGTACATTATTGTCGACCTTAGGTAGCTCTGGTATCTTTTTACCATCTGCATGTGGTGGCGGAGGTACGTGCATTCAATGTACTTGCCATGTGAAATCAGGTGGAGGTGAAATATTACCAACTGAAAAACCACACTTTTCACGTAAAGAAATCGCTTCTGGAATCCGTTTAGGTTGCCAGGTTAAAGTGAAGGAAGACATGGAAATTGAAGTGGAGGAAGAAGTACTCGGTATCAAAGAGTGGGAAGCAAAAGTTGTATCAAATTACAATGTCGCTACCTTTATTAAAGAGTTCATTGTTGAGATTCCAGAAGATATGGATTATAAAGCAGGTGGATACATTCAAATCAAAATCCCGAAGTGTGTAGTTAAGTATTCTGATATGGATATTACAGCACATCCACAAGATCACCCAGGTGAACCTGATAAGTTTAAAGCTGACTGGGAAAAATTTGGATTATTTCCACTTGTCATGAAAAACGACGAAGAAGTTGTGAGAGCATACTCTATGGCTTCTTACCCTGCAGAAGGGCGCAAGATAATGTTGAATGTAAGGGTGGCAACACCACCATTCGACCGTGCAAAAGGTGGTTGGATGAATGTGAATCCTGGTGTAGCATCTTCATATATCTTTAATTTAAAAGAAGGTGACCCTGCTATTATTTCAGGACCGTATGGCGAATTCTTCATCAACCATTCTGACGCTGAAATGTTATATATAGGTGGTGGAGCAGGTATGGCGCCAATGCGTTCTCACTTATATGAATTATTTAAAACAATTAAAACTGGACGAAAAGTGTCTTATTGGTACGGTGGACGTTCAAAAGCGGAATTATTCTATTTGCACTATTTTAGAGACTTAGAAAAAGAATTTCCTAATTTCTCATTTCACTTAGTGTTGTCAGAACCATTAGAGTCAGATAATTGGAAGGTTAAAAAGGACCTTGATGATGAAGGAGATGGTTTTGTTGGTTTTGTTCACAATGCGGTTATTGACCAATATTTGAGCAAACACGAAGCACCTGAAGATATTGAATTCTATTTCTGTGGACCACCACTTATGAACCAAGCTGTTATTAAAATGTGTGACGATTGGGGGGTGCCACCTGAGAACGTAAGATTTGATGATTTTGGCGGGTAAAGTTCCAAAAAAATAATAGATGCAAAAAAGCCAGATAATCGGTATCTGGCTTTTTTTATACCGTCAACTTAGTGAAAGTGTCCCGCCAAATCTAAGATGTCGTTTTCTTGTGCTATTATTATACTAGCGGTATTCCGCATAGCAGCAGTTATACTTCTGCGGAATCTGTCAGGGGTAATATTATTAAAACAAAAACTGTAAGTTGTTGGATTAGTGATAAAAAATACTATTTTTGAAAATAGTACCGAGCAATCAATTGTGATGAAGGTGTTTGGAAGATGGACTTCCGAAGTAAAATAATTAAAAGTAAAATTATGGAATGGTTTTTAAAAGTGGTAAGAGATAATTATGCAAATTTTAGCGGAAGAGCAAGACGACAAGAATATTGGATGTTTACGTTATTTAGTATTTTATTTTCAATTGCTCTTGCAATAGTCGATAACGTATTAGGTTTTACTTATGGTCAAGGATCAGGGCTCCTAGGTACCGTCTACTCTTTAGCAATTCTTATTCCGTCCATTGCTGTAGGTGTAAGAAGGCTGCATGATGTAAATAAAAGTGGATGGATGCTTTTAATTGCTTTTATTCCGCTCATTGGTGCCATTTGGCTGATTGTTTTGTTTGCCACTGAAGGTGATTCTGGTTCAAATCAATATGGATCAGATCCTAAAACGGGTAGCGGCGCTGCGTTAAATGATGATTTGCTGGATGAAGGATTCATAAAGGAGTAAAAGTCTTTTATAAGTGTGCTTCAGTTATGAATTTAATCTTGTAATATTAAGCAAATGTTATTGAAGTTTCCGCATTTTTAATGAGCGAAGACATAAATAAGCCAGTCAATCATTGTCTGGCTTTTTTTATGTCTTATCTACATGGATTTTGGGTTGTTATAAATCATTAACTTTACTACTCAGTATCGCTAACAACAGTTCTTTTATTAAAACTTCACAAACTACAAAGTCTAACAGTTAATGTCAAAACTACCAGCACCTGATCGCTTTATCGACCTATCTGACTATGGCAGAGCTTTAGGTAATAGAATTGCCAAATTACTACTTTATACAAAGGTCAGTCCCAAACAAGTTACCATGGCTTTTCTAATAGCAGGACTCATTGGTGTTTTATGTATACTGATTGGCTTGAACTGGGCAGCCGCCTTTTTTTTAATTTTAAAATCAATTCTAGATGCTGCAGATGGAACGCTTGCCAGACTGCGGAATACACCTTCATATGTTGGAAGGTATTTTGATTCAATCTCTGATATTTTGCTAAATTTTTTAATTTTACTGTCTGTTTGGTTTGTTACGGAAGCATCATTCATTTTATTTGTTATGGCTTTTATAGGCATTCAACTCCAGGGTACACTATACAATTATTATTACGCTATTGTTAAGCAGCAAAGGAACGGAGACACAACTAGTCGTGTTAAAGAGTATAAAGTACCTGTAGCATTGGCCGGGGAGACGCAAAAGATGGTCAATTATTTTTTCTATACTTATAAAATACTATACGGCTTTTTTGATTTTATTATTTATACAGTAGACCGAAAAGCTGTGCATTCAGAACATTTTCCTAACTGGTATTTAACGGCTTTGTCAATTTTTGGTTTGGGCTTTCAACTACTATTGATCAGTGCCATGCTTGTGCTAAACTTGCACAGCTTTATTCTGCCAGTTCTAATTTTTATTAGTTTGTTATTACCTGTTTTTGTTTTTGTTAGACTGTTTAGTGACCGCAAGTTTAGCGCGACAATTTAACACAATATCAGTGTGCCTGTCTAAAAACACGTATATTAACTTCAAATAGCGCATATTATCATTATATTGGCAAGGCAAATTATGACTCAATTTTATGATGAAGCGAAATCATTCATGTTTTAAAATACTGTTTTCATTTATCATGTTTTTTAAGTGTTCGATAACAGTTGCCGGTATTGACAGTTTGAGAATAGCTTATGATAATGCCATTAATGATTCCATTAAACTCAAAACAGCAAATGATTTAGCAGCTAAATATGAGTACCAATCGTCCGATTCCACAATTTATTTTGCTAATGAAGCAATAAAATTGGCAGAAAAGCTAAATGATTCTAACCAGTTGATGATTGCCCATTATAATATAGGTTTGGGACAGTATGGATTGAAGCAATATAATTCTTGCGTTGAAAATTGTGAAAAAGCACTTAGTATCTCCAAAGCAACAGAAGACACAGTTTATCAAGGTTACATATTATATAAGTTAAGTCGTGCATATAGTAAAATGGCTCAATACGATTTAACTATTCAAAATCAATTAGATGCCATTCAGTTCTATGAAGCTAGAAAGTCAGTTGTCGGCGTTGCAGTCATGTATAATAATATGTCTATTGCATATAAGTACTTAGGTGATCATCATGAGGCTATAAATGTTCTAAAAAAAGCCATTCAATTCTATAAGGAATATGGTGATTCAACCCTCTACGCCACCCCATATTTGAATATAGGGGATAATTTTCTTCAAATAAGTAGTTATGATAGTGCAAATATTTACCTCGACTCTGCAATCTATTACAGTAGAAAATATAAGCCTAGTGAGCAAGAATTTATCGATTATATCTTTTACTGGAAGGGAGAGGTTAATTTTAATCAAGGTAATTTCGAAGAAGCACTACGAAATTTTGAAACAAGTCAAATTGCAAGGTCTGAATATTACGATAAGAATGATCAAATCTACACCCTTCTGGGTATTGGTAGATCTCTGGTTAAATTAAACCGAGCCAAAGATGGATTACCCTACCTTAAAAAAGCTTTAACGTTTGCAAAAACTGAACAAGTGCCAAAAAGAATTATGATGAGTCACGCAGCACTTGCTAACACATACTACATTCTAGACGATTACAAAAATGCCAGCTTTCATTTCAAGGCACAATTAGCACTTAACGATACCATATTCAATAATGAAAAAGCAATGGCTATTATGTCGGCTAAAACCAAGTTTAAAGTCGACAATTATGCTAAGGAAATTGCATTGTTAGAAATGGAATCTGAGATGTTTACTCAAAGCCAAAGACTGAAAGATGCAGAATTAGAAGAAACAAGAAGTCGGCAAAATTTGCTGTATTTGATATTAGGTTTTAGTGTTTTATCTATTATAGCTTTATTTTATGTTATCAAAAGACGAAATAAAACCAATAAGCTATTAAAAGCGCAAAAAGATGAAATTCAATCAAAAAGTAAAGAAATTACGGATAGTATTGGCTATGCCAAACGTATTCAAAATGCCATTTTACCACCACGTAGAATTGTTAAAGAATACCTAGTAGAGTCTTTTATTATATACAAACCTAAAGATGTGGTGGCAGGCGATTTTTACTGGATGGAGCAAAAAGAAGGTAAAGTATTGTATGCTGCTGCTGATTGTACTGGCCATGGTGTGCCAGGAGCAATGGTCAGCGTTATCTGCAATAATGCCTTAAACAGGTCCGTAAGAGAATATGGATTGACAGATCCTGGTGAGATTCTGAATAAAGCTCGCGCTATTGTTATTCAAGAATTTGAAAAATCAGATGAAGAAGTGAAAGATGGAATGGACATTGCCATCTGCGTGCTTGAGGATAATGGTATACTTAAATATGCCGGTGCTCACAATCCGCTCTGGATCATCAGAAATGGGGAGTTAATAGAAGTAAAAGCCGACAAACAACCTATTGGTAAATTTGATCATCCGCAACCATATCAAACACATGTCGTTCAACTGCAATTAAATGATTCAATTTATATTTTTACAGATGGATTAGTTGATCAGTTTGGCGGAGAGAAAGGTAAAAAATTTAAGGTGAATGCGTTTAGAAATCTATTATTAGGTATCCAAAATCTGGACATGCAACAGCAAAAATCTTCTATAGAAAATACCTTTGAGGCTTGGAAAGGAAATGAAGAACAAGTAGATGACATATGTATCATAGGTGTAAAGTATATTGGTTAGAGTTTGAAAATATGCGTAAATTATTTAGTAAAAGTTTTTATAAATACCTAATAAATTGGTAATTATGACCATTCTGTGGGTCCCAATTTTCGGATTAAGCACCATATTTGTAATTGTATGGATGTTTGTAAGGCTTTATAAAAAAACAGAACTCATAAAACCAACTGGCATGATGGCGGAGGACCATCAATTGATTTTAAAGGAAACAGTCTGTTTTTATCGTCAATTATCGGAACCTTTGAAACGCC
>JAWWDX010000096.1:0-10177 GCA_033719695.1 Putridiphycobacter sp.
CCTGGGTGAGGGTCAGCATGATAGTAACCGTCTACTAAAAACATTTTGCAGTATGCTTCCATTAAATTTTCGCAAACGGCATTAGCCGATACTTGGCCCGATTCATACAAGTCAGGGTTTGTTACTTTTTTGCCTTCGCAAAATGCAGTCACTAACACTTTTGTACTGCTGAATTCATTGAAAACTTCAGGTACAATTATTTTGTCGTACTTTTTTAAACTTAGCTTTACGCTTGCCATAGCAATCGCTTCATAGGAATAGTCAAGTTCCTCTTCTATCATAATTCGAATCTGACTATAAATATTTTCTAAACCATTTATTTTAAATATTTTCCCTGTCATTTTTACCAAACTCTCAACTATTTTTAAGTCAAGATCAGCCAATTTTTCGATATGCGAATGTTGTACCTTAACCGCTACTTTTTGACCGGTTTTCAGATAAGCAATATGCACCTGACCGATAGATGCTGACGCAATGGGCTCACGGCTAAAATCATCAAAAATGGTGTAGCAAGATTGGTTTAACTCTGATAGTATGGTTTCCTCAATGCGCTCGCATGAACTCGCTGGCGCCTTATCTTGCAATGTTTCCAGAGCTGTACGATAGCTTTCTGGAAGAATATTTGACAAAATTGATAGCAATTGGCCCACTTTTATAAACAAACCATTGAGTTCAACAATTGTGCCCATCACACGCGCGGCGTTCCGTTGATGCCTTCTTGCTAATTTTATTTGATACCTTTCATTAGATAAAAGTGGTTTTATGACTTGCAAACTTAAATATGAAACACTGACAATAAAAGCTGTACTGTAAGCCTTTCGTTTTCGTTTTTTTATTTGCAATATCATAACCTAAGCTAAATCTAGCGTAAATGAAAATACTGATCCTTCACCTACTGTACTATTTACCGTTATGTTTTGCTTATGTGCCTCTATGATATGTTTTACAATTGGCAAACCTAACCCTGACCCGGCAAGGTTTCTTGCCCTGCTTTTTTCTACCCTGTAAAACCGTTCAAAAAGTCGTTCAAAATGCTCTTCTTCAATACCAATACCATCATCAATTATATCGATAGTTACTTTTTTTCGATCGGTTTTAGAAATCTTAATAATTGTGGTGCCATTATCAATTCCGTATGATATTGAGTTTGAAATGAGATTAATGAGGACTTGCCCAATTTTTCCTTTATCAGCAAAAACCATAACTGGGTCGTACTGGCTAGCCAACTTAACGGTAATCTTTTTTTCCTCAGCCTTTTTATCAACTGTGTCAAAAATTTCTTTAATCAGTGCAACAATATCAAATTTTGTCATTTTAAGGTTAAACCTATTAAATTCAAATTTCGAAATACTGTCTAAATCATCTAAAACAGTCGTTATGCGGTCAACACCCCGCATTGCCTTTTTCAGAAAAGACCTGTTAACATTTTCATCTTCTAAGCCTCCTTCTAATAAAGTTAGAATATAACCCTGAATACTAAAAACCGGTGTTTTTAATTCATGCGCTAGATTTCCTAAAAACTCTCTACGGAAAGCAGCTTGTTCTTCTAATTGTTCAATTTGCTTTTGTTGTGTTTTCGCCCATTCTTCAGTGGTTTTACTAATGCTTTTAAAAACTGGCTCGTTTAATTTAGCTGCATTTGATTTTGGATTTTTACGCTTACTTATCACTTTATAAATCGATTTGATTTCGCGATTAATAAAACGCTCAATAAATATGTAAAAAATGATGAAGCATAATAGGCCAATACCTATACTTGCTAGGATATAATAGGATAACGGAAAATTGAGATTGTAGAAAAGGCTTAATCCGTACAGCACTGCAGAAACAGATACCATTAATAACCCGCTAGCTGCTAAAACGATATTTAAAGGACGGGAAAAATATGTCATGTTTTTCTATATTTCATTTATGGCAGACCACTGGAGGGTGTTCACTAATGTGTCTACATCAGGCAATAAAAATTCAATGGAAGGTTTTAAACTATCATAATTAGGCGGGCAATTGAAATACAAGGCGCCTCTTAAAAAATGTTGTATGCTATCTGTCACATAGAATTGATAGTTACTCGCAGAATTGCCTATTAATTTGTATGCAGTTCCAAAAACATTCTGCTTAGGATTTAAAATGGTTTTTTCCTCAATCGCATCAGCCTTTATACTATGGTCATATACCATTTTTCTAGCTGTTTCAATATGAAATTGTAGGCCTGTATCTATTGGAATATAGGTTAAAAACAATGTCGCATTCAATGCGGTATAATTTAAATTTAAATTACACATATCTCTGGAAGAGTCTATTTCGGTATAAGTAGATGTTAAAAACGAATAACTGCATTTTGTCACTGTTTTGTCAAAGTTCTTTTCTGGAAAATCTATTTTCATTGCGCTCAATGGTTTTGGATAGACCTCTTCAGACTGCTCACAGGCAAAAAGCATAAACCCAAATCCTATGGCAAATATTACTTGTTTAATCATTTTCATTTACCACAACTTTAATCCGTTTCAATTTTCTTTTATCGGCTGCATCAACAACTAAGGTGAAATTACTGAAATTAATTTTTTCATTCTTCAATAATATTTTACCTGCTTGTTCAGTGATAAAACCGCCAAGTGTATCCGACTCTCCTTTAGATTCTTCAAATTCATTACCATCAATACCTATTACCTTATAAAAGTCCATTAAAGGCATTTTCGCTTCGAATAAATAAGTACAATCGTCTAATTTTGAATAGTTTAAATCTTCAGGGTCAAACTCTTCAGAAATATCACCAACAATTTCCTCTAGAACGTCTTCTAAAGTAATGATCCCTGAGGTCCCTCCATACTCGTCAACTACAATTGCCATATGCATTTTGCGTTCTTGAAAACTCTTTAACAAATCATCTATTTTCTTATTTTCTGGCACATAATACGGCTCTCGTAATAAATTCAACCAATTTTCCGGTTCATGATCAATAAACGGAATCAAATCTTTAACATATAAAATACCCTTTATATTATCAAAAGACTCTTCAAAAACGGGTACGCGAGAATAATTATGTTCAAGGATTAGTTTATGTATTTTTTCATATGTATCGTTCACGTCAAATGCCACTACATCAACCCTCGACTTCATAATCTGTTTAACATCTGTTTTTCCAAACTTAACTATGCCCTCTAAAATTTTATGCTCATCTTCCTTTCCTTCAAGTTCTTTTGTTAACTCAATGGCTTGCTCTAAATCGTCAGACGACACAGAAATACTTTTCTTACGTCCAAGGTTACTTAGTACTGAAGTCCCTTTTACCAACCCTTTTACCAACAAGTTTATAGGAAAAGCTGTGCCAATTTTATGTAACGGCACCCCCATCAAAAGTGCTACTGTTCTACCATTTTTTGACGCGTAAACCTTCGGTATGACCTCACCAAATAAGAGAATTATAAACGTGATAACACCAACGTCTATCAGCATTTTATAGGCTTTTGACAGGCTCCCTTCTGGAAATAAAATATTCGACAGATAGGCACATAAAATAATAATGGAAACGTTAATGAAGTTATTGGCTATTAAAATTGTTGCCAATAACCTTTTCGGTTTTTCTAACAGTGTGATAGTCGTTTTTGCCCTTTTACCACTATCTTTTTCAATTTCTTCAATATCAATGGGCTTTAGAGAAAAAAAAGCTACTTCTGATCCTGAAATGAGGGCTGACCCCAACAGGAGCAAAACCAAAACAACACCAGAAATAATTATCGTAATTAGGTCGGCACTCATCTATTTAGTGAATTAAAATGGTAAGTCATCTTCCTCGTCAGCTGAAATATCGTGTTCCATAGGCTGACTTGGTTTATTTTCAACAGATTTAGGATAATTTACTTGTGCCTTATTTTCTGGGTTACCACCTTCCACTCTAGAGAGCATTGTCATATTATCGGCAATAACTTCGGTTGTATATCTAGTGTTATTTTGCTCATCTTGCCACGACCTCGTTCTAAGCTTCCCTTCAATATACACTTTCATGCCTTTCTTGAGGTAAGTTTCAGTAATTTTCGCCAACCCTCTCCAAGCTACAATATTATGCCAGTCAGTTACCTCCCTTTTGTCACCAGTATTTT
Organism: Putridiphycobacter sp.; assembly: GCA_033719695.1. Taxonomy (GTDB): domain Bacteria; phylum Bacteroidota; class Bacteroidia; order Flavobacteriales_D; family Crocinitomicaceae; genus Putridiphycobacter. The sequence continues at coordinate 4,098 of JAWWDX010000096.1, forward strand.
TATCGACATACGATTCTGACGTTGCGATAGGAAAATTCGCAACAACCGCTCCATTTTCTAAATGTCTTACTTCAGGATCTTTGCCCAAGTTCCCTATTAAAATTACTTTATTCACACTTCCAGCCATACTGAATCATATATTTATACTAACAAAGATAAGATTTATCTTTTGAAAAAACTTGACTGCTCGATATATCTAACGATTAGTTGTGGTAGTGGCAGGTCTTCCAAATCGTTTATGTTTATTACAGTATATTGTTCAAAACCCTTAAAACTCGCAACATTTGCAATCCAAAACTTGACATATAGATGCTGGTGTGTAAGAATGTGTTTCAGAGCCATGTCAAATGTAGCACCTTTGATGGTTATTTCGTCTATGCAATCCACAAGGTTAACTTCTTTTTTACTCTCAATCAACGGAAAATCATAAAGTCCTTGCCAAATTCCTTTGCCCTTTCGTTGATTAACCAAAATGTGTTTTCCGTCAGAAATGATTACGTAATTAAGGTACCTTTTTTTAATCTTCACCTTATTTAATTTCACCGGAAAATCAGCTGTCGTCTCTAGTTTATTGGCTTCACAGTTAAATTGCAGAGGACATATTTCACATTGTGGCTTTTGTGGCCTGCAAATAAGGGCTCCTAATTCCATCATTGCTTGGTTATGACTCCCTGGATTCTTGTAATCAATAATTGATTGCGCTAATTCTGCAAACTCCTTTTTACCCTTAGTAGAATTAATTGGCGTCTTTATTGCAAACAAACGGCTTAATACCCGGTACACATTTCCATCAACAACTGCGTAAGGCTCATTAAAAGCAAATGAAGCGATAGCAGCTGCGGTATAGTCGCCGACACCTTTTAATGCTTTAATTTTTGTATATGTGGAAGGAAATACGCCCCCATAACTCTCTACAATCTGTTTAGCTGCAAAATGCAAGTTGCGAGCCCGACTGTAATAACCAAGGCCTTGCCAATTTTTCAAAACATGTTCTTGAGAACTGCTAGCCAAAACATTAACATTTGGATAGGCCGCTATAAATTTATAATAATATGACAAGCCCTGAACCACTTGTGTTTGCTGCAAAATTATTTCAGACAACCAAATCTCGTAGGCTTGCTTGGTATTTCGCCATGGTAAATCGCGCTTGTTTTTTTGATACCATTCCTGCAAAACACCTGTAAAATTGTTCACTTATTACTGTTTTTTAATAATTTGTGTAAAATTATTTCATTTATTTCAAAAAAACGTTTATTTTTGTCTTTAAATACAAACGATTAAAAATTAATAAGTTATGACAAAAGCAGACATTGTTAGCAAAGTTGCTAACGAAACTGGGATTGAAAAGGCAGCTGTTTTAGCAACAGTTGAGTCTTTCATGAAAAACGTAAAAGGTTCACTAGCAAGTGGAAAAAATGTTTATTTAAGAGGATTTGGTTCTTTCATTGTAAAGAAGAGAGCTGAAAAAACTGGAAGAAACATTTCAAAAAATACGTCAATCATTATTCCAGCACACAACATTCCAGCGTTTAAACCTGCAAAGACTTTTGTAGAAAACGTGAAAAAGAACGTGAAAGTAAAATAGTTGTAAAACTAAAATTCTTTTATTACCTTTGCGCTCTAAAATTTAGAGTAAGAAAAACTTCCTGAATTTCAGGAAGTTTTTTATTAGAATACATTATTAAATACTAAAAAAATAAAGCTATGCCAAGCGGAAAAAAGAGAAAGAGACATAAGATGGCTACTCACAAAAGAAAAAAGAGACTTAGAAAGAACAGACACAAGAAGAAAAAATAAGTCTTTAATCTTTTAATAATAAAACTGATACTTAGTAACGGTTGTTGCTAAGTATTTCTTGTTTTGTTATCATTCATACAAAATACTACCGAATGAGTTTTGAGTTAGTTGTTGACGTCAGACCTAGCGGAATTTGGATTGCCTTGATGCGTGAAGGGAAGTTGATTGAACTTCACGAAGAAAAGATGAACAAAGATTTCATGGTTGGCGATATTTACCTTGGAAAGGTTAGAAAAGTGGTGCCTAGTTTAAACGCTGCATTTGTAGACGTTGGCTACGAAAAAGATGCTTTTTTACATTACTTAGATCTTGGACCACAGTTCAAGTCACAGGATAAATATGTGCAACAAACACTTCAAGGTAAACAAAAAGTTGCAGACTTACTGTATTTCAAACCAGAAGACGACATTGAAAAGTCTGGCAAAATTGATGATGTTGTGTCATCAACCAGACAAGTTCTTGTACAAGTTGCTAAAGAACCCATTTCTTCAAAAGGCCCACGCTTAAATGCAGAAATTACCATTGCGGGTAGATATATTGTATTGGTGCCATTTTCAAACAAAATTTCTGTTTCGCAAAAAATAAAAAGTGCGAAGGAAAAAGACCGTTTGCGAGACATCATGCGTGATATATTGCCAAAAAACTTTGGTGTCATCATAAGAACTGTTGCTGAAGACAAGAAGATATCGGAAATTGATAGCGATTTAAAGTCACTTTTAGACAAATGGAAACTAATTCATGAAAATCTAAAAATTGCTAAACCGCCTAAACGCATCCTCGGAGAACTTAGTCGCGCCTCATCATTATTGCGTGATTTATTGAATGATAACTTTACTAAAATTCATATTAATGACGAGTCTTTAAAAGATGAAATGCATGAATATATTTCATCCATTTCGCCTGGACAGGAAAAGATTCTGACCTTATATAAAGGTAAACTCAATATTTTCGAACATTTCAATATCCACAAACAAATCAAATTACTTTACGGCAAAAAGGTTCCATTGGCCTCTGGTGGGTATTTGATTATTGAGCATACAGAAGCAATGCACGTGGTTGATGTGAATTCTGGAAATAGAACTGCAAAAGGGGATACACAAGAGGAAAATGCCCTTGCTGTTAACATGGAATCGGCTGAAGAATTAGCACGAGTGCTTCGACTAAGAGATATGGGTGGAATTATTTGTGTTGATTTTATAGACATGCACAAAAAAGAGCACAACAAAATGTTGTTTGAAAAAATGAAAGAGCTCTTGAAAACTGATCGTGCAAAACATAGCGTTATTCCACCTAGCAAATTTGGTGTAATGGAAATTACGCGACAAAGAGTAAGACCAGAAACTAATATTGAAACTTCAGAAGTTTGTCCAACTTGTGATGGCAGTGGTAAAATTCAAGCTTCCATCATGTTTACAGATGAAATAGAATCATCTTTAGATTACATTTTGTCACAAAAGAAAGCAAAAAAACTGACGTTGTTAGTTCACCCATACATAGAAAGTTTTTTCACTAAAGGAATAATTTCGCGACGTGTTAAATGGTTCTTCAAGTATAAAAAATGGGTATCTGTTAAAGCTGTCTCAGCCAACAATTTCTTCGAGTTTTCATTTTTAGATGAGAAAAACAAGAAGATTAACGTATAGTACAGCATACTTTTTTAACTTAGTCTTTTGCCATGGAGGACCACAAGCCTAAGTATTCACTATTAGAAGCTAAAACTAAACTTGAAGCCTACTGCGCCTATCAGGAAAGGTGTTCTTACGAAATTAGTCACAAATTATGGCTGTGGAAAATGCATCCCGAAGACCATGACATTATCATTGCAGACCTTATTTCTCATAATTTCTTAAATGAAGAACGGTTTGCAGAAGCCTATGCTAGTGGTAAGTTTAACATGAAAAAATGGGGGAAAAATAAGATAAAACAGCACCTCAAATCCAAACAGATTTCCGACTATTCCATTAACAAAGCACTAAAAGCAATAGATTTAGACTTATATGAAGCAACTTTACTTCAACTAGCTGAAAAAAAATGGGCTATGGTAAAAGGTAACCATTGGGAAAAACTAGCTAAATTAAAGCGCTATCTACAAACCAAAGGTTATGAAACAGACCTATTAAATGATGTTTTTCAAAACTTTATAGAAAGAAAATGAACGGTTTTACTGCACTAGGCGTGCACCCACATATAGCAAAACGATTGACAGAATTAGGCATTGAACAGCCTACGCCCATTCAAGAACAAACACTCCCCTATTTATTAGAAAAAGGAGGAGATTTTATTGGGATGGCACAAACAGGAACAGGTAAAACAGCTGCGTACGGTTTGCCATTATTACAACGTTGTAATCACAAACAAAGACAGGTTCAATGTTTAGTACTAGCGCCAACACGTGAACTTGTTCAACAAATTGCAAAAATGCTGTTTAAGTTTACAAAATATTACCAACCAATCTATACCGTAGGTGTTTATGGTGGGCCTAGTTTAGATAAACAAATAGCTGCCCTTAAAAAACCTACACAAATAGTAGTTGCTACACCAGGTCGATTAATAGATCTAATTGAGCGCAAACAAATAGACTTATCGTTTCTAAAATATCTTGTACTTGACGAAGCAGATGAAATGTTAAAATTAGGTTTCAAAGACGATTTAGACTACATTTTAACCGCCGCCAATACTAGAATTCAAAAATGGCTATTTTCTGCTACTATGCCTAGAGATATTGAAGCACTTGTTAAAAAACACCTTTACCATCAGGCCAAAAAGGTAATAATTTCACAAAAAAGCGTTCTGAATACCGACATCAAACACGAATACATTCCATGTAAAACCAATGAAAAACTAAATGTTTTAATACAATTTTTAAACAAACAGAAAGATAAGAGAGCCATCATATTTTGTAAGACAAAAAAGGCCACAGAACTATTGAATAAACAACTTATTGCAAAAGGCTTCCCGAGTCAAGCCATTCAAGGCGATATGACACAAATTGACCGAGATAAAGTAATGCGGGCCTTCAAAAATAAAACCTTACGACTACTCATTTCAACAGATGTTTCTGCACGCGGAATTGATGTTGACAACTTAGCTTTTGTTCTGCATTATGAAATGCCAGATCAAATTGATTATTATACACATAGGGCAGGAAGAACAGCTAGAGGAGGTCGAAAAGGCGCTTCTATTGCTTTAGTGGATGAAAAAGAGTTAAGATTTTTAAAAAACCTAAGCAAATCACTCAATTTTGAACTCAATGAAACAGTTATTTAAATAATTTTATATGTTTAGCATGGCTAGCAATCATAATTATTAGCCTATAAATTAATGGCTTACATTATTTTGTTTAATCATTTGTTAAAATCCATTAACAAAACAATAAAATGACTATTTTTATCGTAAATTTGTTTTAAACATTCTCCCTATGAGCAAGTACCAAGCAGGACCACTTTTGGAGCAAATCAAATACCCGAAAGATTTGCGTGAAAAATTCAAAACAGAAGACCTTACTCAAATTTCGGACGAAGTCCGGCAATACATCATAGACGTTATATCGGAAATTGGCAACTCACACTTTGGTGCAAGTCTTGGTGTTGTAGAACTCACGGTTGCTTTGCATTACGTTTTTAATACACCCTATGATCAATTAGTCTGGGACGTTGGACATCAAGCTTATGGACATAAAATCTTAACCGGCCGGCGTGACATATTTCATACCAATAGATTATATGGCGGGATGTCTGGCTTTCCGAAAAGAAGCGAAAGTGAATATGATACTTTTGGAGTAGGGCATAGTTCTACCTCTATTTCTGGTGCACTAGGAATGGCCATGGCTAGCAAATACAAAAAGGAAGAAGATAGGCAACACATTGCTGTAATAGGAGATGGTTCTATGACCGCCGGATTAGCCTTTGAAGGCTTAAACCAAGCAGGTTATACTAATCCAAACATGCTAATTGTTTTAAATGATAATTGCATGTCAATTGACCCTAATGTCGGTGCTTTAAAAGAGTACTTGACTGATATCACTACCTCTCACACCTATAATAAAGTGAAGGACGACGTTTGGAAATTATTAGGTAAAGTATCCAAATTTGGACCTAATGCCCAAGTGATTGCATCAAAAATTAGTACTGCGCTCAAAGGTACGTTAATGAAGCAAAGTAACCTTTTCGAGTCGTTAAACATACGGTATTTCGGACCAGTAGATGGGCATGATGTAGTTGGTTTAGTAAATATCATGGAAGATTTAAAAGATATTCCGGGCCCTAAAATTATTAATGTTTTAA
>JAWWDX010000097.1:0-10154 GCA_033719695.1 Putridiphycobacter sp.
AATAGAAGGGTGGGGGTGGACGAGTTCGGCAATCGACTCAATACCTTCACCATTTTTTATTTGCAAGGCTACCGCTTGAATGGCAGACGACGCATGTTCACCTACCGCACGCATGCCTAAAATTTTCATGTCTTCGTCGTTGGTCACTATAATTTTAAAGAAGCCCTGTGTTTTGCGCATGGCTATAGCTCTGGCCATCACAGAATAATCGAGTTTTACAACTTTAATGGGGATATTTTGAGCAACACATTCTTTCACATTCAAACCAACCGCCGCCACCTCCGGTTGCAAAAACATAATGGTACAAACATTGTCGTATGATAACCGTTCGGTTTTGTTTCCAAACATTTTTTCAACAGCGTGTCTGGCTTCAATTTCTCCCATATTCACTAAAGCAATCCTGCCAGAGGCATCTCCAACGGCATAGATATTTGGAATATTTGTTTGTGTGTCGTCGTCACCTATATTACGGCCATTTGGTCCTCTTTTAATGCCAACTTCTTCAAGTCCAATGCCAGAAATATTTGAAACACGACCAACAGATAGCAATGCCTTTTCAACCCTAATGGTTTCCTTACTGCCATCTTCATACGATAGTTCATATTCCACCTCACCGTCAATAATTTCCATTCTTTCAAGCTGCGCCTTATGGTGAATGGTCACGCCATTTTTTTCTAAATTATCTGAAACCATGTCTGAAATGTCTTTATCTTCAAATGGCAGTATGCGGTCGGCACGGTCAATTAGATAAACTTTAGTTTTGCCAAAATTCGAGAATATGGTTGCGTATTCACAGCCAATAACCCCCGCGCCAACAATCACCAGACTTTTTGGATAATCTTCAATATTATCAATTCCATCAGAAGTAAGTATAATATCCTCGTCACAAGGTATATTCGGCAGTTTTCTTGGGCTTGATCCTGTAGCAATTATAATGTTTTCGGCTGTTAATATTTTTTTTTCACCATCATTTTTAATAATTTCAACTTCATGGTTCGTAATTAACTTTGCGTAGCCTCTTTCATAAGAGAATAGATCTTCTCTTCTTTTTTTTAATAACTTGATATGGCATGAATATTGAAACTTTCTTTCAAAAACTGCCTCTTCTAAATTTTTCTTTACGTCAAACCAGCTGATTTCGAATTTATCTCTACCGCTCGACTGTATCATTTCGTTTACATTTCGCACCCGTTGTGACAACTCCCATAAGGTTTTAGAGCTCAAAGCGCCATGATAAACGCCAGCACCTCCAATTCTCGATTTTTCAATCAAACAAACTTTTTTACCAAAATCTATAGAGCGCATTGCAGCGGCATAACCAGCAGGACCGCCACCAATTACAATTAAGTCGAATGTATATTTACTCATGGTATTTCAATATGAAAAATAGGATATCGCAACAATATTCCATTATTTTTGTGGATAAATATATGATTTATCTGTTTGAATGAAGTCTGAATTAGAAAATATATTACACAATTTCAATGTGGATAAAACCAAAAAGAAACAGGTGTTTAAGCAGGTTGCCAAAATCAAACGAAAATCAATCGATTCAATATTTCATGCAGCACACCAAAAGGTTTTTAAGCAAATAAATTGTTTAGACTGTGCAAATTGCTGCAAAACAACAAGCCCTATTTTTAGAGATGCTGATATTGCGCGATTAGCAAAGCATTTGCGCTTGAAGCCAGCCAAATTTATTGATAGTTATTTGTATTTAGACAAGGATCAAGACTATGTTTTAAAGTCCTCACCATGTCCTTTTTTAAATGGCGACAATACCTGTACTGTCTATGAATACAGGCCTTTGGCTTGTAAGGGATATCCGCATACTGATAGAAAGAACATGCACCAACTGTTAAAGCTGACCGAAAAGAATACAGAAATCTGTCCAGCCGTATGTGAGATTGTAGAAACGATAGTGAAATAGTCTGTTTTTAACGTTATTTACGTTTTAATGTGAATAAAAAACCAACCTTAGTACTTAAATTCACGTCATAACTTTTAACTTTCCAAAAGTTTACCGTATAATTATAAGGGGAAATGACCAAGGGTATAACAATAATAGATAGATGTAATGCTAGATTCCATGAGGTTTTTAGTGGGTATGGCGAGAAGCCTGAAGGGAAAGTGACCGTTTCACACTTTGGAGAGTTTTCACAAGATTTAGTCAATTCTTTAACAATTTCTATCGAAAATGCCATGTTTGATTCTGGCGACAAGAAGAGTGTTGTTAAGAGAATGTTCAGTATTTTAGTTGAAGGATTACAGAATATAAGAATTCATGGTGAGCGGGATGAAGATGGTACGCAGGTTTCATTTCTTATTATATTGCAGCATCAAGACGTGTACAAAATTTCATTTGGCAATTTAATCCAAACGGATAGAATTCCCAAAGTACAAGAATTGGTAGACTTTCTTAATAAATCTGATCAAACAGAAGTAAAACAGCATTATATGGAAGTACTTTCTAATGGCAACATTTCTAGTAAAGGTGGTGCTGGTTTGGGATTTATTACCATGGCGCTAAAAACAAAAAAGGATATTGCTGTAAAAACCGTGGAGGTATCAGCCGAGTTGAGTTGTATTACTGTAGAATTAACTTTGGATAGACTCTAAGCCTTCACTTTTTCAGTAAGCCTTTTGTATAATTCCTCATAACGTGGTAAAATAGTCTCAATACCAAAATTCAACGAATGCTGATAAGCTTGCTTTTTAAAGCGTTGAAGCGTTTCGTCATTGCTCAGAATTTCAATACTTTTTGTAGCCATATCTTCTACGTCGCCCACATCACTTAAATAGCCTGAATAACCCTGTTTGTTTACTTCAGGTAAGCCTCCTGAATTTGAGGAAACTACAGGGACGGCGCTCGCAAGAGCCTCTAAAGCACTTAAGCCAAAGCTTTCAGTTTGAGACGGTAGTAAAAATAAATCAGAATGGTGCAAAATGCCGTGAACATCTTGTATTTTACCAAGCATTTTAGTGTGTTCGCAAATGTCAAGTTCTCTACAAAGCTGCTCTAAATTAAGGCGCTCTGGGCCATCACCAACCAACAAAAGTTTTGCTGGTACTTTTTCAATAATCCGCTTAAAAACTTTTAGAACATCATCTACGCGTTTTACTTTCCTGAAATTTGATATATGGGTAATTATTTTTTCACCATTTGGCGCAAATTCTCTACGAATACAATTGATAGCTGCATCTTTCGCGTATGTACTATGTCTAATAAAGTTTGGTATAACCTCAATTTCCCTCGTTATATCGAAGTGTTCCAGTGTGTCGATTTTTAAACTTTCAGAAACAACGGTAACAGCATCAGAGTTATTGATACTAAATGTAATAACGGGTTCAAAAGATGGGTCTTTACCCACCAAGGTAATATCAGTGCCATGTAGTGTGGTTATGAATGGGATTTCAATACCTTGAGATTTTAATATTTGTTGCGCAAAATAAGCTGCTGATGCATGTGGGATGGCGTAATGAACATGTAAAATATCTAATTTCTCATGCATGGTGACATCTACCAATTTACTGGTCAATGCAAGTTCATACGGTTGATAGTCGAATAAAGGGTAGTCAAAAATTGCCACTTCATGGTAGAATATATTTGCTTGATAAATATCTAACCGTACTGGTTGTGCATAGGTAATAAAGTGGACTTCATGTCCTTTTTTAGCTAATTCTTTTCCGAGTTCTGTAGCTACTATGCCACTTCCGCCATATGTCGGGTAAAGTACAATTCCAATTTTCATGCTTTAATGCTCTTTCTACAGCACAAAATTACACGAATTAAACAAGAATTAATTGTATTACACATTTATAAAATTTTAAAATATGCTAAAATATTGGTAAGCTACTGAGTGGTATGGCTTACTGTAGTTTTTACGGCGTTATAAATGGCGTCTTGAATATCTGTTCGAATGTTTTCTTTTGTGATAAGCCAGTTTTCAGCATTGGGATACACTCTGTTAGACAAGAAAACATACACAATATCATGTTCAGGGTCAGCCCAAGTGATAGTGCCTGTGAATCCTGAGTGGCCAAAACTTGAAAGTGAAACTTGAGGGCAAGTTGGACCACCATTTAAGGATCTTACTGGTTTGTCGAATCCAGCGCCACGGCGGTTAGTAGGGCAGTACTGACATTTTGTAAAGTCATCAATTATACCTGAGGGGATGATGTTTTCGTCGCCATATGTTCCTTCGTTTATTAAGGTATACATCAAAACGGCAAGGTCAAGGGCATTTGAAAACAAACCGGCATGGCCGCCTGCACCACCGAGCATAGCAGCGCCTGGGTCGTGGACATAGCCATGAATTAACTGTTTTCTATAAACGGTATCATTTTCAGTGGGTGTAATTTCACGGCGCGAAAATTTTTCAAGAGGGTGATATGTGGTGCGCTGTAAACCAAGTTTTTGGTAAAACGTTTTTTGAACATAGTTTTCTAATTTTTCACCAGTTTGTTTTTCAATAATGGCTTTTAAGAAATAATAGCCTATATCTGAGTATTTATAGCGCTTTCGACGTAAATCTGTACCTAGTATTCTGTTGAAGATTGAATCGGTGTAAGCAGCTGAAATATATAAGTTGTCTGCTACTTTCTTTGAAAAAACGGCGGAGGAATCACGACTGTAATATTCTGGGTCAGGAGTCCCATTTTTAAGTGTTTTATAGTAGAAAGGAATCCATGATACAAAACCGGCTTGGTGAGCTAACATTTCTCGGATGATAGTGTGTTGGTATGGTGTGCCTTCTACTATTTCTGGTATGTAGTCACCTAAGGTTTTGTTGATGTCAATCAGTTTTTTTTCAGTCATTTTCATTAGGCTAAGAGTTGTAGCTGCAATTTTTGTGATTGAGGCTAAGTCATATAAATCGGTTGTTGTAGTTTTAATTTTTTTATCATAAGTATGGTAGCCGAAGGCTTTATTGTAAAATACTGTTCCATTTTTAATTGCCACTACTTGACAGCCAGGGTAAGCTCCTTTTCTAATACCGTATTCTGCAATTTTATCAATGGCGGTAACAAGTGAATCATGAATACCTAAATCTGCTGGTGTGCCAAAATGAAGCCGACTGGCTCTTGAATAGCTCAGGCCTTGGCCTGCGATAAACTTCGAAGTGCATGAAACCGGAAGTTTGCCCTTTGGGTTTGTGCCACCCATTATAACTTCACCAGCTGTTTTTCTTGTAAATTCTGTATCTTGGTAGGTTACAATTAATCCTTTCAGTAAGTCCAAGTTCTTAAAGGATTTAAGGACGTAAGGGTTGCCAAAAATGACAGAAATAATAGCTTTATTCTCGGCTAGCTTAGCTTGCATATTGATGGCTTGCATAGTGATACCAAAGTTTCTCTTGGGGTTGTTGTTTGTTCGGTGGTACCCCATTATTATTTGGTCGTATTTAGACAGCGAATCCAAAAGTTTTTCTTCGTCACGGCTGCTCAATACTCTTGGTATTTGAATTTCAGGAATAGCCATGTAATGGTTTAAGCTCACTGCAAATTCATTATTTTTTGTACCCCCAATATTTAGGTATACTATTTTTAAAGTGTCAAGACGTTTTAGAGGCAAAAAATGCGCTTCATTCTGTAACAGGGTGATACTGGCATCAGCCAATTGCGTATTTAATTGCGTATTTTCATTAGGCGTTAAGCGGTTTACCAAGTTTTTTATTTGTATCGGTTTAAAAGTATGTGCACCACACCATGCTTTCGCTCGCAAGATTTTTAGGCAAGAGGCATCTATTTCTTTAAGTGAAATTTGGCCACTTTGAAGGGCTAATTTAATTTGATTCACGGCAACCGGAACATCCTCAGGGAAAAGTAAAACGTCATTTCCTGCCATAATGGCTCGGACATCAACTTCACCAGGTTGATAGTATTTTGCGACCCCTTTCATATTCAAAGCATCTGTAAAAACAAGCCCTTTAAATCCCAAACTATCTTTTAATAAACCGTTTACAATTTTGGGCGATAAGGTTGAAGCCTGGTTTGCTGTTTTATCATACGCTGGTATATATAAGTGCGCCACCATCACACTTGCTAATCCACTGCTTATTAGTTTTTTAAATGGATATAGTTCAAGGCTGTCTAATCGTTCAGTCGAATGTGGTATCACTGGTAATTCCTTGTGCGAATCGGTATCTGTATCACCATGACCAGGAAAGTGCTTGCCGCAGGCCATAACGCCATTGTCTTGCATACCTTTCATGTAAGCTAAGCCTAAATTGGCTACGTTTTCTTTTTGTTCACCAAAAGAGCGGTTGTTTATTACAGGGTTGTTAGCATTGTTGTTTACATCAATAACTGGTGCAAAATTGACATGGATTCCCATGATTTTGCATTGCTTGGCAATTTGCTGACCCATTTTATAAATCAATTGGTCATCTTGGATGGCACCTAACATCATCTGACGTGGGTAGTAAGTAGTGGAGTCCAAGCGCATTGAAATACCCCACTCACCATCAATCCCAACCAGTAAAGGCGTCTTTGATAATGCTTGATAGCGATTGGTTAGATTGGCTTGTGCTGTTGGTGTGCCTTTAAAAAAAATGAGTCCGCCTATGTGATGTTTTGTAATTAATTTTTTTATTTCTGCTTCGTGCTGAGCAGATTTGTTTGAATAGGCAGCAACCATAAAAAGCTGACCAATTTTTTCATCTATACTTAGATGATTAAAAACGGAATCAGCCCAAGGATTTGGTGTTTGAAGATAGGTAATGAAGTTTGAACTATAGGTGCTTTTAACCGCAGCTTGCGGATAGCAGATATTATAATGGCCGGCTGTAACAGAGATTCCCCAAAAAAGGGTGGCTGAGAAGATTAATATTTTTAACAAAAAATGCGGCATTTGATACGAATTAAATGGATTAACGAAGTTATGTATTAGCTATTGCATAAACCTTGCCATGGCCATAAACTTGTTCACAGTTTACCGTGAAATTCTTTTAGATCTAAAATCTTTCAGCCTAACATTTTTTAACAGTCCGTAGATTTTTTAAATCTATAGAAAAGGACTATCTTTGTGGTGGTGGCTGGTTGCCATCAAAAAGCCTAATTGCATGAATTGGAATAGAATGTCTTTATTTAAACTACCATCAAAGTCGAGGGAATTTAATTTCCATCCACGATACTATGATGAGCGTAAAGAACGTTTGCAAAAAAAAATAGAATTGTATTCCGGTGAAAATAAAACGGAAGATCGCGTTCGTTCTATAAAATTCCGTGCAGAATTAGAAGATAATTGGGGTAATAGTAATTATCGTAAACAGTCTATTCGATCAAATATTAGGTTGATTATCATATTATTGCTGATTGTGGCGCTTTTTTACTACCTTTTTGGCGGTATCGATAATGTTGCGGCTCTTATTAAAGATGCAAAGTAAATGGCTGATTTAATAAAGCTTTTACCCAACCATATTGCCAACCAAATTGCCGCTGGGGAAGTGGTTCAAAGACCTGCGTCAGTTGTAAAGGAATTGGTAGAGAATGCAATAGATGCTGGTGCGACAGAGGTTAACTTGGTAGTGAAAGATGGCGGTAAGACATTGATACAAGTTATTGATAATGGTTGTGGTATGTCGGCTATGGATGCACGCATGAGTTTTGAGCGTCATGCGACTTCTAAAATTGAAAAGGCAGAAGATTTATTCCATTTGCAAACTAAAGGCTTTAGAGGTGAGGCATTAGCTTCCATAGCAGCTATTTCTCACGTAAATCTTAAGACAAAGCTTCACGAAGAAGAACTGGGTACTGAGATTGAAAATGAAGGGTCAAAGATTAAGAAACAAGAGCCAGTGAATGCTGCGAATGGAACTTCAATTGCTGTGAAGAATCTTTTTTTTAATATTCCTGCAAGGCGTAACTTTTTAGGCTCAAATATCACTGAGTATCGGCATGTGTTAAATGAATTTTTAAGAATTGCTTTGGTGCATCCTGATATTGCATTTAGTTTTTATCATAATAACGACGAAGTATACCAATTTCCAGCAGCTGGATTACGTCAAAGAATTGTGCATGCTTTTGGGAAAAACTACAATCAACGACTTGTGCCAGTGCATGAGACAACCGATATTTTTTCGGTGACTGGATTTATAGTTAAACCGGAATATGCCAGAAGTTCTCGGGATCAAATGTACTTATTTGTCAATAACCGTTATTTTAAAGATCGTTATTTCAGTCATGCCATACAAGCGGCTTTTGAAGGAATGATTCCATCCAATAAGTATCCGGCTTATTTTTTATATTTCACAGTGCCCACCGAGTCAATTGATGTGAATGTGCACCCAACGAAAACTGAAATAAAATTTGAAAATAACAAAGAGATTTATGCCATTTTAAGAAGTGCTGTAAAGCAAGCGATAGGGCAATATAATATTTCACCTAGTCTCGACTTTGATGCCGAGCAAACATTTGATGCACCAAGTCCTAAGTCAGGTGAAAGAATTGTCGTTCCAACAGTGAAAGTAGATCCAAACTTTAATCCTTTTGATACCCAGAAAGCCGTTAATTCGGGTGGTGCGGGAAGGTATACGCAATCTAAAAATAATGCCCTACAACCTGAACCAAGTCAATGGGAAAATTTTTACGATCACTCAAGAGATAGTAGTGCTGATGATGAGGTGATTGAGGATATTGTTATTCCATCTAAAATTGGTAGTGAGTTTGAAACGGTCACGAAGGCACCATATCAACTTCATTTGAAATATATCATCACAACGATTAAAACGGGGATGATTATGATTGACCAATATCGGGCGCATTGTAGAATTCTCTACGACAAATTGCATGCTGAATGGGAAGGGTCGGCAAGAAAATCGCAGCAATTACTTTTTCCTGAAGAATTTGAAATTTCAGCGACCGATATTGTTTACTTTAAAGAAATGGTCGACGGCTTGCGTGAAATTGGATTCGATTTCGAATTGGTTGGCGATAAAAAAATCATTTTTTCTGGCCTACCTGTAGAACTAAATGGTTACCAGGCCAAGTCAATAGTTGATCAGTTAATAGCCAACTATAAAGATACAGAGCAAAAAGATGATATTTCAGTTAAAGATTTGGTTTTAAAATCTGTTGTGGCTGCTTCGGCTATCAAGGGAGGAACTCAGCTTGGTTTAGAACAAATGCAACATATTATTGATGAGTTATTTGCTTGTGAGAACCACATTTTGTCACCTCACGGAAAACCAATTATGATTACTTTTACTTTAGATGAAATAGCAAAAAAATTTAATTAAAATATGTTTCAAAACTTATTTAGAAATATCCCGCCAGTCACAAAAAATTTACTGATCATAAATTTTTTGTTTTATCTGGCAACCATGGCTTTAAGAACCAAAGGAATTGATTTAACAGAGTTATTAGGTTTACATTATTTCCTTAGTGACGGCTTCTATCCTCACCAGATTGTCACGTATATGTTCATGCATAGCACCAATGACTTTACACACATTCTGTTTAATATGTTTGCTGTGGTTATGTTTGGACGAACCTTAGAGCAGTTTTGGGGGAGTAAACGATTTTTAATTTACTATATGGTAACTGGTATAGGAGCAGGTATTGTTCAAATACTGGTGGCACAAGTGCGAATAATTCCATTTTACGATTTGTTCAGTCCTGCTGAATTTGAATCAATTGTGACAGAGGGCTATGCCGTTTTGCAACAAGGACAGAATTATATTGATCCTGATGCAGGATTGTTGAATGTATTATATAATAGCGTTACGGTAGGTGCTTCTGGGGCTGTATTTGGTATTTTATTGGCCTTTGGATGGTTATTTCCAAATACCGAATTAATGCTCTTGTTCCCTCCAATTCCGTTGAAAGCTAAGTGGTTTGTAATGATATATGGTGCACTGGAGTTGTATCTTGGATTTGCCAACAATGCAAACGATAATGTGGCGCATTTTGCACATCTCGGAGGTATGGTGTTTGGCTTTGTTTTACTAATGATTTGGCAGAGAGATAAAACTAAGTTTTATTAAACATGAGTAATTTAAATTTAGTTGATAGATTAAAATATGAGTTTAAAACGGGTGGAAATTTAAAGATTCTAATCTTTATTAACGTACTCGTATTTGTCTTTTTTGCTGTATTGGAAATTTTTACAACATTGTTTAAAGTACCAGGGGTGTATGGTTTTATTAGGGAAC
>JAWWDX010000098.1:0-10124 GCA_033719695.1 Putridiphycobacter sp.
TAAATCCTGCTGAACGTCTTGAGCTTTTAAAAAATAATTTAGAAGGTCCAAAAAAACTAGCGCTCAACACAGTCGATAAGATTCATATTGTAGACATCAAAGACATTATTAGGCTAGAATCTCATATTAATTATACTCAATTTTACTTTAAAGATGGTACCAAATTATTGGTAACAAAAACCTTAAAAGAATTTGATAAAATGTTGAATGAGCACAATTTCATTAGAGTTCATCAGTCACACCTTATAGCAAAAGACCAAATAAAAGCTTTTTTGAAACAAAATGGAGAAATACAACTGAAAGATGAGTCTAAAATACCAGTTTCAACACGTAAAAAAGCTATTTTAATGGAAATGATTTCAAAGCTGTAATATGAATACAAAAGTAATTAAAACTCTCCTCTTTCTTCTAATTATATCGATTAGCATCTTTAGTTGTGACGACCGTAAAAGTCAAAAAAACACTGAAAAAAAGAAGTTGGTTGCCCTAAAAGTAAAAAGCCCTGGACATAATGAGCATCTAACAGTAGGAGAACCGCTCAATATTGTATTAGAAGTATACAAACCTGAAGAAATAAACAATTTAACCATTACCTATAACGACAGCATTTATTTTTCACAACTATCTGCTAAATCGCAAACCATTACTATTGACACAAAACCTTTACCGGTTGGGTTTTCAACTTTAAAAATTAGCTATACTGATCAAGCAGGAAAACCGAGAACTGCCTCAAGGAATATTGTTTTGTGGTCGGATATCACACCAGAGCAAAAAATAGCCTCTATTGTCAATACATATCCTCATCAAACTTCTTCATACACTCAGGGATTAGAGTTTTACAAGGGTAATTTATATGAAAGTACAGGGTCGGGTGATAACAACCAATCATTTATTGCAAAAGTAGACTTGTTAACTGGTGAGCACAAGCAATATAAAACACTCAATCAATCAAACTATTTTGGTGAAGGTATTACCATTCTTAACGATACTATCTATCAACTTACTTGGCAAAACAATGAATGTTTGGTTTACGATATAAATTTTAACTACATAAAGTCGTTTAGTTACGAAGGCGAAGGATGGGGTCTGACCAATAATGGTCAGTCGCTTATCATGTCAAATGGCACTTCTTCAATTGTATGGCGCAATAGACATACATTTGAAATTGAAAAAACCATTCATGTATTCAGTAAAGAGCGTGATGTACCACAACTTAATGAGCTGGAGCTCATAAATGGTGACTTGTGGTGCAATGTATACATGGACGAATTTTTAGTACAAGTCGATACTACCACTGGCAAAGTGCTGGCTTATATCGATTGTTCGGGTATTGCCATGCAAGGTATGGATGTTAATTCTAATGTGTTAAATGGAATTGCTTATGAAGCTAACACTAAAAAGATTTATTTAACCGGTAAATTATGGCCTAAATTATTTGAAGTTAAAATAGACTAATGGGAAAACTTTTTATCGTTCCAACGCCAATTGGCAATCTCGAAGACATGACTTTTAGAGCCATTCGGGTATTGAAGGAAGTAGATGCCATTTTGGCTGAAGATACTCGTGTTACTGGAAAACTTCTTAATCACTATGACATTTCAAATAAGCTAATTGCTCATCATCAAAACAACGAGCATAAAACTTTAGAAAGACTTGTCAATGAATTACAATCTGGATTAACTTATGCCATAGTGACGGATGCCGGAACTCCTGCCATATCAGATCCAGGCTTTCTTTTGGTGCGGGCCTGCGTAGAAGCGGGCATAGAAGTTGATTGTTTGCCAGGAGCGACAGCTTTTGTTCCTGCCATTGTTAATAGCGGCTTTCCATGTGAAAAATTCAACTACATTGGCTTTTTACCGCATAAAAAAGGTCGTGAGACCATAGTTAAAAACATCCAAGAATCAGACAGAACAACCGTTATGTATGAATCGCCTCACCGACTGCTAAAAACATTGAAGTTATTCCACACATTTTTTGAACCTGAGCGTAGAATTTCAATTTCCAGAGAAATTTCTAAAAAATTTGAAGAAACAATAAGAGGTACTAGTGCTGAATTAATGAATCACTTTGAAGAAACAAGTCCGAAAGGTGAATTTGTGATTGTTGTTGAAGGCAAAAAGTAAAAACTATGAAAGCAATTTATCTGAAGCAGAAAGGTGCTGCGAGCAAGGCATTTGAAATGAGAGAAACCCAAATACCTCAAATGAAAGAACAAGAAGATGTGCTCATTAAAGTAGAGGCTTTCGGTTTGAATTATGCCGACGTTATGGCCCGTCACGGACAGTATAAAGAAGCGCCACCAATGCCTTGCATCATTGGTTATGAAGTTGTTGGTACTGTTGAAAAAGTACAAAGCAAAGCAAATGAGCATTTAATTGGAAAACGCGTTGTGGGCTTTACCCGATTTGGAGGTTATGCAGAGTATGCTATTTCAAAAGATTATGGACTTACTGAAATAGACTCACTAGATGCTGGCGTAGCATTATGTATTGCGACACAATATGTAACTGCCTATTATATGGCCTATGTTGCTACAAATCTATTTGCAGGTGACAAAGTATTGATTCATGCTGGTGCCGGCGGCGTTGGAACTGCGTTAATTCAACTATGTAAATTAAAAGGATGTACCATTTTTGCTACGGCTGGCTCCGATAAAAAAATTCAATATGTGAAAAATCAAGGTGCTGACCATGGCATTAATTATAAGGCTGAAAATTATGTTGATTCAATCACAAAGGTTATTCATGATAATCGAATTGATGTCACTTTTAATCCTATTGCGGGGTCTGCATTTAAAAAAGATTTTAGCCTTGTTGGATCAGGAGGAAGGGTCATTTTATTTGGTGGTTCAGAATTATCGGGTAAGAGATGGGGCGTACTTTCAGGACTAAATTTTGTGAGAAAAATGGGGTTTCGCTTAGCTATTGGTTTAATGATGCGTTCAAAAAGCATCATTGGTGTAAACATGCTTAAAATTGGTGATAATAAACCATCTGTTTTGCACCACTGTCTGGTAGAAGTTACCAAATTAATTCAAGAGGGCGTTTTATCTCCGCATGTAGGTGCAACCTACCATGCCACCGAAATAGCTGAAGCACATACCCTTCTTGAAAGTAGACAGTCTATTGGGAAGGTAATAGTAAAATGGTAAACCCTCTGGTAAAGTTTGTACTTGGCCCTGCTTTTTTATGGATGCTTGTCAATAGGATTTCAAATTATGCGCACTTTTGAACTTTTTAAAAAATTGAGAAAATGAAAAAAGTTGTATCTTGCGGGTAACCAAAATACACCAATTCAAATGAAAAAACACTTACACTCAGCTAAACGCTCCTTTTTCCTACTATTTATTTTCTTTCAATCATTTGCTTACAGTCAAAACTCTATACCACTTCTATTCAAGTCCGGAAATATTGAAAAGAACATAAACAGAGAGGAGTCTAAACAATTCTTTGATCTTGCTAAGCAGAACAAAAGTGGGGATCATTTTCTGATAATTCAATTCAACGAAATCCCAACTAACGAAGTGAAATCTCAATTAGCTGACAATGGTATTACGTTGCTAAATTATATGCCGAAAAACGCCTATTATGCAATGATACAACCAAGCGCTAGTTTTAATATACTAACGTTGGCAGATATGAAGGCTGTTTATCCAATTTTGCCCACATATAAACTATCTAAAGATTTAGCCATTCAAAAATATAATGACTATGCATTGGTGAATCAAAATGCAATTGCTTTAAATGCTGTTTTTTACAAAACAATATCTAATGAGTTAGTTTTTGAAATGTTAGAAAATTTTGGCGCAAAAAACATATCAGTTAACAATAGTCAAGTAGCGACTTTTACTGTTAATATTGCAGTCTTAAACGAACTTTATAATCTTTATCCGTTTTACTATTTTGAGCAAATTGATCCACCGTCACTACCTGAAAATCTAGTAGGTGTTACCAATCACAGAAGCAATAACCTAGCCACATCATATACAAACGGCCTACACTTGGATGGCAGTGGTGTCACAGTAATGCTTCAGGATAACAGTGAACTAGATGAGCACATTGATTACACAGGTAGATTCGTGAACATAAACGCTTCAAATAGTGGTGACCATGGAGAACACTGTGGAGGAATTATTGCTGGTGCCGGAAACATTGATCCAACCACAAGGGGTATGGCATATGGTGCTGAAGTACTAGTATACAGTCCCAGTGATGCCAATTACAACCTCGTGCCTAATTTAGTGCAAAATAGCAATTTAACCATTACCTCCAAAAGTTATGGTGGTGGACTGAATGCAGGCTACAATACGATAGCCAGAACGCTTGATCAGCAAATTAGAAACTATCCAGAACTAATACATGTTTTTTCTGCTGGTAATTCGAATGGCTCTGGATTTACATCCGCTGGTTCACAATGGTTTAACATTACAGGCGGACACAAATCAGCCAAGAATGTTTTGGCAGTCGGTAATTTAACTTTTACAGATGTTATTGCTAATTCTAGCAGTAGAGGTCCAAGTGAAGATGGCAGGATTAAACCAGACATTTGTGCTGTTGGCACCAATGTATATTCAACAGTAGATCCTAATAGTTACGATACAAAAACGGGAACATCAATGGCATGTCCAGGAGTTGCAGGGACTTTAGCACAGCTGTACCAAGGTTACAAAGAACTGAATAATGGCAACAATCCGAACTCTGCCTTAATCAAAGGTGCTATTCTAAATACTGCGGACGATTTGGGTAATGAAGGCCCAGATTTTATTTATGGATGGGGCCGAATTAATGCGAGGCGAGCATACGATTTGATAAGCAATGGCAATTATTTTACAGACGAAATCTCTCAAGGTGACAACTTAAATCACACCATTTCTGTACCAGCCGGAATTGCGCAAGTTAGAGTGATGGTTTATTGGTCAGACTATGAAGCTTCAACTAGTGCTAGTCAAGTATTAGTAAATGATATAAACATGACGCTGATGGACCCTACAGGATACACAAATTTGCCTTGGGTTCTTGATAATTCAACTAACGCTACAGCACTTAATTCACCTGCCATAACTGCTGTAGATGATGTTAACAATATGGAACAAATAACCATAGATAATCCAAGTCCTGGTGCGTATACAGTAAATCTAAATGGCTTTTCAATTCCTTCTGGACCACAGAAATATTTTGTTGTATATGAATTGGTGACGGATGATGTTGTGTTAACATATCCAATTGGTGGTGAAGGATTTGACCCAACAGAAAACGAAGTCATTAGATGGGATGCTTTAAACGACAATGGTGCTTTCACCCTAGAATATTCAATTAATAATGGTCTGTCTTGGACTACTCTGAGCACTAACATCAGTGCTGATCGTCGCTACTATTCCTGGAATGTTCCAAATGTTGTATCAGGTGAAGCGCTTGTTCGTGTCTCTAGAGGCGCCTCTTTAAGTCAAAGTCATGAACCCTTTTCAATCATTGGTGTACCAACTGGACTGCAAGTACTTTCCGTTTGTCCCGACTCTGTTGAACTTAGTTGGAATGCAGTAGCCAATGCCACGGGATATGAGGTCAGTATGTTAGGAAACTTTTACATGGATTCTGTAGCAACCACCACAACCACGAGTATGAAGGTAGCACATTCTTCTGCCAATGATTTTTGGTGGAGCGTCAAGGCGCTAGGGGCTAACAACTGCGAAGGAAGAAGAGCTATTGCACAGTTTCAATCTGCCGGCACAACAAACTGTGTACTAGCATTTGATGTAGCAGTTAACGATCCGCAATCAATTAATGGTAGAAATATTCTAAGCTGCATGGCAGGTGATACACTAGACATTGGTATTAACCTCGTCAATGCAGGAACAAATCCAATTTCTAATATTCCAGTGTACTATAAACTGAATAACAATTCAGTCATTAGCGAAACCTACAATGGAACTTTACAACCATCAGATGTTGTTTATTTTAGTTTTACAAATCAAACCGCCATTCCATTTGGCACAAATACACTAGATATTTGGGCTGATTATGGATCTGATCAAAACTCTGATAACGACACTATTAATTCTACCTTTAACTATTTGAACGCCTCTCCTATTACCCTACCATTTTTTGAAGATTTTGAATCATTCAACTTATGTAACACTACCAGTAATTGTGAAGCAGAGATTTGTCAGTTGACCAACAACTTTGTTAATTCAAGTAATGGCGTTGTAGATGACATAGATTGGCGAACAAACGCTAGTACAACACCATCCTCAGGCACTGGTCCTTCTACTGATTTTAACCCAGGTAATTCTAATGGAAAATATTTATATCTAGAGCCATCCGCAACGCCGATTTGCGCTGATAAATCAGCCCATTTAATAACGCCATGTATTGATTTAGCAGATGGCGGTATATTAACTTTTGCATACCATATGTTAGGCATAGATATGGGTGAATTGCATGTAGATATTTTGGTTAACGGTGTTTGGATAAACGACATTATGCCTGTTATAAATGGAAACCAAGGTGGCGACTGGCTTCAAGCTTCTGTAAACCTGAATACTTATGCAGGTAGTATTATTAACATCAGGTTTAGAGGCATTACTGGCGACAATTACAGAAGTGATATTGCCATAGATGATATTGGGATTACCAGCTCTCTAGGTTTAACTGATACTCATATTGGATCATTGAAGTTATATCCCAATCCTTCAAATGGTCAGTTTTTCTACGAATTATCAAACGCTTCACTAGCACAAATTGAAATAATAGATGCCAACGGCAAATTAGTGCGTTCTATGGCAGTTTCAAATCAGAAAGGCGTCATTGACATGTCTGGCGCAGCCAAAGGTATATATTTTGTCAAAGTGATTACAAATGAGCGTATAACCGTTCAAAAAATCATGCTTAAGTAAAAGAAGAATGACTACAATAAAAAAAGGGTTTGCTAACGCAAACCCTTTTTTTTTGATTGCAACTGTTTTAGTCTATTAGTTCAACACTACGGTTAATAAATTTAGATAATTCTTCACCTTTTAACATCCCCTGTGATAGTAAAGCTAAGTCTGACAATTGCTTTGCAACTTTAGTTTTATTATCACCTTTCTTGCGCAATAGTGCGCCAACAGCTGGATGATTTGTGTTCACAACAAAATTATACATTTCTGGAAAAGCACCCATCATCATACCGCCGCCACCCAAACGCTGTTGTTCTTGCATACGACGCATGAATTCAGGTTGCGTGATGATAACTGGAGCTTCTGTTTCACTCATATTTTCAAATTGCACAGTGAACTTTTCTTTGTTCACCACTTCTTCGAATAATGGTTTTAATTTATCTTTTTCAGCATCCGACAATTTTGATGGCACTTCAATATCTTTTTTAATTAAATTATCTAAAGTATCAGCATCTACTCTACTAAAATTTACTTTCTCCAGCGAACCTTCTAGTTTAGCAATAAAGTGAGGTGTCAAAGGACTGTCGAATAAAACAACGTCATATCCTCTATCGTTTGCATTTTGAATAAATTGATGATGAGCTTCTTTGTTGTTAGCATAAAGGATTACCAAATTATCATCCTTGTCTGTTTGTGCTGCTTTTATCTTTTCTTTATACTCTTCAATGGTATAAAAAGTACCATCTGTACTCTTAAGTAAAGTGAATTTTTCAGCTTTTTCAGCAAATTTCTCATCCGTCAAAGTTCCGTATTCAATAAATACTTTTAAATCATCCCATTTTTCCTCAAATCCTTTTCTATCCTCATTAAACATAGATTTTAATTTGTCGGCTACTTTTTTGGTGATGTGAGAGGCTATTTTCTTAACGTTTCCATCACTTTGTAGGTATGAGCGAGATACGTTTAGCGGAATATCTGGTGAATCAATTACACCATGTAATAATGTTAAAAATTCTGGCACAATTTGCTCTACAGAGTCAGTAATAAATACCTGATTTGAGTAGAGTTGTATTTTATTCTTTTGAATTTCTAGATTTTCTTTAATTTTTGGAAAGTACAGTACCCCTGTTAAGTTAAAAGGATAATCTACGTTGAGATGAATATGAAATAAAGGATCTTCAAAAGTCATTGGGTACAATTCACGGTAAAATGCTTTGTAATCCTCATCTTTCAAATCGGCTGGTGCTTTTACCCAAAGTGGTTTTGTATTGTTAATGACTTTTGGCGACTTCTTTTCTATTTTCTTTACTTTACCTTCTTCATCTTTCTCTCCACTTGGATCATCAATCATTTCTGTTTTTTCTCCAAAAACAATTTCAACTGGTAAAAATTTGCAATATTTATTCAACAAAGTATTAATCCGCGCTTCTTCTAAAAACTCTAATGAATCATCAGCAATATGTAAGACAATTTCAGCTCCCCTGTCTTTCTTGTCAATTGGTGTTATACTATATGCCGGCGTACCGTCACTTTCCCACATAACAGCCTCAGCTCCCTCTTTGAAAGATAAGGTTTTAATTTGCACTTTATGTGCAACCATAAAAGCCGAGTAAAATCCTAGTCCAAAATGGCCAATAATTTGTTCTGCGCCTTCCTTTCCTTCGTATTTTTTTACAAATTCTTCAGCACCAGAAAATGCAATTTGATTGATGTATTTCTCAATCTCATCCTCAGTCAATCCAATCCCTCTATCTTTAACAGTTAGTGTTTTGGCCTCCTTATCTATTGAAATTTCAATTCTAGTGTCACCTAAATCTCCTTTCACTTCACCCGCACCACTCAAAACTTTGAGTTTACTGGTTGAATCGACCGCGTTAGACACTAATTCTCGCAAAAAGATTTCATGATCGCTATATAAAAAGCGTTTGATTAATGGAAATATATTTTCCGTTTGTACATTAATTGTTCCTTGTGTTGCCATGATATTTTTTTAATAATTTTGGTCACTGGCTACATGCCAAAATCTATACCATTGCCAGTTTTGCTGACAAATTGACTGACATACTTGTCAAGAAGTGTAAA
The DNA here is from genome assembly GCA_033719695.1 of Putridiphycobacter sp. GTDB lineage: Bacteria > Bacteroidota > Bacteroidia > Flavobacteriales_D > Crocinitomicaceae > Putridiphycobacter. Next base: position 8,960 of record JAWWDX010000098.1, read on the forward strand.
CTTGGCGGTATTTTTGCAGCTATGTAACATGTACTAGTTTAAAAACGTATTAAAAGCAGGTATGTGGAGATTGATCAAATTCATAGTTGTCGCTATGCTATTTACAGTAGCCTTACCCTGTCTTGCTCAAAACCGAAATCAGTTTGCTATAGGACTCGTTCCCAATGCAAATAATGGGCTCATATCCTTTGCTATAATGAAAAGAATTGGTGAAAACTACATTACTGCACAGCATCTTTCTCGCCAACAATTCATGTATTTTAGTCTAGGTTATTGGCCATCTAAAGCCAATATTGAAAAAGTGAACCTTTATGCAAAATATGGCATTAAAGGCGTTGAATTAACCTACGACGATTTTGGAAAAGTAAATGGATATACCTGTGGACCAATTGATCAATTATGGAGAATTAAATACCAGCATCATCCCATGTTCAGAGATAGACCTGCAGGCTGGAGTCAAAGCCCCTACAGTCCAAGTGAAAGCCAAGCCAAATACTTGTTTGAGACCTATGGTGTACTGAATGTCAACACACATTATTTTGTTGGGGAAAAACTCTTTCAATTGTTAAAAGATATTCAAGATCCTAATTGGGTTGCCGCATACCAAGCATTGCAATAATTTGAGTAGTTTTGTAATTCAAATGATACAGAGTTGAGTCAGTCTACCAATCCACATAAAAAACAAATAGCCGCTTTAATTGCAAGAAAAAAGCAGAGACAAAATTCAATGTCAGCGTCTGCACTCAGTGCTAAAATTAAAGCAGGTGACATTGGTGCCTTAAGTGAGAGCATCACATTGTTAGAAAGTACTCGAACTACTGATCAAAAAATGGCTCAAGCCATTATTCATGGTTGCCTTGAAAAATCAGGAAGTAGCGTTAGAATTGGAATAACTGGCGTGCCTGGAGTTGGAAAAAGCACCTTTATTGAAAGTTTTGGATTAGCACTAATTGCCAAAGGTAAAAAAGTAGCCGTTCTGGCCATTGATCCGAGTAGCGATAAAACAGGTGGTAGTATACTTGGCGACAAAACACGTATGAATCAACTAGCCATCAATGCAAATGCATATATCCGACCAAGTTCGGCTGCTGGATCACTAGGAGGTGTTGCGCGCAAAACAAGGGAAAGTATTATTTTATGCGAAGCCGCTGGTTTTGATACCATA